>NZ_CP151473.1:2141928-2447918 GCF_048755855.1 Curtobacterium sp. L1-20 | reverse complement strand
ACCGGGCGGCCCTCGGCCCCGGGCCCGTGGAGCACGATGCGGGGCCACTGCACGCCGCGGGCACCGCTCTCGTCGGAACCGACGGTCGGCCGGTTGAACTGGTAGTCGACGTACCGCTCGCCGTCGAGCTCACGCAGCTCGTCGAGCTCGAGCGACTCGACGATGCGCCTGGCGAGACCGCTCGCCGCTTCTCCGGCGTCGTTCCAGCCCTCGAACGCGACGACGAGCAGTCGTCCGTCGCTGAATGGGGAGTGCTGTGGCACGGACGGGACCTCCTGGTGGTGGAGCGGGGCGGGAGCGGCGGAGGCCGCGCACGGCCGGACACGGTTCAGGCAACAAGGATAGGGCCGTCGGTGACCGCGGTGCCCGCGCGTCCGCGCTGAGCGGAAAGGCCCGGCACCCGCCCCGGTAGACTCGTCGCCCGTGACCGCGCATCCCCCCGCCCTCGTCCCGCCCGCAGCCGTGCTGTGGGACATGGACGGCACGATCATCGACACCGAGCCGATCTGGCAGCAGTCCCAGGTCGAGCTCACCGGACGCCACGGCGTCACGTGGACCCACGAGGACGGCCTCTCCCTGGTCGGGAGCGGGCTCGAGCGTTCCGGCGAGATCCTGCGCGACCGCGGCGTCGACATGGAGGTCGAGGAGATCGTCCAGTGGATGACCGAGTACGTCATGGTGCGCCTCCGCGACGCCGAGCTGCCCTGGCGCCCCGGCGCGCGTGAACTCATCGAGGAGCTGCACGACCGTGGCATCCCGACCGCGCTCGTGACGATGTCGCGCCGGAAGATGGCGCTCGTGGCCGCCGACGCGCTCGGGGCCCGGGGGTTCCGGGTCGTCGTCGCCGGTGACGACGTCGAGCGACCGAAGCCCTGGCCGGACGCCTACCTGTCCGCCGCCGCACAGCTGGGGTTCGACGCGACGGCCTGCGTCGCGATCGAGGACTCCGCGACCGGGGTGGCGTCCGCCGTCGCCTCCGGAGCCGTCACGGTCGCCGTGGAGCACATCGTCCCGCTGTCGGACATCACCGGCGGCGACGTCCACCTGACCACCCTCGCGGACGTGGACGTGGACCGTCTCATCGCGCTCACCGGCCCGGCCCTCGCGGCCCGTACCCAGGAGGTCGCACGATGACCGGCGCCCCGACCGACCCGACCGAGGCCCTGCCGCACACCGCGGGTGGGGCGCCGCACACCCCGCCGCGCGGGCCGTTCCGCGCGGGCGACCGCGTGCAGCTCACCGGCCCGAAGGGCAAGCTGACGACGCTCTCGCTCGAGGTCGCCGGCGAGTACCACACCCACCGCGGCGTGCTCCGGCACGACGACGTGATCGGCCAGCCGGACGGCTCGGTGATCCGCGCGAGCACCGGCGACGAGTACCTCGCGCTCCGACCGCTCCTCAACGACTACGTGATGTCGATGCCGCGCGGCGCCGCGATCGTCTACCCGAAGGACGCCGCGCAGATCGTCGCCTTCGCGGACGTCTTCCCCGGTGCCCGGGTCGTCGAGGCCGGCGTCGGCTCCGGCGCACTCTCGCTGTTCCTCCTGCGCGCCATCGGTCCGACCGGCCGACTGCAGTCGTTCGAGCGGCGCGAGGAGTTCGCGGCGATCGCGCGCGGCAACGTCGGCACGTTCCTCGGAGCCGTCCCGGACAACTGGTCCGTGACGGTCGGCGACCTCGTCGAGGAGCTGCCGGACGCCGTCGAACCGCAGAGCGTCGACCGGGTCGTGCTCGACATGCTCGCGCCGTGGGAGTGCGTCGACGCCGCGGCGGACGCCCTCGTGCCCGGCGGTCTGATCGTCTGCTACGTCGCCACGGTCACGCAGCTGTCGCGCACGGCCGAGGCGCTCCGGGACACCGGGCGGTTCACCGACCCGCAGTCGAGCGAGACGCTCGTCCGGACCTGGCACGTCGAGGGGCTCGCCGTGCGCCCCGACCACCGGATGGTCGGGCACACCGGGTTCCTCGTGACGGCCCGCCGGCTCGCGGACGGCGTCGTGCTCCCCAACCTGAAGCGTCGCGCAGGCAAGGTCGAGTTCTCCGACGAGGACGTCGAGGCCTGGACCCCCGGCGCCGTGGGGGAGCGGTCCGCCAGCGACAAGAAGCTCCGCAAGGTCGCCCGCCAGGCGGCGGCCCAGGCCCGGAAGGTCGCCGCCGCCGAGGCCGGTGCCGCCGAGGACGACCGGTAGGCTACGCGACGTGCCCGTCCTGCATCGAACGGAAAGAGGGTCCGTGCGCACCATCCCCGCACTCCTGGTCACCATCGGCCTCGCCGCCGCACTCACCGGCTGCGCGTCCAGCGGGGCCGGCACGACGCCGTCGAGCTGCGCCGCCCCCGGTGCCGCCTCCGAGGCCGTGACGGCCAAGGGCGCGTTCGGCAAGGAGCCGAAGGTCTCCGTCCCGAGCGGGCTCACCACCAGGGGCACGCAGGTCTCCGTCCTCCGACACGGGGACGGGCGCGAGGTCGAGGACGGCACCCCCGTCAGCATCGAGTACACCCTGGTCGACGGCGCGACCGGCCAGGTCGCGCAGACCAGCGGCTACACCGGCTCCACCGCACCGATCACCGCCGGCGCGAGCAACTACGGTGCGCTCGGCGATGCGGTCGAGTGCGCGCACGTCGGGGACCGCCTGGCCGTCGCGCTGCCGAAGAGCGCGCTGAACACCGGTGCGGCCGGCTCCGACGACAGCAGCTCGTCGAAGGGGACCGAGGACGCGGTCGTCGCCGTCATCGACGTGAAGCGGGCCTACGACTCGCGCGCCACCGGCACGCCCCAGCTCGCGGGCGACGGGATGCCCGCCGTGGTCCTCGCCCCGTCCGGCGCCCCCGGGATCACGATCCCGTCGTGGGACGCGCCGAAGACCGACGAGGTCCACCTGCTCCGCAAGGGCTCCGGTGCCGAGCTCACCACGAAGGACACCGCGCTCATCAAGTACACCGCCGTCACGTGGGGCGCCGACGGGGCCGACTCCTCGGTCGCCGGGTCCAGCTGGACCGACGGGTCCGGCGCGCAGACGGTGCCGCTCGCCAAGGGACAGGTGCAGGAGGGCGTCCGCACCGCCATCCTCGGGCACCGCGTCGGCGACCAGGTGCTCGCCATCGTGCACCAGCAGGGCACGGCGTACGCCTACGTCATCGACGTCCTCGGCACGGTGGCCGGCTGAGCCGGTCCGACCGTCCACGGACCGCGGCGCGGGTGCACTCCGGTGCATCCGCGCTGCCGTAGGATCGGCTCGTGCCAGCGACCCGTGTGCCCCGTGTGCCTGCCGAGGAACGGCTGTTCAGCCTGGTCCTCGCGCTGCTGTCCACGGAGTCCGGGCTGACGAAGTCCGAGATCCTCGCCAACGTGCAGGGCTACCGCCAGCGGTTCAGCAACGGCGGTGACAACGCGTCACTCGAGCGGCAGTTCGAACGCGACAAGGACGACGTCCGCGAGCTCGGCATCCCGCTCGAGACCATCGAGACCCCGGGTGCCGCCGGCAACAACCAGACGCTGCGGTACCGGATCCCGAAGGGCGAGTACGACCTGCCCGACGACGTCCGCTTCACGCCGGACGAGTCGGCACTGCTCTCGCTGGCAGCGATGGCCTGGCGCGAGGGCGCCCTCTCCGCCGACTCCCGCCGCGGGCTGCTCAAGGTCCGTGCCGCCGGCTCCGAGGACGACGACGGCGCCGGACTGATCGGTGTCCACGCGTACGCCCCACGGCTCCGCGCCCGCGACGTCGCCTTCGAGCCGCTCCGTTCGGCGCTCGACCGCGCTGCGGCGGTGCGCTTCGACTACATCACGCCCGGCCAGCACGACGCCCGGCGCCGCGAGCTCGCGCCACTCGCGCTCGTGCAGCACGGCGGCCGGTGGATGCTCGCCGCGCACGAGTTCGCCACCGGCGGCGAGAAGAACTACCTGCTGTCCCGCATCGTCGGTCCGGTCACCCAGTACGAGGTCGGGCAGCACCCGGCACCGGTCGGCGCCGGGGAGCGCGCCCTCGCGGAGCTCGACCGGATCTGGGCGTCGCGCACCGCGCGCATCCGGGTCTCGCCAGGGTCCGACGCCGAGCGTCGGCTCGCGCGTCGTCGCGACACCGAGACGGACGAGGCGGGCGTCCTCGTGCTGCACCACGTCGACCCGCAGATCCTCGCCGAGGAACTCGCGGCCTTCGGTCCGGAGGTCCAGGTGCTCGAACCCGCCGACCTCCGCGACCGGGTGACGGCACGGCTCCGTGCGCTCGTCGCGGACCACAGCGACGAAGGGGCCCCACGTGGCTGAGCAGCAACCGCTCCAGGCGCAGGACAAGCTCGCGTTCCTGCTGGCCCTGGTGCCGTACCTCATCGACCGCGAACGCGTCTCGGTGGCCGAGGCCGCCCGGCACTTCGGCGTCCCCGAGACACGGATCCGTCGCGCCGTGGAACTCATCGCGGTGTCCGGGGTCCCGGGCGAGACCATGCAGTACCAGCACGGCGACCTGTTCGACATCGCGTGGGACGACTTCGACCAGAACGACATGATCGTCCTGACGAACCTGGTGGCCATCGACGACTCCCCACGCCTCTCCGCCCGCGAGGCCTCCGCGCTGATCGCCGGTCTGCAGTACCTCTCCGCGCTCCCCGAGGCCGCCGACCGCGACGCCATCCGGGCGCTCATGGCGAAGCTGTCCCGCGGAGCCGGGGGAGCGGCGGCCAACGTCGCCGTCGGGCAGGACCTCCACGACGTCGCCCTCGCGACGATCCGCCGTGCGATGGCCGACGGCCGCGGTCTGGCGTTCGAGTACGCCGGCCCCCGCACCCAGGGCGGCCCGCGCCGGGTCGACCCGCTCCGCGTGGAGTCGATCGACACGGACTGGTACCTCCGCGCCTGGGACCTCGACCGGCAGGCGCTCCGCACGTTCCGGCTCGACCGCATGTCGGGCGTCCGCGTCGACGACCGCGCCGCCGAGAAGTCCGTCGACGACGTGGTCATGCCGGACACGCTCTTCCAGCAGGCCGCGGACGACGTCATCCTCACCGTCGAGCTCGACTCGACGTCGCTGCCGCTCGTCGCCGACTTCCTGGCGGACACCGCGGACGCGCCGGACGGCGACGGTCGGGTGCGCATCCGGCTCGCGGCCTCGAACGGGTTCGACGGGGTCGTCCGGCTGGTGGCCGGGCTGCCGGGCCGTGCCGTCGTGCTCGACCCGCCGGCCGCCCGGGCCGCCGTCCGCGACTTCGCCGCTGGCGCCCTCGCCGCGTACTGAACCGCGGGCGCCGTCGCCACCGGGGCGCACCGACCTGTGCGTCCGCCGGAGCGGCACCGGACTGTCGGTCCCGGTCCCGTAGGATCGGTGCATGGCTTCGACGACCGCGCGCGGGCGAGCGAGGCGGACCGGTCGTCCGACGAAGGACACCGAGGGCCGCATGTCGCTCGGGCAGCACCTCATCGAGCTGCGCAACCGGCTGTTCAAGGCCGTCATCGCCGTGGCGGTCTGCGCCGTCGGCGGGTGGTTCATCACGCCGTTCGTGCTCGACGCGTTGCGGTCCCCGGTCGCCCAGCTCGCGAAGGTCGGCGGCCACACGGCCGAGCTGAACTTCCCGATGATCACCGGGGCGTTCGACCTGAAGCTCCAGATCGCGATCACGATCGGCATCGTCATCTCGAGCCCGGTCTGGCTCTACCAGATCTGGGCGTTCATCGTCCCGGCGCTGGTCCGACGCGAGAAGCAGTACGTCTTCGGCTTCCTCGGCACCGCCATCCCGCTGTTCTTCGCCGGGTGCTGGTTCGGCTGGTACATCCTGCCGCACGTGGTCGGGATCCTCGGCAGCTTCGTGTCCAGCCAGGACACCTCGATCGTCGACGCGAAGGCCTACTACGACTTCGTCATCAAGCTCATCGTCGCGGTCGGCATCGCGTTCGTGCTGCCGGTGTTCCTCGTCCTGCTCAACTTCGTCGGTGTGCTGTCCGCGTCGTCGATCATCAAGTCCTGGCGCGTCGCGATCCTCTGCATCCTCGTGTTCTGCGCGATCGTCACCCCGAGCGCCGACGTCATCTCGATGTTCCTGCTCGCCGTGCCGATGATCGTGCTCTACGTCGCGGCCTGTGCGGTCACCTGGCTGCACGACCGCCGGCTGGCGAAGCGCCAGGCCAAGCTCGACGAAGAGTACGGCCTGTGAGCTCCGGACCCAGTCCCGCCGAGCGCTTCGCGGCGGCGAAGGTGCGGAACCGCTCGCGCAACCTCGAGCTGTTCCGCGCCGACCTGCGCTTCGACCTCGACCCGTTCCAGATCGCGGCGTGCGACGCGCTCGACCAGGGCCGCAGCGTGCTCGTCGCGGCGCCGACCGGAGCCGGCAAGACGATCGTCGCCGAGTTCGCGATCTGGCTGGCGATGCGGCAGCCGACGGCGAAGGTCTTCTACACGACGCCGATGAAGGCGCTGAGCAACCAGAAGTACTCGGAGCTCGTCGACGTCTACGGCGAGTCCGAGGTCGGTCTGCTGACCGGGGACACGAACGTGAACCCGCGCGCGCGGGTGGTCGTGATGACCACCGAGGTGCTCCGGAACATGATCTACGCGGACTCGGACCTCCTCGACGACCTCGCATGGGTCGTCCTCGACGAGGTCCACTACCTCGCCGACCGCTTCCGGGGCGCGGTCTGGGAAGAGGTCATCCTGCACCTCCCGACCGAGGTCCGTCTGGTGTCCCTCAGCGCGACCGTGTCCAACGCCGAGGAGTTCGGCGACTGGTTGCAGACCGTCCGCGGCGACACCGACGTCATCGTCTCCGAGGACCGTCCGGTGCCGCTCGAGCAGCACGTGCTCGTCGGGTCGAAGATGGTCGACCTCTTCGACTCCAGCGGAGCCGCGGCGACGAACCGGGTCAACCCGGAGCTGCTCCGGCTCGTCGGCGGTGCCGCGCGCAGCGAACGGCACGGCGGCGGACACCGTGGCGGCCGGGGTCGCGGCGGGTACCACGACCGTCGCGGGCCGCGCACCGAGAAGCTGCACCGTGAGCGGATCGCGCACATGCTCGACGAGCGGATGCTCCTGCCCGCCATCTTCTTCGTGTTCAGCCGCAACGGCTGCGACCAGGGCGTCCGGAACGTCCTGCGGTCCGGCCTGTCGCTGACCACCGTGCAGGAGCGCAACGAGATCCGCGAGACCGCGGAGTACCACTGCCGCACCCTGCTCGACGAGGACCTCGCCGTCCTCGGCTACTGGGAGTGGCTGGAAGGGCTCGAGCGCGGCGTCGCGGCGCACCACGCCGGCCTGCTGCCCGCGTTCAAGGAGGTCGTGGAGGACCTCTTCCAGCGCAAGCTCCTCAAGGTCGTCTTCGCCACGGAGACCCTGGCGCTCGGCGTGAACATGCCGGCCCGCACGGTGGTGCTCGAGAAGCTCGAGAAGTTCAACGGCGAGGCCCGTGTACCGATCACGCCGGGGGAGTACACGCAACTCACGGGTCGTGCCGGCCGCCGCGGGATCGACGTCGAGGGGCACTCGGTCATCCAGTGGTCCGACGGACTCGACCCGCAGGCCGTGGCGTCCCTCGCGAGCCGACGGACGTACCCGCTCAACTCGTCGTTCAAGCCGACGTACAACATGGCCGTGAACCTCATCGACCAGTTCGGGCGCCAGCGCACGCGCGAAGTCCTCGAGACCTCGTTCGCGCAGTTCCAGGCGGACCGCTCGGTCGTGGACCTCGCGCGGAAGGTCCGGTCGCAGCAGGAGTCCCTGGACGGCTACCAGCAGGCGATGCAGTGCCACCTCGGCGACTTCACCGAGTACGCGGCCCTCCGGCGTGAGCTCTCCGACCTCGAGCGGACGAACGTCCCCGGTGGTCGCGAGGCCTCGCACGGTGCACGCGCCGAGCGCCAGGCCGCGATCACCGACGTCCGACGCCGGATGCAGCGCCACCCCTGTCACGCCTGCCCGGACCGCGAGGCCCACGCCCGCTGGTCGGAGCGCTGGTACAAGCTCAAGCGCGTCAACGACAAGCTCGTGCAGCAGATCCGCTCCCGCACGGGTGCCGTCGCGACGACCTTCGACCGGGTGACCGACGTGCTCCTGCAGCTCGGCTACCTCGTGGACACCGGCAACGGCGAGGCGACGGTGGCCCCGGGCGGTCGGCGCCTGCAACGCATCTACGGCGAGCGGGACCTGCTCGTCGCCGAGTGCCTCGAGGCCGGGGTGTGGAAGGACCTCACGCCCGCACAGCTCGCCGCCATGGCCGCGACGATCGTCTACCAGCCCCGTCGCGAGGACGCTCCCGGCACCGAGCACGCCCTGCCCCGCGGCGCCTTCCGTCCGGCGCTCGACGAGACGCTGACCATCTGGTCCCGCCTCGACGACATCGAGCGCGACGCCCGGCTCGCGGGCTCGCAGCCGCCGACGCCGGCCGCCGCGGTCGGCATGTTCCGCTGGGCGTCCGGCTCCGCACTGGACGACGTCCTGCGGACGCTCGACCTGCCCGCCGGCGACTTCGTCCGCTGGTCGAAGCAGGTCATCGACCTGCTCGACCAGATCCGCAATGCCGGCGACGACGACCTCGCCCAGACCGCCCGTCGGGCGACGGACGCGGTGCGCCGCGGCATCGTCGCCTACGCGGCGGTCTGACGGGAGGCACGGTGCCGGTCCGCGAGTCCGACGTGCGCCCGCGGGGCGCCGGTCCCACCCCGACGGCCGGTCCCGGTGGACCCGGCCCGTCCCGCGCTGCGGTCGTGCGCCCTGGGCGCAACCCCTTCGCCGCCCTCCCGCTGGGGCAGGCGTTCCCGCTCGCGGTGATCGGGGGTCTTCTCTTCGCCCTGTCGTTCCCGACACCCGGCTGGTGGTTCCTCGCCTACCCGGCACTCGCGTGCATGCTCCTCGCCGCGATGGGGCAGCGCGCGCGACGTGCCGCGTGGTTGGGCTACGTGAGCGGCGCCGCCTTCTTCGTACCGGCGATCTCGTGGGCCGGGCGGTACCTCGGTCCGGTCCCGTGGTTCGCGCTCGCGCTCTTCGAGGCCGTGTTCTTCGCCCTCGGCAGCGTCGCGATCGCCCTCGCGTACCGGTGGGTCGCCCGGTCACTGCCCTCCACCGCCGGGCGCGTGTGGGGCCTCCCGGCCGTGGTCGCCGCGCTCTGGACCGGACGCGAGTGGTTCTCGGGGAGCTGGCCGTACGGCGGGTTCGCCTGGGGGCGGGTCGGACTGTCGCAGTCCGAGAGTCCCTTCGCCCACCTCGCCGCGTACGTCGGGGTCCTCGGGGTGACGTTCGTCGTCGTCTACTGCGTGGCCGTCGTCCTGTCGCTCGCACTCGTCGTCCCGCGCGGTCCGGGCGTCCCGGTGCGCGTGTCCACGCGGGTCGCGACCGCCGGGCTCCTCGTCGCCGCGGTGCTCGCCGTGCCCGCGTGGCCCACCGCCACGAGCGGGTCGATCCGCGTCGAGTCCGTGCAGGGCAACGGGCCGGCCGGGTACTTCGACCGCGCGACCCCGGGCGAGGTGCTCGAGTCCCAGGTGCGGGCGACCGACGTGGACGCGAAGGACGTCGACCTCGTGGTCTGGCCCGAGGCCTCGGCGGAGTACGACCCGCGTCGGCAGCGGGTGGTCGCGTCCGCGCTCGACTCCGTCGTCGACTCCGTCGGGGCTCCGATCGTCGCCGGCGCCATCACCGAGACCCGGTCGGGCGTGCTGCACAACACGTCGTTCGTCTGGACGCGCGACGGGTGGCAGTCCTCCTACGACAAGAAGCGCCCCGTGCCGTTCGGCGAGTACGTGCCCGACCGCTGGTTCTTCTCGAAGCTCGCACCGTCCCTCATCGGGCTGCTCCAGCGCGACTACACGCCGGGGACGAAACCGAACGTGCTCTCCGTCGCCGGGGTCCGGGCGGGCATCGCGATCTGCTTCGACATCGTCGACGACGGACTGACCCGCGACATGGCGCGTGGGGGAGCGCAGGTGATCCTCGCGCAGACGAACAACGCCGACTTCTCCGGCACGGACGAGAACCTGCAGCAGCTCGAGATCGCGCGGATGCGGGCGATCGAGACCGGGCGTTCGCTCGTCAACATCTCGACGGTCGGCGCATCGCAGGTGATCGACCCCAGCGGTCGCACCATCGACCGCGTGCCGGAGTACACCGCGACCTCGATGATCACGGACGTGCCGCTCGGGACGACGACGACCCCCGCCACGGTCGCCTCCGGGGTGATCGCCCTGGTGCTCTCCCTCGGCGGCCTCCTCATGTTGCTCGCGTGCGCGCCCTGGAGCCGCACCGGTCCACGACTCCGCCGCCGTCGCTGAGCACCGACCCGCCGCACTGGGAACGCACTGTGAATGCGCCGGGCCGGGATTGATGCCACGTGGGACAGTGTTGTGGAGGGGTAGACGAGCGAGAGGAGCACACACATGGCTGATCGGAGTCTCCGCGGCATGCGGCTCGGGAGTCAGAGTCTCCAGAGCGAAGAGGGCGTCGAGCTCTCGGACCGCAAGCGTGCGGTCTACCAGACCGATTCGGGGGAGACGTTCGACATCGTCTTCTCCGCCGATGCGGACGTGCCCCAGACCTGGTCGGAGCCCCGCTCCGGTCGTGAGGGCCGACTGCTCGGCGACGACGGCATCCCCGTCGAGGTGGCCGAGGAGGACGTCAAGGCCCCGAGGACCCACTGGGACATGCTGCTCGAGCGTCGCTCGCGCGAGGAGCTCGAGGAACTCCTGCAGGAACGCCTGCAGGTCCTCCGCGCTCGACGCGGCGCCTGACGTTCCCGCAGACGACGACGCCCGCCCCGGTCTCCCGGGGCGGGCGTCGTCGTGTGCGGGCGCGGTCTCGCGCTAGCGCCGACCGGACCCGTCGGTGGAACGGTGCCCGGAGGCGTCGTCACCCGACGGCGCGGCTCCGGTCTGCGACGCAGCATCCGCCGCCGCGGCGCCCAGGTCGGTCGTCGGGGCGGGGGCACCGCCGAGCTGCTGGTCCGTCTCGTCGTCTGCGGCGGCGAGGTGCGCGTCGACGCTCCGGTTCGAGTCGGCCAGGCGCTGGTCGAGTTCGGACTCGGGGACGATGTCCGCCGCGGTGGCGTCCGCCCGCGGAGCCGATGCCGCTGCCGCGTCGGCGGAGGCGGTGTTCGCGAGGCTCTCGTTCGCGAGCTTCGAGATGCGGGAGAGGAAGTCGCCACCCCCGCCCGCGGCGACCGGACCGCTGCCGGAACGACCGCCCGAGAAGCCCTTCGCGATGCCCGACAGCGCCTCGGTGAACTCGCTCGGGATCATCCAGAGCTTGTTCGCGGTGCCCTCGGCGATCTTCGGGAGCATCTGCAGGTACTGGTACGAGAGCAGCTTGTCGTCCGGGTCGCCGGTGTGGATCGCGTCGAAGACCGTCGCGATGGCCGAGGCCTCGCCCTCGGCGCGGAGCACCTGTGCCTTCGCGTCACCCTCGGCCGCGAGGATCGCGGCCTGCCGCTGTCCCTCGGCCTCGAGGATCTGCGACTGCTTCGTGCCCTCGGCCTGCAGGATCGCGGCACGACGGCTCCGCTCGGCACGCAGCTGCTGTTCCATCGCGTCCTGGATGGACACGGGCGGCTCGATCGCCTTCAGCTCGACGCGGCCGACCCGGATGCCCCACTTGCCGGTGGCCTCGTCGAGCACGACGCGGAGCTGGCCGTTGATGTTGTCGCGGCTGGTGAGGGCCTCTTCGAGGTTGAGGCCACCGACGACGTTGCGGAGCGTGGTCGTGGTGAGCTGCTCGACGGCGCCCAGGTAGTTGGCGATCTCGTAGGTCGCGGCGCGGGCGTCGGTGACCTGGAAGTAGACCACCGTGTCGATCGACACCACGAGGTTGTCCTCGGTGATGACGGGCTGCGGCGGGAACGACACGACCTGCTCGCGCATGTCGAGCAGCGGGCGGAGGCGGTCGATGAACGGGACAAGGAGGTTCAACCCGGGGTTGAGGGTCTTGTGGTACTTCCCGAGGCGCTCGACGATGCCCGCGGTCGCCTGCGGCACGATGCGGATCGCACGGGACAGGACGACGATCACGAAGATGACGACGACCAGGATGAGGACGAGCAGAGCGATCGTCCCGGCTGAGATGGTCACGAGGTGGCCCTTTCTCCGAGGCGGACGACGGCTGTCGACCCCTCGATGGACTCGACGACCACGGGGGTGCCGAGCGGCGGTGTGCGGTCGGGGGAGTCGGACGCGATGCGGGCGCTCCACGTCTCGCCGTTCGCCAGGCGGACCTGGCCGGGCGACGAGGTCGTGAAGGCCACGGCGACGGTGCCGCGGAGCCCGATCAGCCCCTCGACGTTGGTGCGGTGCGGGTCGGCGTTCCGGCCGAGCGCCGTGATGAGGCGCGGACGGACCAGGGAGAGCAGCACGAGGGCGAGCACGGCGGCGATGACCGCCGACAGCCACCACGGTGCGCCGAGCAGGGCGGCGATCAGGCCGCCGGCGGCGCCCGCGGCCAGCATGATGAAGATGAAGTCGAGGGTGAAGATCTCGACCACGCCCAGCAGCAGCACGAGTCCGATCCAGACGACGGTCTGGATCCAATCGATCGGGTTCACGCGATCTCCCTCCCTCGGTCGCGTGCGGCTCCCGCTGCATCGCGACGGCCGGTCCAACTCCGTTCAACATATCAGCACGGGGTGGCGACCGTCTGGGTGACCGGTAGGCTCGACGGCGGCCGACACCGCCGGAACCAACCTGGAGAACACGACTGTGACCAACCCCCTCGCCCCCGGATCCCTCGCCGACACGCGCGCCCTCGTCACGGGGTCGTCCCGCGGCATCGGAGCCGACACCGTCGGGTACCTGGCCGAGGCCGGCGCCAAGGTCGTCGTGAACTACCGAAACAAGGCCAAGCGAGCCGAGCAGATCGCCGAGAAGATCGTCGCCGCGGGCGGCTCGGCCCTGGCGGTCGGCGCCGACCTGACCGACCACGACTCCGTGCAGGCGATGGTCGACACGGTGGTCGAGGCATGGGGCGGCATCGACCTGCTCGTCCTCAACGCGTCGGGCGGCATGGAGTCCGGCCTCGGCGAGGACTACGCGCTGCGCCTGAACCGCGACGCGCAGGTCGACATGCTGCAGACCGCCGTGCCGCACATGCCGGCCGGCTCCCGCGTGGTGTTCGTGACGAGCCACCAGGCACACTTCGTCGAGACCGCCGAGACGATGGACGAGTACGTCCCCGTCGCGAAGAGCAAGCGCGCCGGCGAGCTCGCCCTGCGCGAGCTCGTCCCGCAGCTCGAGGCGGCGGGCATCGAGTTCGTCGTCGTCTCCGGCGACATGATCGAGGGCACCATCACCGCGACGCTCCTCAACCGCCTCAACCCCGGGGCGATCGAGGGCCGTCGACAGGAGGTCGGCAAGCTCTACTCGGTGTCCGAGTTCGCGGCCGAGATCGCCCTCGCCGCCGTGGAGCCGATCCCCGCCGACCACACCAA
This sequence comes from Curtobacterium sp. L1-20, assembly GCF_048755855.1. Taxonomy (GTDB): domain Bacteria; phylum Actinomycetota; class Actinomycetes; order Actinomycetales; family Microbacteriaceae; genus Curtobacterium. Next base: position 2,434,537 of record NZ_CP151473.1, on the reverse strand, counting down.
GCTCGTCGGCGACGTCAGCGGCTTCACCCGGTAGTGGTCCGCGTCCGCTAGCGTCGGACGGGTGACAGCGATGCCCGGACTGCGACTGACCTCACGGATCCTCCTGCTCGACCCGGACGGCCGCGTCTTCCTGATGGACACGAGGTCGCCGTCGTCCGACGGGGCCCACCGGTGGATCACGCCGGGTGGCGGCGTCGACCCGGGGGAGGACCACCGGGACGCCGCGATCCGCGAACTCCGCGAGGAGACCGGGATCGTCATCGACGACCCGGGGGAGCCCGTGTGGTCGTGGGACTTCGACGTCGAGTGGGACCTCGCCGACCACGACCGCGGGCACGCGGAGTTCTACGTGGTACGCACGCCGGGCTTCGAGCTGTCCGAAGCCGAGTGGACCGACGACGAGCGGGTCGACATCCTCCGGTCCCGCTGGTGGACCGCGGCCGAGCTCGACGCCACCGACGAGGTCTTCGAACCCGCGGAACTGCCGGACCTCGTCCGCGCCCACACGCGGGACTGATCCCGGGCGGAGCACGCATCCGCAGCTGGTCGTTCCGGCCCGGAACCGTCGTGTGGGACACCGCGCCCCGCCGCTAGCCTGACCGGCATGGAGCCGACCGCTGCGCACGCCGCCGACCGACACGACCGCATCCGGATCCGTGGGGCCCGCGAGAACAACCTGCGGGGCGTGGACGTCGACCTGCCGAAGCGCCGGTTGACGGTCGTCACCGGGGTGTCCGGTTCGGGCAAGAGCTCGCTCGTCTTCGCGACCGTCGCGGCGGAGTCGCAGCGCATGGTCAACGAGACCTACAGCGCCTTCGTGCAGGGCTTCATGCCGTCGCTCGCGCGGCCGGACGTCGACGTGCTGGACGGTCTCACCACCGCGATCGTCGTCGACCAGGAGCGCATCGGCGCGGACCCACGGTCGACCGTCGGCACCGTGACCGACGTCAACGCCATGCTGCGGGTGCTGTTCAGTCGGCTCGGCACGCCGCACATCGGCGGGCCGAACGCCTTCTCGTTCAACCTCGCGACCGTCACGGCGGGCGGGGCGATCACCGTGCAGAAGGGCAAGGACGCGAAGGCCGAACGGGTCTCGTTCTCGCGGCTCGGGGGGATGTGCGCCGACTGCGAGGGGCGCGGCACGGTCTCGGACATCGACCTCACCCAGCTCGTCGACGAGTCGCGGTCCATCGCCGACGGCGCCATCACGGTCCCGGGCTACGGCTCCGCCGGGTGGAACGTGCGCATGTACGCCGAGTCGGGGTTCGTCGACAAGGACACCCCGGTCCGCGACTTCACGCCGCAGGAGCGCGACGACTTCCTGTACCGGGAGCCGACGAAGCGGACGATCGCGGGGATCTCGATGACCTACGAGGGGCTGGTGCTCCGCGTCCGCCGCTCGTTCCTGCAGAAGGACCGCTCGGCGATGCAGCCGCACGTCCGGGCGTTCGTCGACCGCGCGGTGACCTTCACGACGTGTCCGGCGTGTTCCGGCACGCGGTTGAACGACACCGCCCGGTCGTCGCGGATCGCGGGACGGAGCATCGCCGACGTCTGTGCGATGCAGCTCACCGACCTCGCCGGGTGGCTGCGCGGCATCGAGGAACCCACGGTCGGGCCGTTGGTCGACGGCCTGCGCGACGCCGTCGACGCCTTCGTCGAGATCGGGCTCGGCTACCTCACGCTCGACCGACCCACCGGCACGCTGTCGGGGGGCGAGGGGCAGCGGGTGAAGATGGTGAAGCACCTCGGGTCGTCGCTCAGCGACGTCACCTACGTGTTCGACGAGCCGAGCACCGGCCTGCACCCGCACGACGTCGAACGGATGAACGGGCTGCTGCTCCGGCTCCGGGACAAGGGCAACACCGTCCTGGTGGTCGAACACAAGCCCGAGGTGATCGCCGTCGCCGACCACGTCGTCGATCTCGGCCCCGGTGCCGGCACGGACGGCGGGACGCTCTGCTACGAGGGTCCCGTCGACGGCCTGCGGGGGAGCGACTCCGTGACCGGTAGGCACCTCGACGACCGGGTGTCCGTCAAGCCGACGGTCCGGCCCCGGACCGGTGTGATCGAGATCCGCGGTGCGGACGCGCACAACCTGCGGGACGTCGACGTGGACGTCCCGACCGGCGTCCTCACCGTGGTCACCGGCGTCGCGGGCTCCGGCAAGAGCACGCTCGTCCACGGCTCCCTGGCCGGCCGCCCGGACGTCGTCGCGGTCGACCAGGGCGCCATCCGCGGTTCCCGACGGAGCAACCCGGCGACCTACACCGGCCTGCTCGAACCGATCCGGAAGGCGTTCGCGAAGGCCAACGGCGTGCAGGCGGCGCTGTTCAGCCCGAACTCCGCGGGCGCGTGCCCGGCATGCAACGGCGCCGGGGTCGTCTACACCGACCTCGGCATGATGGCCGGGATCGCGACCCCCTGCACGGAGTGCGGCGGCGACCGGTTCGACCAGTCGGTGCTCGAGTACCGCCTCGACGGCCGGAACATCAGCGAGGTCCTCGCGATGTCGGCCGCCGACGCCGACGCGTTCTTCGGTTCCGGAGCGGCGCGGGTCCCGGCGGCGCGGACGATCACGTCGCGGCTCGTCGACGTCGGGCTCGGCTACCTGACCATCGGGCAACCCCTGACGACCCTGTCCGGCGGGGAGCGACAGCGGCTCAAGCTCGCCACCCACTTGGGCGACGACGGCGCGGTGATCGTGCTCGACGAGCCGACCGCGGGACTGCACCTGGCGGACGTCGACCGTCTGCTCGGCCTGCTCGACCGGTTGGTCGACGGCGGCCGGACCGTGGTGGTGATCGAGCACCACCAGGCCGTGATGGCGCACGCCGACTGGATCATCGACCTCGGTCCCGGGGCCGGGCACGACGGCGGGCAGGTCGTCTTCGAGGGGACGCCCGCCGACCTCGTCCGCGCACGGTCCACGGTGACGGGGGAGCACCTCGCCGCCTACGTCGGTGCCTGAGCCGGGGGACAGCCGGAGAGCGCGGACCTGAACGTCCGCCGTGCGCGCGGTCTACCCTCCACCATGACGCTCACGCACGGCTGCCCGGCCTGCGGCCGACCGGCCGTCCACGGAGCGTCCGGAACCGAGGAGCGCACATGTCCAACCAGCCCGGTGGACCGAACTACCCCGCCGCCAGCACCCCCGGCGCGGCCCCGGCGAGCTCGAGCAACGGTATGGCGATCGCCAGCCTCGTCCTCGGCATCATCGGCACGGTCGTCGGCCTGTTCATCCCGATCATCGGGGTGATCGGTGGCGTCGTCGGCCTGATCCTCGGCATCCTCGCGCGCCGTCGGAGCCTGAGCCGCGGCATCGTCCTCGGCGGCATCATCCTGTCGGCGATCGCGATCGTCGTCGGCATCGTCGGCTTCATCATCAACGCGATCGCGCTCGCGAACCTGATGAACTGACGTTCCCGCAGGGCGGACGGGAGGCGCGTGGCGGCACCGCCACGCGCCTCCCGTCCGTCCGTGTCCGGTCCACGGGACCGCCGGGTGGCCGCCCAGGTCGCCGCGCGTAGCGTCCCGCGCATGAGCTACAGCCAGCCAGACCCCGCAGAAGAGACCACGCAGGCGGAAGCGCCCGAGCAGCCCGACACGGACCGCAGCGACCTCGAGGAGCACGGCGAGGAACATGCCGCACTCGAGATCGACGCGGACGACGTCCCCACCGAGTCCGTCGACCCGAGCGGCGACGCCGGGTCCTGATCGTCCACCACGGTGCGGGCGCTCCTCGACGAGGGGCGCCCGCACCGTCGTGTCCGGGGGGAGTCCGGGGACAGCGATCCGGGCCGGGTGCCGACCGACGCGGTCACGCCGGACCTCGGCGGGAAACCGCACGCCGCGCGCTGCCGACGCCGGGGTCCGCGGCGCGGTGCCTAGGCTCGCTCCGAGCGATCAGAGGAGACGAGCGTGCGGACGACGATCCGGTTCCGGGCCACGAACGACCCGCTGGAGTGGGACGCCCTGGTCGCGGCGAGCCCCGGTGCGACCGGGTTCCACGACTGGTCCTGGTTGCAGCTGCAGTCGGAGATCTTCGGGTGGCGGTTCGTCCCGCTGGTGGTGTCCCGTGACGGCAGCGCCGTGGGTGTCTTCCCGGTCCTGCTGCGGCCGGGCCGCGTCCCGCGTCCTGCGGACCCGCCGTTCCCGTTCGTCGGGCCCCTGGTACCCGCCGACCTGCTCGTGGACACGCTCCGTGCGTTCCGGTCCTGGCAGCTGCGGCACGGCGTCCCCATCGCACGCTTCGACCTCGGGCCGGCGGCGGTGCCGGCGGGCGGCGTGCTCGACCGGGCGGGTGTCGAGTGGTCCACCGACCGCACCTTCGCGATCGACCTGGTCGGTTCGTCCACGGAGCAGCTGCTGACGGGGATGCACCGCAGTGCCCGCAAGGCCCTCCGTGCCGCCGAGCGCAACGGCGTCGAGGTCCGGCGGGCGGCTCCGGGGGAGACGACCGAGTTCCTGCCGCGGGTCCTCGGCGAGTCGTACACGAGTCGGGGCGTGCCGTCGCCGTACCCGGAGGACATCGGAGCACGGATCGAACGCTGGGCGGACGGACGCGACGACGTCTACCTCGGAGCCGCGGTCGTCGACGGCGAGACGTCCGGCGTGATCGTGACCCTGGGCAGCCATCCCGTCGCGACCGGCTGGGCCGGCGGCACGCTCCGCGAACACCGGTCGGTGAACCCGAGCACGGCGTTGTTCCACGACGTCATGTGCTGGTCGCTGGAACGTGGCCACACGGCGTTGGACCTGGTCGGTCGCGTCGACGACGGCATCGCGCGGTTCAAGACGTCGCTCGGTGCCGTCGAGCAGCCGTACGTCACCATGGTCTCGTCGCCGGTGCCGCACGCTGCGCGTGAGGTCGCCGTCAAGGTCTGGCAGGCGACACGAGGTCGCTCGGGAGCCGTTCCTCACGCCGTGGCCGCGAGCCGATAATGCATATTATGTCAACTCAGTCGGATCGAGCGGCCAGCTCGTGATCCCTCCGTAGTCCCACTTCACACGCGACCGCTCCCCTCCGGGCCTGCTCGGGCCCGCGGTCTCCGACGGGTCGCCCGGGTGGAGCCTGCTGGCTCGAACGCTCCGACTGTCGTCACTTCATCGTCGTCTCATCTCGACGCTGCCAGAGTCCGGACACACCGGGTTCGCCGTGAGGAGCACCCGGCGAACACGGAGGTACCCGGCGTGTGATTGCAGAGTGCAACTTCTAGAGCGGTCCCCGTGGACGGAGCTCCTCCCTGCCTCGGTGGTCGTCGTCACCACCGATCACGACCTGGACGGAGTCGTCACCGACGGCGAACGTGACGCCGTCGCGACGGCGCTCCCCGAACGCCGCGCGGAGTTCGTCACCGGTCGCGTGCTCGCCCGCCGGGCGCTCGCCGGCATGGGGATCCAGTGCGGTGCGATCCCCGTCGCACGGAGCGGAGCGCCCGTCTGGCCGGACGGTGTCGTCGGCAGCATCACGCACTGCGTCGGGCTCCGCGCCTGCGCCGTGGGGCGACGCGACGAGCACGTCGGGATCGGAATCGACGCGACACCGGCCCGCGCCCTCCCTGTCGGCGTGCTCACACGCATCGCGGACCTCGACCGCTCCCCCGTCGTCGCAGGACTCGACGCCCTCCGCCGAACCGGAGTTGAGAGTCCGGACAGCGTGCTCCTCGCCGCCAGCGAAGCGGTCGCGAAGGCGCGGACGTCGGCGCACGGGGGTTGGTACGGCATCGACGGAGCGCACGTCGAACTCCGCCCGGACGGGTCCTTCGCGGTCAGCGCACGCCGAGGAAGGCCGTTCGGCGGAACCGGCAGGTGGGCCGTGGACGGAAGGACGGCGTTCGCGGCCATCGCGCTCGCCGGACGATGAAGCCGGGCGCAGGAGCGCACCGGGACGAACGAGGAGAGGACGAAGACCATGGGGCAGCAGCACGACGACACCTCGATCGAGACGGTGTTCGCGGAGCATGCCGACCGTCCGGCACTGCGGCAACGGGCCGGAGCGGTCGTCACCGACACGAGCTTCCGCGAACTGTGGGACCGGGCGAGCGCGGTGGCAGCAGCGCTCAGCGGGACGGTGTCGGCCGGCGACCGGATCGCGGTGCTCGGTGCCCCGACCGCTGACGTCCTCACGCTCGACATCGCGGTGTGGATCCTCGGCGCGGTGAGCGTGCCGCTGCAGACGAGCGCGTCCACCGACGCCCTGCACGCGATCCTCGACGAGACGGCGCCGGTCTGGATCGCCGCCACCGCCGAGCAGTCGGCGACCGCCCGGGCAGCCGCCGGAGCATCGGGCAGCCACGTGCTGACCATGCTCCTCGACACCGACTCCCCCGCCGGCGCCGACGCGACGCTCGACGAACTCGCCGCCCGGGGTGCGGGCTCGCCACGCCGGACCCCGTGGCACCCGGAACCCGGCGAGGACCCCCTCGCGCTCCTGCTCTACACGTCCGGCAGCACCGGCACCCCGAAGGGTGCGATGTACACCCGCTCCATGGTCGAGCGGCTGTGGCACTCGCTGCGCCCGCAGCGGGCCGCGGGCGCAGGTCCCGCAGGGCACGGCGACGGCGCGGACGCCGACGTCGTCGGGTACGCGTACCTGCCGATGAGCCACCTCACCGGCCGCGCCGCCGTGCTCGCCACGCTCGGCCGAGGCGGCACGGTCGCGCTCGCGACCTCGACCGACCTGTCGACGCTCTTCGACGACCTCCGCACCTTCGCACCGACGGAGTTCGTGTTCGTCCCACGCGTCGCCGAGATGCTGCGGCAGGAGGGCGACCGCGCGGAACAGCAGCGCCTCGCCGCACGCGCCACGGACCCGGCTGCGATCCGCGCCGCGGTCCAGGCCGACCTGCGTGTGCGGGCGTTCGGCGGCCGGGTCAGCAACGCGATCTGCGCCAGCGCCCCGCTCGCGCCGCAACTCCGCACGTACATCGAGGAGTGCCTCGGGACCGCCCTGCACGACCTCTACGGGTCGACCGAGGCGGGCAACATCCTCCTGGACGGGACGATCCAACAGCCGCCCGTCACCGACCACAAGCTCGTCGACGTCCCGGAACTCGGCTACCGCACCACCGACCAGCCGTACCCACGGGGCGAACTGCTGGTCAGGAGCACTGCCGTCATCACCGGGTACTACCAGCGGCCGGACGTCAGCGCGGCGGTGTTCGACGCCGACGGCTTCTACCGCACCGGCGACGTCATGGCGCAGACCGGACCCGACACGTACGAGTACCTCGACCGTCGGAACAACGTCATCAAGCTGTCCCAGGGCGAGTTCGTCGCGATCTCGGCGCTCGAGGCGACCTACGGTGGGACACCAGAGGTCCACCAGGTCGCACTGCACGGCGACAGCCGACACGCGTTCCTCGTCGCCGTGGTCGTCCCCGCGACGCCGGGATCCACCGAACGCGACATCCTCGGCGCCCTGCAGCGCACCGCACGGGAACGCGGCCTCGCTCCCTACGAGGTGCCGCGCGGCGTGATCGTCGAACCGCAGCCCTTCACCGTCGAGAACGGCCTGCTCTCGGACGCCCGCAAGCTCCTGCGCCCCCGTGTCGAGGAACGGTACGGCGACCGCTTCGCCGCCCTCTACGACACCGTCGACGAGCAGCAGACCGGCGCCCTCGTGACGGCCCTGCGGCACCGTCCCGACGCTGAGCCGACGGTCGACACCGTGGTGCGCGCGGCCCGCGAGTTCCTCGGAGCCGAGGTCGCCCCGGACGCCGCCGCGGCCGCCCGGTTCTCGGACCTCGGCGGGGACTCACTGTCCGCGCTGACCTTCTCCGGCATCCTCGAGGACGTCTTCGACGTCGACGTGCCCGTCGGGGTCATCACCGACCCGACGAACACCCTCGCCGCGGTCGCCGCCCACATCGAGCGCACCGCCTCGGACGACCGGCCCACCGTGGCCCGCGTGCACGGTGCCGACCCGTCGACACTCCGCGCCGGCGACCTGGATCTCGACCGGCTGCTCGGCGGCACCCCGGCGACGGTCCCTCGCACCGCCGCTTTCGCAGGGACACCCCGGACCGTCCTGCTCACCGGCGCCAACGGCTACCTCGGCCGGTTCATGGCCATCGACTGGCTCGAACAGCTCGCCCCGGCCGGCGGCACGCTCGTGTGCATCGTCCGCGGGACCGACGACGCCGACGCCCGGCACCGCCTCGACACCGCGTTCGCCGCCGATCCCGCCTTCGCCGACCACTTCGCGGAGCTCGCGGGCTCGCTCGAGGTCCTGGCGGGCGACGTCAGCGAGTACCACCTCGGCCTCGACGAACGGCGGTGGCAGGACCTCGCCGGCCGCGTCGACCTCGTCGCGCACGCCGCCGCGCTCGTGAACCACGTCCTGCCGTACACGGCGCTGTTCGGCCCGAACGTCGTCGGCACCGCCGAGGTCGTCCGCCTGGCGATCGCCGCCGGCAGCGTGCCCGTCACCTTCGTGTCGAGCGTCGCCGTCGCCGGCGGTGCACGACCGAGCGCCACGACCGAAGCGGACCCGTCCGCGCCCGCCGCACTCGAGGAGCACGCCGACATCCGCTCGACCATCCCCACCTGGGCGGTCGGCGACGACTACGCCGACGGTTACGGTGCGAGCAAGTGGGCGAGCGAGGTCATGCTCCGCGAGGCGCACGACCGCCACGGCGTGCCCGTCGCCGTGTTCCGTTCCGACATGATCCTCGCGCACCCGCGCTGGCGCGGCCAGGTCAACCTCCCCGACGTGTTCACCCGACTGGTCTGGAGCGTGCTCACCACCGGGCTGGCCCCGGAGTCGTTCGTCCGGCGCGGCCCGGGCGGCGAACGCCTGTCCTCGCACTACGACGGCCTGCCCGCGGACTTCACGGCCGCCGCGATCAACCGCATCGGCTCCGACGTCTCCGATGGACACCGCACCTTCAACGTCGTGAACCCCCACGACGACGGCGTCTCGCTCGACACCGTCGTCGACTGGCTCATCGAGGACGGACACCACATCGAGCGCGTCGCGGACCACTCCGAGTGGGTCGACCGGTTCCGCTCCGCACTCGACACGCTCCCCGACGAGGACCGTGCCCGATCGGTCCTGCCGCTGATCCACGCGTTCGCCGCACCGGAGGAGCCCCACGCCGGATCAGCGGTGCCCGCTGACGCGTTCTCCGCAGCGGTCCGCTCGATCCGACCGTGCGGTGCAGCGGAGATCCCGTCGCTCGACCATGCGCTGATCACGAAGGTGGCGGACGACCTCGCGTTCCTCGGACTCCTCGAGGGACGACGAGCAACCGTCTCGTGACTGCCGGCAGCCGGACGCTCCGCGCCCTACCGCTCCCCGAGGTAGTCGTGCACCGTCTGCACCGGGCTGAGTGTGAGGTCGGTCGTGATGTGCGACGCCCGGACCACCTCGAGCACCGGGAGGTCGGCCATCGGGGCCAGTGCGTGCGCGAACAGCTGGAGCCGCGCCGGGCCGGTCCACGCCTCGGTGACGGTGATGTCGACGATCTGCGTCCGCACGAGCTGCGCCGTCAGCAGCCGACCGGTCGTGACGTCGGGGACGATCTTGACCATGAACGTCGGCACGGTGATCTCGGCGGCGGCCTCCTGGAGATCGAGTGCGTCCCACTTGTACGCCATGGTGGCCGTCGCGACGCGCTCCGCGCCGTGGTCCAGCGTGCCGACGAGTGCGCCGTGGTCGACCCGGAGCGCCGCCGACCCGTACACCTTGGGGTACGCGCTGAGCTCCCGCCCGGACACCGTCGCGGCGAAGGAGTCGAGGTACATCGCGTGCAGGTACTCCCCCGGCTGGCCGTCGAGCGTCACGGGGATCGCCTGCCCGGACTCGACGTACGGCCCGTAGCCGTCGACGTCGCCCATGCGCATCACCTCGAAGCGCACGAGGGGCTCGTCGATCCGCAGTGGTTCCGGGACGACGGCGCGGAGCGCGTCCGGGTCGGTGCGGTACACCACGTTGAGGTACTCGCGATCGGTGAACCGTGTGGCACGCACCGGGTACACCGGCGTGCGCAACGGGGTGGCGGCGTGACGAAGGACCTCGTCGGGTGTCATGGGACGACCTCTCATCGGCGGGGCTCGGGACGAGCCGGGCCAGTCTGCGGTGCCGGGTCGACGGCGCGCCTGCGGGGTTCCACGCAGCGCCGCGAGCGGCACCACGGCCTGCGCCGTCTCCCCCGACCGTCGATCCCCAACCGTCAGTCGCCGGTCGCGCCCCGGACCGGACTCTCAGACCGTCGCGCACCGGATGCACGGCGGCCGCCGACCAACCCGAGGATCCAGCGCCGCGCCGGGACCTCGACCGCGTGGTGGAGCACCGCTGCGAGCGCGAGCGCGATCGTCAGCGAGGTCAGGGCGAGGAGGGTGGCCGGCAGCCACGCGATCTGCGGATGGCCGTCGGGCCAGGGCGAGGACACCGAGGCGATCACCAGCAGGTGCACCAGGTAGAAGGCGAACGAGAGCCGGCCGAGCTCCTGGAACGGCCGCGACGCGAGGACGGACCGATGCCCGCGCACGTCCGTCCTGGCCAGGGCGCAGACGAGCAGCGCGTACCCCGCTACCGCGATCGCCGTCGGGTTGGCCCCGGCCGGCAGCGGCACCGGGAGCGTCCCGGCGGACGCGAGGTAGCCGAGCACCGCGGCCGGGACGCCCAGCACCAGCGGCGGACCTGCCCAGCCACGGTCCCGCACGAGCAGGGCGCAGGCGACGCCGAGCACGAACTCCGGCAGTCGCATCAGCGGCGACGAGTAGCTCGACGGGTGCCCCGGCAGGTGTGCGCTGAGCGCGGGGGCGGCGAACGTCACGAGCAGGGCGAGGACGGCCACGCCCGTCACGACCGGCGTCGCGCACCGGCGCAGCCCGGCGTACAGCAGCGGGAACACCAGGGCGAAGAACGCCTCGCACGCCAGCGACCAGCTGACCGGGTTGCCCGCCTGCCACCACGCGTCGTGCCACGTGCTGACGAGGAAGACGTCCGCCAGCTCCCCCACCGGGTCGGTCGTGCGGATCCCCGGGACGGTGGTGGCCGCGACGACGAGTGCGAGCACGACCCCGACCAGGTGCAGCGGCCACAGGCGCGCGATGCGGCGCAGCCAGAACCGCCCGACGGACGCGTGGTCTGACCCCCACGTGATGACGAAGCCGGACAGGACGAAGAACAGCGCGACGCAGGAGCTGCCGGCACCGAAGACCGTCCCCACGACCTGCGCTCCCGCCCCGCCGAAGTACTGCACGACGACGACGTGGAAGCCGAAGACGCCGAGTGCTGCGAGCCAGCGGAGACCGGTCAGGGAGGGGAGTTCGGTGGGCACCCTCCGACGCTAGGGAGGGCGGTCGACGGGCGAATCGGCCGTCGGTACCCGGTGGGTTCGGCCGACCGTACCAGTCCTGCGAGGGACGCCGGCGGGCGCCGCACGACACTGCCCGTGGTCGCTCGAGGGCAGCGCCCGCCGGCACCGTGACCAGGGGATGACGAGGTCGGGGTGAGCAGGTCCCGCGCGGCCACCGGGCTCAGACCAGCGGGAACCCCTCGGTCTGCCGGTCGACGTACGCGTCGATGACCGGGTTGCGTGCCGGTGCAGCGATCGGCAGCGGCCAGAGGCGTTCGCGGATCGCCGCGGTGAGTGCGTCGCTGGTGTCGTCGGTGAACTTCCGCGCGAAGTAGCTCCCCGATCGTCCGCACCCGTCACGGGCGTCGCTGGGCACCTGGCCCACGAGGCGCTCCACGTGCTCCTCCGTCAGCTGGCTCGGCCACGGACCCTGCGGCGACGTGAAGTCCGCGAACATGCCCGCCGGCGCGGTGCTCCTCAGGAAGCGGGTCTCGCCGAGGAGGGTGTGGAAGTAGTGTTCGTCGGCGCAGACGGTCCGACCGCAGAACGCCCGGAACGCCGCGCGGTCGTCGGAGAGCCGCAGCACCGCGTCGACCGCTCCGGCCGTCAGTGTGAACCAGTTGCTCCCGCAGAACGGTTGCCGCCCGTCCAGTGCCCGCCGCCACGGTCGGCGGGTGATGCGGTGGAGCACCCGGAAGAACGTGGTCGTCCGCCTCGCGCCGCGCGGATCGTGCTCGATCCAGATGCCGGAGAGTCGGTTCTCGGGCTTGCCCATCTCCGGCGCCGGGAACGGCATGATGTTGATCAACTGCCGCTCCGGGTCGGCCTCGAGCATGTCGCGGAGTGCTCCGGGAGACCGCACCGGGTAGCTGTCACCGCTGATGAACCAGTAGTGCGACGCGTCCGGGTGTCGCTCACGAGCAGTCCTGAGCAGGACCAGCGTCGCCTCCACCTGGCTGAAGCCGCGCCAGTGCACGTCGACACGCTCGGCGGTGAACGAGGATCCGGGTACGGCGGCGAACCGGCTCTGGTCCGCCGAGGCATTCACGTGGGTGACCACGACGTCACCGTCGGCGACGAGCGTCCGCACCAGGCGCTCGTGGTGCGCGGGCTGGTGGTGCGCCTGGACGACGAAGCAGATCACCCACGGATCGTCGCATGTGGAATACCACCCGACCAGGGGGCTCCGTCCGATCCCGAGGTCCGGCTGCCCGGTATGGTCGTCCGGTGGACGAGAGGAACCCCGCACCGATGGACGCGAAGCCCACCATCCTGTTCGTCTGCGTGCACAACGCCGGCCGCTCCCAGATGGCCGCGGGCTACGCGCTCACCCTCGGCGGCGACCGCGTCGAGGTCCGCAGCGCCGGTTCCGAGCCGAAGGACCGCATCAACCCCGTGGCGGTCCGGGCGATGGCCGAGGACGGCATCGACATCACGGCGAACCGTCCGCGGGTCCTCACCACCGAGCAGGTGCGCGACTCGGACGCGGTCGTCACGATGGGCTGCGGTGACGCCTGCCCGGTGTTCCCCGGCAAGCGTTACGAGGACTGGGACCTGACCGACCCGGCGGGCAAGGGCATCGAGGACGTCCGCCCGATCCGTGACGAGATCAAGCGCCGCGTGCAGGTGCTCCTGGCGGAGCTGCTGCCCACCGTGGCCTGACGGCCCGACCGGGTCAGCGCACCGCGACGGTCATGCCCGCCGAGGCCGCGGGACCGTCCATCGCGACGAGCGCCGCCGGCAGGTCGTCGAAGTCGATGGTGCGGCCGATGCTCTCGGCGGGGCGCAGCCGACCGGCCACGACGTCGTCGAGCATCGCGGCGTACTCCCCCACGCTGATCCCGTGGCTGCCGAGGAGCTCGAGCTCCTCGCCGATCACCCGGCCCATGGGGATCGCCGGGAGCGCTTCGTCGTCGAGCAGCAGCCCGACCTGGACGTGCCGCCCGCGCGGTCGCAGCGACGCGACGGCCGCGACGGAGGTCGCCCGGCTGCCGAAGGCGTCCACGGAGACGTGCGCCCCGCCGCCGGTGACGGCACGCACCGCCGTGGTGACGCCGTCGTCCATCGGGACGGGCACGGCACCGAGGGCCTCGGCCCGGGCGAGCGCGGCGGGTGCGACGTCGACGGCGACGACTCGTGCACCGGCAGCCACCGCGACGATGACGGTCGACAGGCCGACGCCGCCGCACCCGTAGACCGCGACCCACTCCCCCTCGGACACCCGGGCACGAGCGTGCACGGCGTGGTACGCGGTGCCGAAGCGGCACCCGAGACCGGCGGCCTCGGCGAAGCCCACGGCGTCCGGCACGGCGACGAGGTTGACGTCGGCGTGGGGCACCACGACGGCCTCGGCGTAGGAGCCGGGCAGGGTGAAGCCGGGCTGCTGCTGCCGGGTGCACACCTGCGTCGCACCGGCCCGGCACTGCTCACACGTCCCGCACGCGAACACGAACGGTGCCGTCACCCGGTCGCCCACCGCGAAGCGCGACACCGCGGCGCCGACGGACGAGACGACGCCGGCGAACTCGTGCCCGGGCACGTGCGGCAGTCGGACGGAGTCGTCGTGCCCCTTCCAGGCGTGCCAGTCGCTCCGGCACACGCCGGTGGCGGCGACCCGGACGACGACGCCGTCCTCGGGCGCGACCGGTTCGGGCAGGTCGACGATGGTGGGGACGGAACCGAAGCGGTCGTACTGCACTGCGCGCATCCGGCCATCCTGACAGACGTGCGGGCGGCCCTGGTGGCGACCACGGGGCGACGGTGGGAGCGGTGCGGACGCGGCCCGCGCCTCCCGACCGACCGCACGACCGTCCCGCGGGCGCTTGTCCGCGGAACGCAGCGAGCCGGCTCCCGGCGGTCCCCGACCGCCCGGATCCCGGTAGAAGGAGGAGCAGGGGTCGCACCCAACGGCGGGTGCGGGAACGGAGGAACGGTGTCCGCGCGCCGAGAGCGAACCACGACCAGGACCGTCACCCGGACCGCCGGCCTCGCCGCGATGGTGGTCGGCGCACTCGTGCTCACCGGCTGCGCCTCCGGCATCCAGCCCCGGGACGACCGCGACGTCGACTACTCCCTCAGGGCACACCTCAGCGGCACGCTCGACGTCATGGGGTTCGGCCTCGGCGACGACGTCGCGAAGGTGCGCGACCGCGACGCCCGGCACGCCCTCGGGAAGGGCGTCCGCGTCTCGATGGCCGAGGGCGCCCTCGACACGCAGACGTTCCTGTCGGCGGTGGCGGCCGGTGACCCGCCGGACCTCGTCTACGCCTCCCGTGACGACATCGGCTCCCTCGCCACGCAGGGCGCACTCCTCCCCCTCGACCGGTGCCTCGCCGGGTCGGGCACCGACACGTCGCAGTTCCGCGCGTCCGCGGTGGCGCAGGTCTCGCACGGCGGGCACGTCTACGGGGTGCCGGAGTTCAACCAGCTGCAGATCGCGATGGCCTCGACGGACCTGCTCCGCCGTGCCGGCCTGACGATGGCCGACGTGAACGGGTCCGATTGGAAGGCGATGCGCGCCGCCAACGAGGCGATGACCCGGACCAGCGGCGGACGCCTCGACGTGATGGGCGTGGACGCGAAGCTGCCCGACTTCTTCTGGCTGTGGACCCTGGCCAACGGCACCCGGCCGATCTCCGAGGACGGCCGGACGGCACGCCTCGACGACCCCGCCGTGGTCGAGGCCCTGCGGTACGCCACGTCCCTGACCGCGCCCGAGGGCGGGTTCGGCAGGGTGAAGTCCGTCCGCGACGCCGCGGACCTGTTCGGCGAGGACAACCCGTTCGCGTCCGGCGCGCTCGGGGCGCAGCCGATGGACAACTGGTACGTCAACGTGCTCGAGGACGTCAGCCCGGACGTCCGGCTGCAGTTCGACGCCTTCCGGGACCGCCAGGGGCAGCCGATCGCGTTCGCCGGCGGCAGCGCGTGGGCCGTGCCGGTGAACGCCCGGGACCCGCAGCTCGCCTGCCGGTACGCCGTCACGATGACGGGTGTCGACGCCTGGCTCGACGCCGCGCGGGCACGCATCCGCGCCGGTTCGGCGACGCACAAGCAGTTCACCGGACTGCTCACCGCGAACCGCGAGGCGGACGCCCGCATCGAGCAGATGGCGCTCGACCAGGCGACGGCGCAGGGCCGCTCCGACGACGACCAGTGGGTGCAGGCCGTGCGGGCGATCTACACGGCGAACGACCGAGCGGTGTCGGCACCGGCGAACCCCGCCGCGGCCGAGTTCGCGAAGGCGTGGCAGGACGGGGTGAACAGCGTGCTCAACGGACAGGCGACACCGGAGGCGGCGATGACCAGGGCGCAGCAGGTCGCCCAGCAGGCGCTCGACGACGCGTGGGCCGAGGAAGGACGACGATGACGACGACCGGTGCAGGACGAGCCCGACCCGGCACCGGACCGGTACGGTCCGGCACGACCGCCACCCGGTCCGGCGGGACCGCCACTCCGTCCGGTCCGATCCCGCCAGCGCGCCCCGGCGTCCGCCGCCGTCGTCGTCGCGAGGCCACGAGCGCCCTCCTCTTCATCAGTCCGTGGATCATCGGGTTCCTGGTCTTCACGCTCTGGCCGATCCTGCAGAGCGCCTGGCTGTCGATGACCGACTACGACGTCCTCCACGCTGCGCGCTGGGTCGGCTGGGACAACTACGTGGAGCTGTTCCGGGACCCGAAGGTCGCCCTGTCGCTCGGCAACACCGTGCTGTTCACCGTGCTCGAGGTCCCGGCGCACGTCCTGGTCTCCCTCGTCCTCGCGCTGTTGCTGGCGCGGGCCGGACGGGCCTCGGGGTTCTTCCGCACGGTGTTCTTCCTGCCGAAGATGACCCCGGCGGTCGCGGTCGGCGCCCTCTTCCTGCTCGTGTTCAACGGGCAGGACGGCCTGGTGAACCGGGCGCTGGCGCTGGTGGGCATCGACGGACCCGCCTGGACGACGGACCCCGCCTGGGTCAAGCCGGGCCTCGTCATCATGAGCCTGTGGACCGTCGGCGCGAGTGTCGTCATCTTCCTCGCGGCCCTCCGGGCGGTGCCGAGCGACCTGCTCGAGGCCGCGACCCTGGACGGTGCCGGCGCGTGGCAGCGGACGCTCCGGGTGACGCTCCCGTTGATCAGCCCGAGCATCTTCTTCGTCACGGTGGTCACGACGATCGCGTCGTTCCAGACGTTCACCGAGTCGTACACGGCGTTCTTCGGGGCGTCGAGCTCGGCCTACGGCAACGACGCCGCGCTCTTCTACGTCATCTACCTGTTCCAGCAGGGCTTCGAGTACCTGCACATGGGCTTCGCGTCGGCGATGGCCTGGGTGCTCTTCCTCATCATCCTCGCGGTCACGATCGTCCAGATCCGGGTCTCGCGACGGCTCGTCCACTACGAAGCGGGTGACGCATGAGCGCCGAGACGCTGCCGGGAGGCGCGGCCTCCTCCGACACGACGACCGGCGTCGGGCTGGGACCGGTCCCACCCCGCTCGGTCCGGGCCGGCGCCGCCGGTGCGGTCCGCGACGACCGCGGGTCCGGCCGCGGCTGGCGCCGCGGCCTCACCGTCGCCGCGTTGGTCGTCTGCGCGGTCGTCTTCCTCTACCCGTTCCTGTGGTTGGTGAGCGCGTCCTTCAAGCCACGCAGCCAGGTGTTCGACAACGCGCTGATCCCGCGGACGTTCACCCTCGACAACTACGTGACGATCTGGCAGTCCGCGCCCATGGCGCTGTGGATCGTGAACACGCTGGTGGTGACCCTCCTCGCCACCGTCGCCGTCACGTTCACGTCAGCGATGGTCGCGTGGGGGTTCGCGTACTTCCGGTTCCGCGGGCGCAACCTGCTGTTCGGGCTGGTCCTCGCCACGATGATGCTGCCCGGCGCGGTCACGATGATCCCGACCTTCATGATCTGGAACACCCTCGGGCAGTCGGGCACGCTCACCCCGCTCTGGGCCGGCAACCTGTTCGGGTCGGCGTTCTACGTCTTCCTGCTCCGCCAGTTCTTCCTCGGACTCCCCCGCGACACCTTCGACGCCGCGACGGTCGACGGTGCCGGGAACTTCCGGGTCTTCTGGTCGGTGGCACTCCCGCTCTGCAAGCCGGCCCTCGTCGTCACGGCGCTCTTCGAGGCGCAGGCGAGCTGGACGGACCTCATGAAGCCGCTCATCTACCTGCGCGACTCCGCGACGTTCACGGTGCCGCGCGGGTTGAAGGCGATGGTCGACCAGTTCGGCTTCGGCGGCGAGTTCCACTGGGAACTCATCGTGACCGCCTCGGTGATCACGACCGTCCCGATGATCATCCTGTTCTTCATCGGGCAACGACAGTTCGTCGAGGGGATCGCGACCACCGGGGCGAAGGGCTGACGGCCTCAGTACTCGATGCGGCCCCGGCGGTCGTGGAACTCGCCCGTGGGGCCGTCCGTCCCGATCGTCGCGAGGGCCACGGTCGCGTCGGTGCCCTCGGTGATCGTCTGGTGGCCGCCGAACCCGTTGAACTCCGTGGCGGTGTACCCGGGGTCGCTCGCGTTCACCCGGAACGTCGGCAGGTTCTTGGCGTACTGCACGGTCAGCGCGATCACCGCGGCCTTCGACGCCGCGTACGGGATGGACGGAACGGGGTACTCGTCGTGTCCCGGGGTCGTCAGCCACCGGGTGAACCCCACGCCGGAGGCGACGTTCACGATGACCGGCGCCGCCGACCGTCGCAGCAGTGGCAGCGCGGCCTGCGTCACGCGGACGATGCCGGTGACGTTCGTGTCGAGCACGTCGGCCATGGCGGCGGCGTCCAGGTCGTCCACGCCGAAGGACCTGCCGAGCACGCCGGCGTTGTTCACGAGCACGTCGAGCTCGGGGATCTCGGCCATCGCGCCGTCGATGCTGTCCTGGTCGGTCACGTCGAGCCGGACCACGTGGGCGCCGAGTGCGCGGGCGTCGTCCCCGCCGGACGGGTCGCGCATCCCGGCGAAGACGGTGTGGCCGGCCTCGACGAGGCGCCGGGCCGTCTCGAGCCCCAGGCTGCGGTTGGCTCCGGTGATGAGTGTCGTTGTCATGCCGTCCACTCTGCCCTGCCGCCGTGCGCGCCCCCAGGCACCGGACGACGGTGGGACCACCAGTACCAGGGAGGGTGCCCGGTCCCGAGCCATGATGGGGTCATGAGCGAATTCGCGAGCGTGCTGCGGTCCTGGCGGGACCGGGTGCGGCCCGAGGCCGTGGGCCTGCCCGCCGGTGCCGGTCGACGGACGAGCGGACTCCGCCGCGAGGAGCTCGCCGCGCTCGCCGGGGTGAGCGTCGACTACGTCGTCCGGCTCGAGCAGGGCCGTGCCACGAACCCGTCGCCGCAGATGCTCGGCGCGCTGGCCACCGCCCTGCGCCTTTCCACCGAGGAACGCGACCACCTCTTCCGGGTCGCCGGTGCCGCGGCGCCGTCCCGGCAGGTCGTCCCACGCCACGTCACCCCGGGCGTGCAGCGGATCGTCGACCGACTCGGCGACGTGCCGCTCGCGGTCTTCTCGGCAGCGCACGACATCGTCCTGTGGAACGACCTGTGGGCGGCGGTGTCGGGGGATCCGGAGCGGTACACCGGCATCGAGCGCAACATCGTCTGGCGGCACTTCGTGCACGGGCACGACGGGGTCGCCTGGGACGACACGCACCAGGAGGAGTTCTCGAGCGACCTCGTCGCCGACCTCCGCGCGGCCGTGGGGCGCTACCCCGCCGACCGGGACCTCGCCGCGCTCGTCGCCCGTCTGCGTCGCGAGTCCCCCGAGTTCGAGCGGCGGTGGCAGACCGGCCGGGTGGCGGAGCACCGGACGAGCCGGAAGACCGTCCACACGCCGGTCGGCCCGATCGAGATCGACTGCGACGTCCTGAGCGTGCCGGGCGGCGACCTGCGGATCGTGGTCTACACGACCGTCCCCGGCACGGAGGACGCCGCGAAGCTCGACCTGCTCCGGGTCACCGGGCTGCAGGAGCTCACGCCGCGGTGAACACGAGCGACGCGTTCTGACCGCCGAAGCCGAACGAGTTGTTGAGCGCCGTGCGCAGCGGCGCGGTGCGGGCGGTGCTGGCGACGACGTCCAGGTCGACGGCGGGGTCGAGGTGCTCGAGGTTGCGCGTCGGCGGCACGGTGCCGGTCTCGAGGGCCCGGAGCGTGAGGATCGACTCCACGGCGCCGGCCGCCCCGAACATGTGGCCGACGGCGCCCTTCGGCGCCGTCACCAGTGCCCCGGTGCCGACGGCTCGTGCGATCGCCGCGGCCTCGCCGACGTCGCCGACCGGCGTCCCGGTGGCGTGCGCGTTGACGTGGTCGACGTCGGCCCCGGTGAGTCCGGCCATCCGGATCGCCGCGGTCATCGCGCGCTCCTGCTCGCTGCCGTCCGCGAGCGGAGCCGTGACGTGGAACGCGTCCGAGGTGATCCCCCACCCCGCGAGGGTCCCGTGCGAGCGCCGGCCGCGGGCGGCGGCGTGCGCGGAGCGTTCGAGCACGACGAACCCGGCGCCCTCCCCCAGGACGAACCCACGACGGGTGACGTCGAACGGCCGCGAGATGGTCGTGGGGTCGTCGTCACCGGGCTTGGCGAGGGCCTGCGACTGGGCGAAGGACGCCATCGTGACCGGCGTCACCGCTGCCTCGGTGCCGCCCGCGATGACGACGTCGGCCTCGCCGCTGACGATGAGGCGCGCGGCCGTCGCGATCGCCTCGGCACCGGACGCGCACGCGGACACCGAGGTGTAGGCGCCGGCCCGTGCGCCGCGGGCGATGCTGATCTGGGCCGCCGCGCCGTTCGCCATGAGCATCGGCACCGCACGGGGTGAGACCCGACGCGCTCCGGACACGGCGAGCACGTCGTGTGCGTCGAGCAACGTCTCCACTCCCCCGATGCCCGTGCCGACCACGACGGCCAGGCGGTCACCCGGGACCTCGGGTGATCCGGCGTCCGCCCACGCCTCGTCGGCGGCGACGAGCGCGAGCTGTTGGCTGCGGTCGAGGCGGTTCGCCCGCACACGTCCGAGCGCCCCGTCGGCGTCGAGCGCTGCGTCGGCTCCGACGCGGATCGGCAGGCCGTCCCACTGCGCGCCGGCCCGGTCGAGGACGTGCACACCGGAGCGGCCGGCGACCAGCGCGTCCCACAGGGCGTCGACGCCGTGGCCGAACGGGGAGACGGCGCCGTAGCCGGTGATCGAGATGTCCACGTGGACTCCTTCTTGTACGTTGAACAAGTGGAGTTGTACCACGTACAATCGGCCCGTGGCAACCACGACCGAGGGCTCCGGGACCGCACGCGGAGCGGCGACCCGGGCACGGATCCTCGCCGCGACGGCCGGGCTGCTCAGCGCCGACGGCGGCGCGCACCGGACGGTGACCGTCGGCGCCGTCGCCCGTGCCGCCGGGGTCTACCCGAACCAGGTCACGCACCACTTCGGCTCGAAGGACCGGCTCGTGCTCGACGCGGCCTTCACGCTCTTCCTCCGCGACACGACGCGGCTGCAGACCGCCGGACGCCGGGCGCGGTCGTCGGAGTCCCTCCGCCGGGTCCTCGCGCGGACGGCGCTGGCGATGCCCTCCACGCCGGTCGTCGTCCGCGCCCTCGCGGCGGCCGGCGACGACGTCGCGCAACGCGAACGGGTCCGGCTTCTCCTCGCGGTGCTGTTCCGCCAGTCGGAGCGGTACCTCGAACGCGTCCTGACGGAACGCGGCTGGACGAGCCGGAACGGGGTCGGGCGTGACGCACGGACGTTCTGGAGCGCGGTCTTCGGAGCGACGCTCCTCGCCGACGCCGGGGTCACCGGCGGGCCGTCGGACCTCGACCTCGCCGGGACCCTCTCGGTCGCGTGACGGCGCCCGGGTCCGTCGGCGGCCGAGCGCCCGTCGGTACCCGTACGCCCGACGGTGTCCGGGAGTCCGACGGTGCCCGCGCTACTCGCCGAAGCCGGAGCGAACGAGCGAGGCGAGGGCGTCGACGGCGTCCCGGGCGTCCGGGCCGGTGGCGTCGATCGCGACCGACGCACCCTTCGGCAGGGCGAGTGCCATGATCGCGAGCAGGCTCTTCGCGTCCACGCCGTTGACCCGGACGGACGCCTCGTACTTCGCCGCGGTCTTCACGAACTCCGCGGCGGGACGGGCGTGCAGGCCGCTCGCGTTGACGAGGTCGACGGTCTCGGACGCGGCCGCGTCGTCGACGGGGCCCGGCCCGTCTGCCGGCACCGCGCCTCCTGGCTGGTCAGGGGACGGACGGGAGGCGCGGTCCGGGTCCGTCCCGAGGGTCGCGGCCGACGCGGCAGCGGCCAGGACCGCGTCGACGTCGCCGCCGGTCTGCGCGGCGACCGCAGCGGCGACCGTGCCCTCGACCAGCGGGGCCAGTGACACGTGCACGCGCGCACGGGCGTCGTCGTCGAGGAAGTCGAGCGCCGTGTCCGTCGTCAGGTAGGCGGACCCGAGGTCGCAGAGGACGACCACGGCGTCGGCGTCGGCGAGCTCCTCGATGCCCGCGGTGATCGCCTCGAACGAGGTGCCGATGCCCCCGTCGTCGGTCCCGCCGGCGGCGACGAGCGGCACGTCCGCCGCCATCTGGCGGGCGAGCTCGACGGTTCCCGACGCGATCGCGGCGCTGTGCGAGACGACCAGGATCCCGACGGTCACGCGCCCGCTCCCTCGGTGCCCGCCGAGGCCGCGTCGACCGCGGCGCGGAGGACGTAGACGGTGGACTGGGCTCCCGGGTCGCGGTGCCCGACGGCGCGCTCCCCGAGGTAGCTCGCGCGACCCTTGTGGGCGACGAGGGCGTCGGTCGACTCCGCTCCGGACACCGCCGCCTCCGCTGCCGCGGCCAGCACGCGCTCCGGCGCCTGCCCGTCGGCGGCCGCTGCCGCGGCGGCGTCGACCGCGGGGGTCCAGGCGTCGACCATGGTCTTGTCGCCGACCGCGGCCTTGCCGCGCGAGACGACACCGTCGCGTGCCGCGGTGAGCAC
Source organism: Curtobacterium sp. L1-20 (assembly GCF_048755855.1). Taxonomy (GTDB): domain Bacteria; phylum Actinomycetota; class Actinomycetes; order Actinomycetales; family Microbacteriaceae; genus Curtobacterium. The sequence goes on along the minus strand of NZ_CP151473.1, from coordinate 2,412,285 downwards.
GGCGACGAGGGCGTCCGCGTCGAGCTCGGTCGCGTCGCCGGCGGCCTGGGCGGCCTTGAGGTACGCGGTCCCGAAGAGCGGACCGGCGGCGCCGCCGACCGTGGAGATCAGCTGGGTCGCGACGACCTTGAGCACCGCCCCCGGCGTCTCGAAGGAACCGGTGTCGACGGCCTCGAGCACGGCCCGGAAGCCGCGGTCGAGGTTCTCACCGTGGTCGCCGTCGCCGATCTCGCGATCGAGCGTGACGAGCTCGGCCCGGTGCTCGTCGATCGTCGCGGCGGTTCGTCGGACCCATTCGATGGCCCATGCGGTGTCCAGCGCCAATTCGTGTTCCTTCCTGGTGGTCGGTGGTGGTTCAGCGGCCCCAGCGCAGCGCGGGGGTCTCCACCGGTGCGTCCCACAGCGTCGTCAGGTCGTCGTCGAGCACCGTCACGGTGAGCGAGAACCCCTGCATCTCGAGGGACGTCACGTAGTCGCCGACCAGGCTACGCGCGACGTCGTGGCCACGGTCGGTGAGGACCTCGGCGGCGCGCCGGTAGACGATGTACAGCTCGGACAGCGGCGTCCCGCCCATGCCGTTCACGAGGAGCAGCAGGCGTGACCCCGCCGGTGGTTCGAGGTCCGTCAGGATCGGTTCGAGGACCCGGTCGACCAGCTCGTCGACCGGCGCCATCGCGATCCGTTCGCGGCCGGGCTCGCCGTGGATGCCGATGCCGAGCTCCACCTCGTCGTCGGCGAGCACGAAGGACGGCTCGCCCGCGTGCGGGACGGTGCCGGAGGAGAGCGCCAGGCCCATCGACCGGGTGACGTCGTTGACGTGGCGGGCGACCGCCGTGACGGCGTCGAGGTCGTCGCCGCGTTCAGCTGCTGCTCCGGCGCACTTCTCGACCACGACGGTCCCGGCGACGCCGCGGCGACCGGCGGTGTAGAGCGAGTCCTGCACGGCGACGTCGTCGGCGACCACGACCGCCTCGACGCGGATGTCCTCCATCCCGGCGAGCTCGGCGGCGGTCTCGAAGTTCAGGACGTCACCCGTGTAGTTCTTCACGATGTGGAGCACGCCCGCTCCCCCGTCGACCGCCTTCGTCGCGGCGACGATCGGGTCCGGCGTCGGGCTCGTGAACACCGGGCCGGGCACCGCGGCGTCGAGCATGCCCGGGCCGACGAAGCCGGCGTGCAGCGGCTCGTGCCCGCTGCCGCCGCCGCTGACGATCCCGACCTTGCCGCTGACCGGTGCGTCGGCGCGGTGCAGGTGGATCGGGTCCTCGACCAGGACGACGTGTCCGGCGTGCGCCCGGGCGAAACCGCGGACGGTCTCGGCGACCACGGCCTGCGGATCGTTGATGAGCTTCTTCATGCTGACCTCCACGGGAGCGGGACGATCGCGAGGCTGCACACCGCCGTCGTCGACCGGAGTTGCCCCAATGTACATCGGCGGCGCGCGCACCCGTTCGCCCCTGGTGCACGTTCGTGCACCCGGCCCTCCGCCGCAGGACGGCCGGGGACTCCTCGGCGCACACTCCCCCTGCACGTTCGTGCACTTTTCCGCAGTTCCCTCACGATCCCGTCGCCCGGCGGGGAACGGCCTCACTATGCTCGGCCTCAATCACTCAACGGGGAGTGCCGGCGCAGCACCACCGGACCCCCACCCTCACGCACTGGAGGTCACCGATGGACGGCATCGGCGTCAATTTCCTGTCTGAGCTCGTCGGTACGGCGATGCTCATCATCCTCGGTGGCGGCGTCGTCGCCGCCGTGTCGCTCGCGAAGTCGAAGGGCTTCGGCGCCGGCTTCCTCATGGTCACGATCGGCTGGGGCTTCGCGGTCTTCGCCGGCGTCACCGTGTCGTACAAGTCCGGCGGCCAGCTCAACCCGGCGGTGAGCCTCGCGCAGGCCATCCTCGGCAACATCACCGTCGGCGAGATGCTGCTCTACTGGCTCGCCCAGATGATCGGCGCGATCATCGGTGCCGTCATCGTCTGGCTCGCCTACAAGCAGCACTTCGACGAGGAGCCCGACGCGGCAGCGAAGCTCGGCGTCTTCTCCACCGGCCCCGCGATCCGGTCGTACGGCTGGAACCTCGTGACCGAGATCATCGGCACCTTCGTGCTCGTCTTCGTCGTGATCGCCTTCACGAACGGCAAGACCCCGGCCGAGCTCGGCGCCATCCCGGTCGCCTTCCTCGTCATCGCGATCGGCGTCAGCCTCGGCGGCCCGACCGGCTACGCCATCAACCCGGCACGTGACCTCGGTCCGCGCATCGCGCACGCGCTCCTGCCGATCAAGGGCAAGGGCTCGAGCGACTGGTCCTACGCCTGGGTCCCGGTCGTCGGTCCGCTCGTCGGCGGCGCGCTGGCAGCCGGCCTGTCGTACGCGCTGCTGCCCCTCGCATAGACCCACTCCTCCCAGTCACCACCGAACGCAACCCGTAAGGAGCACCAATGGCCGACTACATCGTCGCCATCGACCAGGGAACGACCAGCACGCGAGCGATCGTCTTCGACCACTCCGGCTCGATCGTGTCCGTGGGCCAGAAGGAACACGAGCAGATCTTCCCCCGCGCCGGTTGGGTCGAGCACGACCCGTCCGAGATCTGGGACAACACCCGTGAGGTCATCGGGCAGGCCCTGTCCCGTGCCGACATCACCCGCCACGACGTCGCGGCGGTCGGCATCACGAACCAGCGCGAGACCGCGGTGGTCTGGGACAAGAACACCGGCAAGCCCGTCTACAACGCCATCGTCTGGCAGGACACCCGCACGCAGTCCATCGTCGACAAGCTCGCCGACGGCGACACCGACCGCTACAAGGCGATCGTCGGCCTGCCGCTCGCCACCTACTTCGCGGGCACGAAGATCATGTGGATCCTCGAGAACGTCGAGGGCGCCCGCGAGAAGGCCGAGGCCGGCGACCTGCTCTTCGGCACGACCGACACCTGGGTCCTCTGGAACCTCACCGGCGGCGTGGACGGCGGTGTCCACAAGACCGACGTCACGAACGCGTCCCGCACGCTGTTCATGGACCTCGAGACGCTGCAGTGGCGCGACGACATCCTCGCCGACTTCGGCGTGCCGAAGTCGATGCTCCCCGAGATCGTCAGCTCCTCCGAGGTCTACGGCCACGTCGAGTCGTCGAACCTGCTCCGCGAGGTGCCGATCGCCGGCATCCTCGGCGACCAGCAGGCCGCGACCTTCGGGCAGGCGGCGTTCGACCAGGGCGAGTCGAAGAACACCTACGGCACCGGCAACTTCCTGATCTTCAACACGGGCACCGAGATCGTCCGCTCGGAGAACGGGCTGCTCACGACCGTCGGCTACAAGCTCGGCGACCAGGAGACGCACTACGCGCTCGAGGGGTCGATCGCCGTCACCGGCTCGCTGATCCAGTGGCTCCGCGACAACCTCGGGCTCATCGGCAGCGCCCCGGAGGTCGAGGCGCTCGCGAAGACCGTCGAGGACAACGGCGGCGTCTACTTCGTCCCGGCGTTCTCGGGCCTGTTCGCGCCGTACTGGCGTCCGGACGCCCGGGGCGCGATCGTCGGCCTCACCCGCTTCGTCAACAAGGGCCACATCGCCCGTGCCGCCCTCGAGGCGACGGCGCTGCAGACCCGCGAGGTCCTCGACGCCGTCAACGCGGACTCCGGCGTGGACCTCACCGAGCTCAAGGTGGACGGCGGCATGACCGCGAACAACGAGCTCATGCAGTTCCAGGCGGACATCCTCAACGTGCCGGTCGTCCGACCGGTCGTCGCGGAGACCACCGCCCTCGGCGCCGCCTACGCCGCCGGTCTGGCCGTCGGGTTCTGGGCGAACCTCGACGAGCTCCGTGCCAACTGGCAGGAGGACCAGCGCTGGGAGCCGCAGCTCGACGACGCCGAGCGTGAGCGCACCCTGCGTCTCTGGAAGAAGGCCGTCACGAAGACCTTCGACTGGGTCGACGAGGACGTGCAGTAGTCGCACTGGTCGCGACGCACCGGAGGCCCGGTGCCGGTTCCTGGAACCGGCACCGGGCCTCCCGTCGTCGCGATGGTGTGGGTCAGGCGACCCAGTCGGCCAGTTTGCGCGCTGCGGCGCCCGAGTCGACGGCCTCGGCGGCGACGACCAGCTGCTCGCGGAAGCGGTGCAGGATCGGGCGGTCGACCTCGGCCGGGTCCTCGGCCAGTCGGAACGCGACGAGCCCGGCCGCGGCGTTCAGCAGGACGATGTCGCGCACCGCGCCGGTCTCCCCCGCGAGGAACCGGTGCACGACGGACGCGTTGTGTTCCGGGTCGCCGCCGAGCAGGTCCTCGACGCGGGCCCGGGCGATGCCGAGGTCCCGCGGGTCGAGGTCGTGCTCCGTCACGCGGCCCCCGGTGACCTCCCAGATGTGGCTGTGCCCGGTGGTGGTGAGCTCGTCGAGGCCGTCGTCGCCACGGAACACGAGTGCGGTCGCGCCGCGGGTCTGGAACACGCCCGTGATGATCGGCACGAGCTCGAGCTGCGCGACGCCGACGGCGTTCGCCTCGCACCGCGCGGGGTTGACCAACGGCCCGAGGAAGTTGAACACCGTCGGGACGCCGATCTGCCGGCGCACCGCGGCCGCGTGGGCGAAGCCGGGGTGGAACGCGCTGGCGAACGCGAAGGTCAGCCCGACACGCCGGAAGGTCTCGGCGACACGCGCGGCGTCCATCGTCAGGTCGAGGCCGAGGGCGGCGAGCACGTCGCTCGAACCCGACTTCGACGAGCTCGCCCGGTTGCCGTGCTTCACGACCGGGACCCCGGCCGCGGCGATGACCACGGCGGCCATGGTCGAGACGTTGACGGTGCCGACGACGTCGCCGCCGGTGCCGACGATGTCGAGGGCCATCGGGTCCACGTCGAGCGGGACGGCGGCCTCGAGGATCGCGTCGCGGAAGCCGACGACCTCGTCGACGGTCTCGCCCTTCGCCCGGAGCGCCACGACGAACGCCGCGATCTGGGCCTCCGTCGCACGGCCCGCGACGATCTCCTGCATGGCCCATGTGGACTGGCTGATCGAGAGGTCGTCGCGCGCCATGAGCGCGCTGATCACCGAGGGCCAGGTCAGGAGGTCGGACATGCCTCGATCGTAGTGAATTCGAGAGACCCGCCAGAGTGCTGCGAAAACACTGTCAGTGGTTTCGGCCATAATGGACCACGTGACTAGCACCCCTCTCTCCAGATCCGCCAGCGGTCCGGTCCTGAACAGGCCGAACGCCGTTGCCGTGGGGACGATCGTGTGGCTGGGCAGCGAGGTCATGTTCTTCGCCGGCCTGTTCGCGATCTACTTCACGCTGCGCAGCACCTCGCCCGAGCTCTGGGCGACCGAGACCTCCAAGCTCGAGGTGCCGTTCGCCTCGGTGAACACGATCATCCTGGTGCTGTCCAGCTTCGCCTGCCAGTTCGCGGTCTTCGCCGCCGAGCGCTTCCAGGTGCACCGCACGAGCTGGAACCCGAAGGACTGGGGCATGACGGAGTGGTTCTTCGTCACGTACTGCATGGGCGCGATCTTCGTCTGCGGTCAGATCTTCGAGTACGCGAACCTCTGGCACGAGGGCGTGACGCTCTCCTCCAGCGCCTACGGTTCGGCCTTCTACATGACCACCGGCTTCCACGGCCTCCACGTCACGGGTGGCCTCATCGCCTTCCTGCTGACGCTCGGTCGCGGGTTCGCCGCCAAGAACTTCGGTCACAAGGAAGCGACCACCGCGATCGTCGTGTCGTACTACTGGCACTTCGTCGACGTCGTCTGGATCGGCCTCTTCGCCGTCATCTACCTTCTCAAGTAGGAACTGGATAGCCCCCACCGCATGTTCAACAGAAGCAAGTCCAAGAAGGGCCGCCGTTCACCGATGGCGACCGTGTCGCTCATCGTCGTCGGTCTGATGACCACCGGCGGTGCGTACGCGCTGTTCAGCTCCACGGCGAACGCCGACGACAGCACGAGCACCGTGGCCGCGTCGAGCCAGTCCAAGGTGAACGAGGGCCAGAAGCTCTTCGCCTCGAACTGCGCCACCTGCCACGGCCTCTCCGCGCAGGGCACGAGCGAGGGCCCGTCCCTCATCGGTGTCGGCGCCGCGTCGGTCGACTTCCAGGTGGGCACCGGCCGCATGCCGATGGCCGCCCAGGGTCCGCAGGCCGAAGAGAAGCCCGCGCAGTTCACGGACGAGCAGGTGGACGCCCTCGCCGAGTACGTCGCATCGCTCGGCCCCGGCCCGTCGGTCCCCTCCTCGCACCTCACCAACGGTTCGCAGGGCGACGCCGCCGAGGGTGCGGAGCTCTTCCGCATCAACTGCGCGATGTGCCACAACGTCGCCGGTGCCGGTGGTGCCCTGACCGAGGGCAAGTACGCGCCGAACCTCGAGTCGGTGACGGGCAAGCACATCTACGAGGCCATGCTCACCGGCCCGCAGAACATGCCGGTCTTCAACGACCTGAACCTCACCCCGGAGCAGAAGGCCGACATCATCACGTACCTCAAGTACGTGCAGGACAACAAGTCGCCCGGTGGGTTCGCCCTCGGCTCCCTCGGCCCGGTGGCAGAGGGTCTGTTCATCTGGATCTTCGGTCTGGGCGCGGTCGTCGCGATGACCGTCTGGCTGACCGCGAAGTCCAACTGATCGTCCGTGTCGAACGACACTGAAGGGAACACCATGGCAGAGCACGACGACGAGGCACTGAACTCGTCCTCGGCTGTCGAGAAGCACGGCACGACCAGCACGCCGGCCGGCACCGCGGTCCTCCCCGCGGACCCGTTCGAGAACCCGGGCGAGCCGCCGCACCGCGCGCGTCGCACCGACGTCGACCCGAAGAAGCAGCGTCTGGCCGAGCGTCAGGTCGCGACGTTCTTCTACCTCTCGATCGTGGGCAGCGTCCTCGCGATCGCGGCCTACGTCGCCTTCCCGATCGACTCGAACGACTTCGGGACGGTCCGCACGGCGAACCTGTTCCTCGGTCTGGCGATCGCACTGGCCCTGCTCGCGCTCGGCCTGGGTGCCGTCTACTGGTCGAAGTCGCTCGTCGTCGACCGCGAGATCTCCGAGCTCCGCCACACCACCCGCGGCACGGACGCGACCCGCGCGAAGGCCGTCGAGGCCTTCCAGCTCGCTGACAAGGAGTCCGGGTTCAGCCGTCGCAAGCTGATCCGCAACTCGATGATCGGCGCGCTGGCCGCGTTCCCGCTCCCCGGCATCGTCCTCGTGCGCGACCTCGCGCCGGCGGCCGACCCGAACGAGCTGCTCCGTCACACGTTCTGGAAGTCGGGCATGCGCCTGACCAAGGACCCGACCGGTCTGCCGATCAAGGCGTCCGACGTCACGATCGGGTCGGTCTTCCACGTCATCCCCGACGGGATGCTCGACTCGGATCACATGCTCGAGGAGAAGGCCAAGGCCGCCGTCCTCCTCATGCGTCTCGACCCGAAGGACCTGAACCCCGCCAAGGGTCGCGAGAACTGGGGCTACGACGGCATCGTCGCGTACTCCAAGATCTGCACCCACGTCGGGTGCCCGGTCGCGCTCTACGAACAGCAGACGCACCACCTGCTGTGCCCGTGTCACCAGTCGACGTTCGACGTGTCGAACAACTGCGACGTCATCTTCGGCCCGGCCGCCCGCCCTCTCCCCCAACTTCCTATCGCGATCGACGACGACGGCTACCTGGTTGCCCAGAGCGACTTCCACGAGCCGGTCGGTCCGTCCTTCTGGGAGCGTGAACGCTGATGAGCACCACCACCACGAACGCACCTGCGTCGAGCACCAAGCCGGCGCCGGAGCGTGGATCCCGCATCATCGGCGGGGTCGCCAACTACATCGACGAGCGCACGAGCATCTCGGGCCTGGTCAAGGAGGTCGGGCGCAAGATCTTCCCCGACCACTGGAGCTTCATGCTCGGCGAGGTGGCGTTGTACAGCTTCGTCGTCGTCCTGCTCTCCGGCACCTTCCTGACGTTCTTCTTCCAGGCGTCGATGGCCGAGGTCGTCTACAACGGCTCGTACGTCCCGCTCAAGGGCGTCGAGATGTCCACGGCGCTGCAGTCCACCCTGAACATCTCGTTCGACATCCGCGGCGGCCTCTTCGTCCGGCAGATCCACCACTGGGCGGCCCTGCTGTTCGTGGCCTCGATCATGCTGCACATGGCCCGCGTGTTCTTCACCGGCGCGTTCCGCAAGCCGCGTGAGCTCAACTGGGTGTTCGGCTTCCTGCTCTGGGTGCTCGCCATGGCCGAGGGCTTCACCGGCTACTCGCTCCCCGACGACCTGCTCTCCGGCAACGGTCTCCGCATCATCGTCGGCATGATCGAGGGCGTCCCCGTCATCGGCGTCTGGATCGCCTACCTGCTCTTCGGTGGCGAGTTCCCGGGCACCGACATCGTCGGCCGTCTCTACACGCTGCACATCCTGCTGCTGCCGGCGATCCTCGTCGCGGTGCTCGGCGTCCACCTCGTGCTCGTCGTCATCAACAAGCACACCCAGTTCGCCGGGCCCGGCAAGACGAACGAGAACGTCGTCGGCGTGCCGATCCTCCCCGCGTTCGCCGCCAAGGCCGGTGGGTTCTTCTTCATCGTCGCGGGCATCCTCGCCCTCATCGCGTCGATGTTCACGATCAACCCGATCTGGAACTACGGGCCGTACGACCCGTCCCCGGTGTCCGCCGGTACCCAGCCCGACTGGTACATCGGCTTCGCCGACGGTGCGCTCCGTCTGGTGCCGCCGCACTGGGAGGTCGTGTGGTTCGGCTACACGGTGTCGTTCAACATCCTCGCGCCGATCGCCGTGCTGGTGCTGCTCATCCTCGCCATCCTGCTCTACCCCTTCATCGAGGGCTGGGTCACCGGCGACAAGCGTGAGCACCACCTGGCCGACCGTCCCCGCAACGCCCCGACGCGCACCGCGTTCGGCGCCGCTGGCATCACGCTCTACGCGAGCCTCTGGGCGGCCGCGTCGTCGGACATCATCGCGACGCACTTCATGGTGTCGATCGAGCACGTGATCCACGTGATCCAGGCCACGACGGTCCTCGGCCCGTTCGTGGCCTTCTGGATCACGAAGCGTGTCTGCCTCGCACTCCAGAAGAAGGACCGCGAGATCGTGCTCCACGGGTACGAGTCCGGTCGCATCGTCCGACTCCCCCACGGCGAGTACATCGAGGTGCACGAGCAGCTCGACGAGTACGAGCGCTGGAAGCTCCTGCAGTTCAACGAGTACAAGCCGCTCATGATCCGCCCGAACGCCAAGGGCAAGATCTCGTCGGTGCAGAAGCTGCGTGCCGGTGCCTCCCGCTTCTTCTTCGAGGACCGCATCACGCCGGTCACGAAGGCCGAGCTCGAGGCGGCGCACGCCGCACACCACGGTCCCGAGCTGGAAGGTGAGCACCAGGCCCCGGCCCTCGGTGCGAACAACCACTAGGCTCCACCACGAAGCAACCCCCGTCACGAAGTGGCGGGGGTTTCTTCGTGGGTCGGGAACACGCCGCCCTCGGTTCACGTTCGGTTCACCAACACGTGCTGGACTCGTCCAGGACGGTGTGGCACTGTGTTGCACCACGCACCCGCCAACGGAATGAGACCCCGATGGACAGCCGGACGGCCGAACACCCCAGGCCGAACCACTTCCTCCTCCACCTCAGCGACACCCACCTCGTGGCAGGCGACGGTGACCTCTACGGCGCCGTGGACTCCGCGGCGCGGTTGAGCGAGATCATCGCCGACATCGAGGCCGCCGGCACCCGGCCGGAGGCGATCGTCGTGACCGGCGACGTCGCCGACAAGGGCGAAGCCGGCGCCTACGCCCGGATCCGCGACATCGTGCAGCCGGCCGCCGACCGCATCGGCGCGCAGGTCATCTGGGCCATGGGCAACCACGACGAGCGCGGTGCCTTCCGCCAGGAGCTCTTCGGTCTGCAGCCCACCGACCGGCCCGTCGACTTCGTCTACGACGTGAACGGTCTGCGGGTCATCACGCTCGACACCAGCGTGCCCGGACGGCACCACGGCGAGGTCTCCCCCGAGCAGCTCGACTGGCTCGCCGAGGTCCTCTCCGAGGCGGCGCCGCACGGCACGATCCTCGCCATGCACCACCCGCCGGTGCCCAGCGTGCAGGACCTCGCGGTCCTCGTCGAGCTCCGTGATCAGGACGCGCTGGCCGAGGTGGTGGAGGGCAGTGACGTGATCGCGATCATCGCCGGACACCTGCACTACTCGACGAGCGCCGTGTTCGCGGGCGTTCCCGTCTCGGTCGCGAGCGCCACGTGCTACACGCAGGACCTCACCGAGTTCCAGGGCGGTACCCGCGGTCGCGACGGCGCGCAGTCGTACAACCTGGTGCACGTCTACGGCCACAACGTGGTGCACTCGGTCGTGCCGATCGGGCACTACGCCACGGTGGGGCAGCCCGTCACGGCCGCCGAGACCGAAGCGCGCCTGGCCGCCGCCGGCGTCACCATTCCCGCAGCCGTCGAGCCGGCGCCCGTCACGTCGAGCATCCCGGTGTTCACGCTCGACGCCGTGCCGGCCTCCCCGATCCGCCGGTAGCGCGGTACCGCGCGGCGATGGGTGCCGCCGCCGTGCCACGGTCACGGTCGTACCGCGAAAGCGACACCCTGCCGGGGAACTCCCGCAGCAGGGTGCCGCTTTCGCGTGAGGGAACGGAGCGCCGGGCCGGCGGCCTACGCGCCGGACTGCTCCCACGGCGCGGGGAACGGGAAGTACTTCTCGAGGAAGTCCGTCACCCGCTGGGTGCGCTCCTCGTCGCTGACCTCCGGGAAGCTCCCGTCGTTCAGGCAGAAGAAGTCCGCGTTCCGCTTCTTGAGCAGGTCGTCGAGTGCCCGCAGTCCGGACTGCATCGTGGTGTCGATGTACCGGACGTCCGCGTTCTCCTGGACGATCGCGCGACCGGTGAGCAGCGAGTAGTAGTGGTACAGCGAGTTCGTCACGGAGATGTTGTCCGCCGCGCGGAACCGCGAGGCCGCCGTCGCCGCGAACTCGTCCGCGAACTCGTGCTCCATCTCGGTCATGATCGACGCCCGGAGCGGGGTCGGCGCGTGCTCGAGGTGCCGCGTGGTGACGGCACCGAACCGCTGCTGCAGCAGACGCCGGTTCACGCGCGCGGAGTTCTCGAAGCCGCTGCGCGCAGCGTTGTTCGAGCCGAGCCCGATGCGCGTGGACGCCAGGATGAACTTCGTCACGGATCCGGGGCTGAAGAACACGGACGGGTCGACCATCCGCCCGAAGAACATGTCGTCGTTCGAGTAGATGAAGTGCTCGCTGATGCCCGGGATGTGGTGGAGCTGCGACTCGACGGCCTGCGAGTTGTGGGTCGGCAGCACCGAGGGGTCGGCGAAGAACTCCTCGCTCCGCACGATCCGCACCTTCGGGTGGTCGGCGAGCCACGCCGGTGCCGGCGAGTCGGTGGCGATGTAGATCTGCCGGATCCACGGCGCGAAGGTGTGCACGGACCGGAGCGCGTACTTCAGCTCGTCGATCTGCCGGAAGCGGGCCGGGGCGTCGTCGCCCTCCCCCAGCACGGCGTTCGCCTGCGCGGCCTGACGGGCGCGCTGGTACTCGACGGCGTTGCCGTCCACCCACGAGAACACGATGTCGATCGGGAACCGGATGTCCGAGACGTGGTCGTCGAACATGTGCTCGACGGTGCGCCACGTGCGACCGTAGCGCTCGATGTCGACGAGGACGAACTCGTCCACCGGCAGGCTCCGGCGCATCAGCGCGTTCTCGACCGGCGCCAGGACCTCGGTGTCGGTGACGCGCCAGAACTCGACCTGGACGCTCGTCTCGGCGCCGTAGCGGAGGCGCCCGAGCGGCTCGAGTCGGGGTCGGAACACCCGGAGGACCGGTTCGTCGACGGACCCGAGTCCGTCGTCGATGACGAGCACGGCCGGCTGGCCCGGGGGCTTCGCGTAGAAGGGCTCGTTCGCGGCGGCGGCCATCACGGCGCTCTCCGCCCGCTGGCGGTCGCGCTCGTCGAGCGCGATCACGGGGCGCTGGTCGTTGCCGCGGATGAGCAGGTGGTCGACGTCGCCGGCGGTCAGCGCGTCGTCGAGGAACAGGAGGTCCTCGATCATCGACTGCTGGGGCGTGAGGTGTCCGTTGACGAGCGTGAGGCGGCCCTTGCGGACGACGACGTCGGCTCGGTCGAGACCGCCGGAGGACGGTCGAGGGTTCAGCAGAGGACTCTCGGTCACCGGCTCGGTCTCGCTGCTCATCCATGCCCTTCGGGTCGATCGGTCGGGTCCAGCACCCGGCCCCTGCGATCCTACCGTCCGCGCAGACCGTCGGTCAGCGCGTGGGCGGTGCCGGCCTGGAGGCGCTGCTCGCGACCGTCTCGCGGGGCACCTTGACGAGGATCCCGACCACGATGAACACCGCCGCCGCGACGAGCTGGAGCGCCGCCCAGACCTCGCCCGGGATCGGCACGACCTCGAGCGGGTTCCAGCAGACGGCGACGGCCGCCATGAGCACGACGGCCCACCACGCCCGCCCGCGAACGGCGAAGACGAGGACGATGAGGCTCAGGACGGTCACGCCCCACCGGGCGAAGACGAAGCCGGACGAGTCCACGATCGCGACACATGCGAGGAGCACGATCGCTGCGATGAGCGACGGCGCCAGAGCCGGTCGCGTGAACGGCGGGAGTGCTCCGGACGACCGGGACGAGGCGACGGTCGCGGGGCGGCCGGCGCCCGCGGGCACGCCGTTCTGGGACGACCCCACCGGGGGCCGCCCCTTCCGCGCCGCCATCAGGCCGAGGCGCCGTCGAGGTCGATCGCCTGGATCGAACGGGACATCGGCGGCAGCCCGCGCACGCGCTCGAGCGCCGGCAGGAGTTCCGCCACGTACGCCCGGTAGCCGTCCTCGGTGAGGTGGAGGCCGTCGTCGGTGAAGCGGTCGTCGAGGTGGTCGCCGTCGGCGAGGGCGGGCCACGCGTCGAGGTACTGGGCGTGGCACGTCGCGACGAACTGCCGGAGGTGCCGGTTCGCCTCCTCGATCTTCGCGGCGAACTCGGCCTGGCGCGGCAGGATCGAGACGAGCAGCAGCCGGACGCCCGGCAGCTCGCGTCGGAGGGTGACGAGCACCGACTCGACGCCGCGCACGACGTGCTCGACGCTGGCGCGGTGGTTGCCGAAGTCGTTGGTGCCGACCAGCAGCACGATGACCTCGGGCTGCTGGGCGATGACCGCGTCGAGCCGGGCGAGCACCCCGTCGGTGGTGTCACCGCTGACGCCCTGGTTGACGGTGCGTTCCCCGGGCAGCCAGTCGTCCCACGCGCCCTGCGCGGTGAGGCTGTCACCCAGGAACAGGACGGCGCCGTGGTCCTCGGTGGTCGCTGCGTCGTCGGGCTGGACTGCGTCCGCGGTCATGCTGCCTCCTCGTGTGCCGGTTCCTGGTCCCCATTCTGCTGGGTCCAGTTCCGCCCCGTCGACTCGGTGTGCTCTGACTCGCGTTCGGCGGCGGCGGTGATGCGCTCCACCATGCCCGGGAAGATCACGCCGTGGAAGGGCAGGATCGAGTACCAGTACAGGCGGCCGGAGAGGCCCTGCGGGAAGTAGATCGCGCGCTGACGGTAGTCGCTGCCGCCGTCGTCCGCGGGCGTGACGGTCATCTCGAGCCAGGCACGTCCAGGGGACTTGAACTCGGCACGGAGCCGCAGGTAGCGACCGCGTTCCAGACGCTCGACGCGCCACCAGTCGAGCGCGTCGCCTTGCTCGAGGCGCCGCTGGTCCCGCCGGCCCCGGTTCAGGCCGACGCCGCCGGCGAGCTTGTCCATCCAGCCCCGGGCGACCCAGGCGAGCGGGAACGAGTACCAGCCGTTCTCGCCGCCGATCGACTCGACCACGCGCCAGACGTCCTCCGCGGAGGCGGACGAGTGCCGCTTGCGGTCGTCGACGTACACGGTGTGCCCGGCCCAGTCGGGGTCGCTCGGGAGCGGGTCGGCCGGCGTCGCGGCGAGGGTGGCGTTCCGCCAGCTCGTCTCGACCTCGCCCGAGCGCATCCGGCTCAGGGCCAGCCGCACGGCCCGGCGGTAGGACGTCAGGCCGCCCTCCGGACGCGGCACCACGTCGTCGATGTCGTGCTCGCGCTGGACACACTCGAACTGCAGCGACTCGATGATCGGGGTCGCCAGCTTCTTCGGGATCGGCGTCACCAGGTTGAACCAGTGCGCCGAGAGGCCCGGCGTGAGGACCGGCAGCACCGAGATCGCGCGCTGCGGGAGCTTCGCCTCGACGGCGTACCCGTTGAGCATCTGGCCGTAGCGCAGCACGTCCGGGCCGCCGATGTCGAAGGTGCGGTTGACGTCCGCGGGGATGTCGAGCGCGTGCACCAGGTAGTAGAGGACGTCGCGCACCGCGATCGGCTGGATCCGGTTGCGGACCCACCGCGGCGCAGGCATCCACGGGAGGACGTCGGTGACGTGGCGGATCATCTCGAACGACGTGCTGCCGGAACCGATGACGACCCCGGCCTGGTAGGCGATCGTCGGGACGCCGGACTGCAGGAGGACGTCGCCGACCTCCTTGCGGCTCCGGAGGTGCTTCGAGAGCTCGCCGTCCGGGTGCAGACCGCCGAGGTAGACGAACCGTCGGACGTCGGCGGCCTTCGCCTCCCGCGCCATCGTCTCGACGGCGTCCCGCTCCGCCTGCTCGAAGTCGCCGTCCGCGCCCATCGCGTGGGCGAGGTAGTAGACCGCCTCGATGCCCTCGACCGCGGCGCGCACGGCTTCGGCGTCCTGCAGGTCGCCCGCGGCGACGTCCACCTGGTCGTGCCAGGGGACGTCCTGCAGCTTGCGAGGGGTGCGGACGAAGACCCGGACGCTGTGGCCGGCTTCGAGGAGACGTGGGACGAGACGACCGCCGATGTACCCGGTGGCCCCGGTGACGAGGACGCGCATGACGGGCACGGTACGCGTGTCGCCTCCGGGTAGGCTTGCGGCGTGGACAAAGCAGCGTTCTCCGTCGTTCCCGAGCCGACCAGTGCCGATGCCGTGCGGGCGCTGATCGACCACGCGATCCTCAAGCCCGAGCTGACCCGCGCGGACGTGGACGCCCAGCTCGACGAGGCCGCAGCCCACCGGGTGTTCAGCGTATGCGTCCGCCCGAGCGACGTGACGCACGCGGTCGAGCGACTGCAGGGCACCGGCGTCGGCGTCGGCACGGTGATCGGGTTCCCCCACGGCACCACCTCCACCGGCGCGAAGGTCGCCGAGTCCCTGCAGGCGCTGGCCGACGGCGCGTTCGAGCTCGACATGGTGCAGAACATCGGCGCCGCGAAGTCCGGTGACTGGGAACGCGTCGAGGCCGACGTCCGTGCCGTCGTCGACGCCGCGGGCAGCACCGTCGTGAAGGTCATCCTCGAGACCGCGTTCCTCACCGACGACGAGATCGTCGCCGCCTCGCGTGCCGCGCAGTCCGCCGGCGCCGCCTTCGTGAAGACGTCGACGGGCTTCGCCGGTGGCGGAGCGACGGCCGAGCACATCCGGCTCATGCGCGAGACGGTCGGCCCGGACACCGGCGTCAAGGCGTCCGGCGGGGTCCGCGGACTCGACACCCTGCTCGAGATGGTCGCCGCCGGAGCCGACCGCATCGGGACGAGTGCGTCCGCCCGGATCCTGGACGAGGTCGCGCACCGCGCAGCGACCGGTTCGGCGTCCGTCCTCGGCGACGACACCACGTCCTACTGACCGCGGTCCGCGTCGACGACGCGGACCGACCCACCCGACCGACCACCACGACCGGCCCGGGACCCGTGGGACGCGACCTCCGCGTGCCGGGGCCCAGCCGCGCCTCCCGTCCGCCGCATCGGAGCGAGCATGACCACCACCGCAACGCCGTCCACCCCGCTGGCCCTCGCCGTCGACCTCGGCGGCACCAAGGTCGAAGCCGCCCTCGTGACGGACGAGGGCGTCGTGCTCGCCCCGAGCCGCCACCGCAGCCCGACCGGACCACAGCGGACGTCGGAGGAACTGCAGGCGGCGGTCGACGAGGTCGTCACGGCGGCGTTGGCGGCGCTGCCGGCCGACGCGACCCTCGTCGGCGTCGGGATCGGCTCGGCCGGGCCCGTCGACGAGGAGCACGGCCTGGTCTCCCCCCTGAACATGCCGGTCTGGCGCGGGTACCCGCTGCGCGACCGCGTCGCCGCGCACGTGCCCGACGGCGTGCCGGTGACGCTGCGCATGGACGGTCTCGCGATCACGCTGGCGGAGCACTGGGTCGGCGCGGCGCAGGGCTCGGACCACGTGATGGGCATGATCGTCTCGACGGGTGTCGGCGGCGGGCTCATCCTGCACGGCCGCACCGTCAGCGGACCCACCGGCAACGCCGGGCACATCGGGCACGTCGAGTGCGGTGGGTTCGACGACCCCTGCGCCTGCGGCGGCACCGGCTGCCTCGAGGCCGTCGCCAGCGGCCCGAAGACCGTCGCCTGGGCCCGGCGTCAGGGCTTCGCCGGCACGACCGGCGAGGAGCTCTCGGCAGCGTACGCCGCCGGCGACGAGATCGCGATCGCGGCCGTGCGACGCAGCGGTCGGGCGCTCGGACAGGCGATCGCCGCGGCCACGAGCCTGGTCGACCTCGAGGTCGTGGCCATCGGTGGCGGCTTCTCGCACGTCACACCGGATCTCTTCACCTTCGCGCGCGAGGCCGTCGCGGAGCGGGTCGAGTTCGGGTTCGTCACCAAGGTGCGGATCGTGCCGACCGGGTTGTCGCAGGACGGGCCGCTCATCGGCGCCGCCGCGCTCGTGCACCGCGCCGACGTCCTGCGCTGAGCCCGCGGGCTCTCCACAGGGGGTTCTGTCCGGCCGGGGACGTCGGGCAGGATGTGCGGGTGCCCCGCTCGCGACTGCTCACCAGCGACGACTGGCCGGAGGCAGAACTCCGTGCGGCGGTGCTCGCCGGGGAGCTCGTCGCCGTCGGACCGTGCTGGGCCTCCCCCGCCGAACCGCAGACGCCGTCCCTCAGAGCCGAGGCCGCGGCGTGGGTGCTCCGTGACCCGAGGCTCATCGCGAGCACGCTGACCGCCGCATGGGTCTGGGGCGCGACCTCCCGGCCTCCGTCGCCGCTCGACGCGTGCGTCCCGCCACAGGTCCGGGTGCACGTGGGCGCCGACGTCCGGCTGCGTGAGATCCGGATCACCGACGAGGACACGGTCCGGCTCGGGCTCCTCCGGGTGACCGTGCCGGCGCGGACCGCCGTCGACCTGCTGCGGACGCCGGGCGGGCTCGGCACGTCGGCTGCCGACTCGGCGTCGAGCGCGGCGGGGGTCTTCGGGACCGCCGAGGCCACCGCCGTCCACGGCCTGCTGGCATCCGGCGCGGCGACGCGCTCGGAGGTCCTGGAGCGGCTCAGCGGCCTCGGGACGGTGCCGATGGTCCGGCAGGCCGAACGGCGCCTGCGCGCGCTCCGGGTGGCCCCGTAGGGCTGCGGAGACGCACCGCACTGACCCGCCCCGGGCCGCCCGGCGTCGGTCAGCCCGCGCTGACCCGGTAGACGTCGTACACGGCGTCGATCCGGCGCACGGCGTTGAGCACGCGGTCGAGGTGCGTGGTGTCGCCCATCTCGAACACGAACCGGCTGAGTGCCAGGCGGTCCGACGACGTGGACACCGTCGCGGACAGGATGTTCACGTGGTGGTCCGTCAGCACCCGGGTCACGTCGCTCAGCAGGCCCGACCGATCGAGCGCCTCGATCTGGATCTGCACGAGGAACACCGACTTCGACGACGGGGCCCACTCGACCTCGATCATCCGGTCCGGCTCGTTCATGAGCGACTTCACGTTGGTGCACGACGCCTGGTGCACCGACATGCCCTGACCGCGGGTGATGAACCCGACGATCTGGTCTCCCGGCACCGGCGTGCAGCACTTCGCGAGCTTCACGAGGATGTCCGGTGCGCCCCGGACCAGCACCCCGCTGTCGCTGTTGCGCAGCTGGCGGCTGGTGACCTGTCGGGGGAAGGACAGCTCCGGCTCGTCCGTCTCGGTCTCGGACTGGACGCCGGCCAGCACCTTCTCGATCACGGACTGGGTGGAGACGTGGCCCTCGCCGATGGCGGCGTAGAGGGCGGAGACGTCGTCGTACCGCATCGCGGACGCCACCTCGGAGATGGAGTCCTGGCTCATGATCCGCTGGAGCGGCAGGTTCTGCTTGCGCATTGCCCGCGCGATTGCGTCGCGACCCTGCTCGATCGCCTCTTCGCGGCGCTCCTTGGTGAACCACTGCTTGATCTTGTTGCGGGCCCGAGGGCTCCGGACGAAGGTCAACCAGTCCTGGCTGGGACCCGAGTCGGGGTTCTTCGACGTGAAGATCTCGACGACGTCACCGCTCGACAGTGCGCTCTCGAGCGGGACGAGGCGACCGTTGACCTTGGCGCCCATGGTGCGGTGCCCGATCTCGGTGTGGACGGCGTACGCGAAGTCGACCGGGGTCGCGCCGGAGGGCAGGCCGATGACCTTGCCCTGCGGGGTGAAGACGTACGTCTCCTTCGCACCGATCTCGTAGCGCAGCGAGTCGAGGAACTCCCCCGGGTCGCTCGTCTCGGCCTGCCAGTCGGTGATGTGTGCGAGCCACGCCATGTCCTGGTCGGTGGCCGACGAGGTGTCGACGTCGCGCCCGGCTGCCCGCTGCTTGTACTTCCAGTGCGCCGCGACACCGAACTCGGCCCGCTGGTGCATCTCGTGCGTGCGGATCTGGATCTCGACGGCACGACCCTGCGGTCCGAGCACCGTGGTGTGGAGCGACTGGTACAGGTTGAACTTCGGCGTCGCGATGTAGTCCTTGAAGCGGCCGGGCAGCGGCGTCCACCGTGCGTGGACGGACCCGAGCATCGCGTAGCAGTCACGGACGGTCGGGACGAGGACGCGGATGCCGACCAGGTCGTAGATCTCGTCGAACTCGCGACCCCGGACGATCATCTTCTGGTAGATCGAGTAGTACTGCTTCGGCCGCCCCATGACGTCGCCGCGCACCTTCGCGGCCTTGAGGTCCTTCTTCAGGGTGCCGATGACGTTCTGCACGAACTGCTCGCGCTTCGGCTGGCGTTCCTTGACCAGGCTGTCGATCTCGACGTACAGCTTCGGGTGGAGCACGGCGAACGAGAGGTCCTCGAGCTCCAGCTTGATCATCTGGATGCCGAGCCGGTGCGCCAGCGGCGCGTAGATCTCGAGCGTCTCCTTCGCCTTCCGCGTCGCGGACGCGGACTCCACGAAGCCCCACGTGCGGGCGTTGTGCAGGCGGTCGGCGAGCTTGATGACGAGGACGCGGATGTCCTTCGACATCGCGATGACCATCTTGCGGACGGTCTCGGCCTGCGCGCTGTCGCCGTACTTGACCTTGTCGAGCTTCGTGACGCCGTCGACGAGCATCGCGATCTCGTCGCCGAAGTCGGACCGCAGCTGGTCGAGCTGGTAGTCGGTGTCCTCGACGGTGTCGTGGAGCAGCGCGGCCGCGATCGTGATCGGTCCGATGCCGAGGTCCGCGAGGATCTGCGCGACCGCGACCGGGTGCGTGATGTACGGCTCGCCCGACTTGCGCTTCTGCCCGTCGTGCGCACGTTCGGCGACGGAGTACGCACGCTCGATCAGCGTGACGTCGGCCTTGGGGTGGTGGGAGCGGACCGTCCGGATGAGGGTGTCGACCGCACCGGCCGGCTGCGCCCGCGAGAACAGCCGCGGCAGCAGCGACCGGAGGGAACCGAGGTTGCCGGTGGTGTTCGGGCCGAGCGGGCTCGACGGCCGCGGAGCGGAGCCCGGTCGCGCGGCGTCCGGGGGCGTGGACTCACGGGTGTCCGTCATGAAGCGCCTCCCAGGACTCGGTCCGAGCTCGATCCGACAAGACTACGCGCGTCCGGTCAGTGCTCGTGACGCGGTTCGCCCTGGGCGTCCGCGCCGTGGTCCCCCGACCCGTCACCGGGGCGCACGACCGGCGCTCCGGCCTGTTCCCACGCGACCATGCCACCGGTCAGGTTGACCGCGGGGACGCCCGACTGCTCGAGCGCGGCGACGACCCGGGCGGACCGGCCGCCCGAGTGGCACACGATGATCGCCGGCTCGTCCCCGCCGTCGATCTCCTTCCACCTCGCCACGAGTTCCGACATCGGCACCAGCGTCGCCTCGGGAGCGTGGACCTCGTCCCACTCCCCTTGCTCGCGCACGTCGAACAGTCGTGCTCCGTGCTCGATCCGGCGAAGGGCCTCGGCGACGTCGACGTCGACGATCTCGGCCGGCATCAGACGCCCGCCGCCGTGTCGACCTCGCGCTGGCGCTTCGCGGCCGCCTGCTGCTTCTTCGCGTCGGCCTGCTTGACCTTCGGCTCGTTCTCGCGCAGGTGGGCGTACATCGGCGACGCGATGAAGATGGTCGAGTACGTGCCCACGATGATGCCGATGAACAGCGCGAGCGAGATGTCGCGCAGGGTCCCGGCTCCGAGCACGTACGAGCCGATGAAGAGGATCGCCGCGACGGGCAGGAGCGCCACGACCGAGGTGTTGATCGACCGGACGAGCGTCTGGTTCACCGCGAGGTTCACCGACTGCACGAAGGTGCGGTGGGACTCCTGGCTGGTGTTCTCGCGCACCTTGTCGAAGACCACGACGGTGTCGTAGAGGGAGTACCCGAGGATCGTCAGGAAGCCGATGACCGCCGCCGGCGTGACCTCGAGTCCGACGATCCCGTACACGCCGGCCGTGATCAGCAGGTCGTGCAGGAGCGCGACCATCGCCGACACCGACATCTTCCAGGTCCGGAAGTACACCGCCATGAAGACGGCGGCCAGCGCGAGGAAGATCACGAGGCCACGGATGGCCTGCGCGAGCACGTCGGCACCCCAGGTCGCACCGATGAAGGTCGCGGCGACGCGTTCCTCGGGGACGTCGTACGCCTTCGCCAGGGCGTCCTGCACCTCGGTCGTCTCACGGTCCGTGAGCTGACCGGTCTGCACCCGGATGCCGTGCTGGCCGAGCTGCGAGACGCGCGGGACGCCCTCCGGGACGATCGACTCGACGGTCCGGGTCGCGAGGTCCTGGTCGAGGGACTTCACGTCGGAGAGCGTGAACTCGGACCCGCCCGTGAACTCGATACCGAGCTGGTAGCCGCCGCGGAGCCACGGCACTGCGAGCGAGATGACGATCGCGACGATCGCGACGAGGTACCAGGTCCTGCGTCGTCCGACGATGTCGTACGAGCGCTTCCCCGTGTAGAGGTCGCTGCCGAACTGGCTGAAGCTGGCCATCAGTCGTCCTTCCCGTCCGGCGTGGTGCCGTTGTCGACGGAGCCCTGCTGGGCCTTCCGCTCCGCGATCGTCTGTCGACGCTGGGCCTCACCGGCGCTGCGCTGGCGCTTGCCGTCGACGACCGGGGCGCGGAACTGCGCCCGTCCCCGGTAGACGGCACCGAGCGCTGCCGGGTCGAGCCCGCTGAACTTGTGCCCCTCGCCGAAGAACCGGCTGCGGGCGATGAGCTGCATCATCGGGTGCGTGAACAGCACGACCACGACGACGTCGATGAGCGTCGTGAGGAGCAGCGTGAACGCGAAGCCCTTCACGTCGCTGACCGCGAGGATGTAGAGCACGATCGCGGCGAGGAAGTTGATCGAGTCCGAGGCGAGGATCGTGCGGAGTGCCCGCTTCCAGCCGGACTCGACGGCGCTCTCGAGCCCACGTCCGTCGCGCAGCTCGTCGCGGATGCGCTCGAAGTAGACGATGAACGAGTCCGCCGTGATGCCGATCGCCACGATCAACCCCGCGACGCCCGCCAACGAGAGACGGTAGTCGACCCGCCACGACATGATCGCGATCACGAGGTAGGTCAGTGTCGCGGCCACACCGAGCGACAGCACCGTGACGAACGCGAGCGCCCGGTACTGGATCACCGAGTAGATGATCACCAGGATCAGACCGATCAGGCCGGCGACGAGGCCGCCGACGAGCTGCGCGGTACCGAGGGTCGCCGAGATGTTCTCGTTCGACTGCACCTGGAAGTTGATCGGCAGGGCGCCGTACTTGAGCTGGTCGGCGAGGGTCTTCGCGGACTCGGCGGTGAAGTTGCCGGTGATCTGCGCCTTGCCGTTGGTGATCGCGGCGTTCGTGCTCGGCGCGGTGATGACCGACCCGTCGAGGACGATGGCGAACTGGTTCTGCGGGGACTGCAGCGAGACCAGGCGGTTGGTGACCGTGCGGAAGTCCTTCGTGCCGTCACCGTTGAAGGTCAGGTTGACGGCCCACTGCCCCGTCGACGTGCCCTGCGAGTCCGTCGCGAGACCCGAGGTCGCGTTGCTGATGTTCGACCCGGACACCTCGACCGGACCGAGGATGTACTTGGCGGCCCCGTCGGCGTCGCAGGTCACGAGGGGCTCGTCGTCGGGCGCGGTGGTGACGTCGTCCGGCGCCTTGCAGTCGTAGTTCGTGTAGAGGTCCTGCAGCCTGGGCGTCACCCAGGCCAGGTCGCTCGCGTTCGTCGGCTTCGCGCTCGGCGTCGCGGCGAGCGAGGCGGGCGGCGAGTACGGCGTCGGTGACGCGGAGGACCCGTCGTCCCCGCCGACGGACGAGCTCGAGGCGGCCTCGGTGTAGAGCACCGGGCGGAAGGTGAGCTTCGCGGCCGCCTCGATGCGGTCGATCGTCGCCTTGTCGGGCTTGCCCGGGATGGAGACGACGATGTTGTTCGTCCCCTGGGTGTTGATCTGCGACTCGGAGACACCCGTGGCGTTGATGCGCTGCCGGATGATGTTCACGGCCTGGTTCAGCTGCTGGCTCGTGACCGAGCCGCCCTCGGTGTTCTGCGCCGCGAGCGTCAGCTGCGTGCCGCCCTGCAGGTCGAGGGCGAGTTCCGGGATCCAGCTGGCTCCCTCGTACCACTTGCCGCTGTCGTCCTTCGTTGACCCGGCGAGGATCGACGCGGCGGTGTTCAGACCCGCGAGGACCGCCATCAGGATCACCAACCAGGTGAGCGAGCGGATCGCCTTCTTGACGGGTGTCGATCGTGCCACCGGTCGTCTCGTCTTTCTGTCAGGACCGACGGTGGTGACCGGCGGCAGGTGTCGCCGCCGGGTCGGTGGACCCGGCGGCCGAGGTGTCAGTCTTCGGTCTTG
This sequence comes from Curtobacterium sp. L1-20, assembly GCF_048755855.1. Taxonomy (GTDB): domain Bacteria; phylum Actinomycetota; class Actinomycetes; order Actinomycetales; family Microbacteriaceae; genus Curtobacterium. The sequence goes on along the minus strand of NZ_CP151473.1, from coordinate 2,389,203 downwards.
CGCTTCGTCGCGTCGGTGTCGGAGTCGATCGGGTCGACGCGCTCACCGTAGACCGGCTCGCCGTTGAGTTCGGCGACGGGCTTGGGTGCGTCCGACTCGTCCTCCGGGGTGGCGGTGGTCTCGATGTCCGACGCGTTGTCGTCGACGACGCGCGACAGGGTCTGACGGTGCACGGTGACGACGGTGCCGGGGGCGATCTCGACGTCGGCGGTGACCTTCTCGTCGTCGACCGACAGGAGCGTGCCGTACAGGCCGAAGGAGAGCATCACCCGTGCGCCCGGCACCATCTTGGTGGCGAGCTCGGACTGCTGCTTCTTGCGCTTCCGGCTGTTGTAGAACATGAAGGCCGCGAACGCCACGACGATGACGATGAGGACGACTTCTTGACCCATGATGCGTTGCCTTCTCTGGTTGCTCGGTTTCGGGCCGTAGCAGTCTAGGGCACACGACTGTGCGTGGCATGTCACCCCGGACGCTCGGACCGGTCAGTCGGTCTCGTCGTCGAAGAGGCCGGGTTGCGCCCCGGCCGCCTGGCCCGGCGTCATGCCGAAGTGGCGCCACGCCTGCGGTGTGGCGATGCGGCCGCGTGGGCTCCGTGTGACGAGACCGACGCGGACGAGGAACGGTTCGACGACCGACTCGATCGTCTCGGACTCCTCGCCGACCGAGACCGCGAGCGTGTTGAGGCCCACCGGTCCCCCGTCGAACCGCGTCAGCATCGTCTCGACGACGGCGCGGTCGAGGCGGTCGAGGCCGAGCTCGTCGACGTCGTAGAGGTCGAGCGCCCCTTGCACAGCGGTCATGCCGTCGGTGGTGCGGTGCACGAGGGCGTAGTCGCGGACTCGGCGGAGCAGGCGGTTCGCGATGCGGGGTGTGCCGCGCGAGCGTCCGGCGATCTCGCGGAGCGCCGTCCGGTCGATGTCGAGCTCGAGCAGGTGCGCCGCACGGATGAGGACCTGTTCGAGTTCGTCCTTCTCGTAGAACTCGAGGTGGGCGGTGAACCCGAAGCGGTCGCGGAGCGGGTTCGGCAGGAGCCCGGCGCGCGTCGTGGCCCCGACGAGGGTGAACGGCGCGAGGTCGAGCGGGATGCTCGTCGCGCCGGCGCCCTTGCCGACCATCACGTCGATCCGGAAGTCCTCCATCGCCAGGTAGAGCATCTCCTCCGCCGAGCGCGCCATGCGGTGGATCTCGTCGATGAAGAGCACCTCGCCGGGGACGAGCGACGAGAGCACGGCGGCGAGGTCGCCCGCGTGCTGGATCGCCGGACCGCTCGACATCCGCAACGGGCGGCCGGACTCGTGCGCGACGATCATCGCGAGCGTGGTCTTGCCGAGCCCGGGCGGCCCCGCCATGAGGATGTGGTCGGGGGTCCGCTCCTGCATCGCCGCGGCCTTCAGCAGCAGGTCCAGCTGCCCCCGGACCTTGCGCTGCCCGACGAACTCGTCGAGGGACTTGGGCCGGAGCGCGCCCTCGAAGGCGAGTTCTTCCTGCGACTCGGCACTGGCTGCGGTGATGCCGCTCACCGACCGGCCCCCGCCGGGCGGAGGGCACCGAGTGCCGCGCGGAGCAGCGCCTGCGTGCCCATCGTCGCGGCGCCCGGCTCGGTGGCGATGGTGTCGTCGACCGCACGTTGCGCGGCGTCCTCGCGCCAGCCGAGCCCGACGAGCGCCTCGACGACGTCGATCGCGGCCGGGTGCGCGGCGGTGCCGCGGGCTGCGGCCACGACGGGCGCCTGCTCGAACGCGGCGAGCTTGCCGGAGAGCGCGACGATGATGAGCTTCGCGGTCTTCGGGCCGATGCCGGAGACCTTCCGGAAGGCGGCGTCGTCGTCGTTCGCGACGGCGTTCGCCACCTGTGCGGGTTCCATGTGCGCGAGCACGCCCATCGCGGACTTCGGCCCGACGCCGGAGACGCTGCGCAGGAGGTCGAACACCTGCAGCGCGTCGGTGGACTCGAAGCCGAAGAGCAGGTGCTCGTCCTCGCGCACGATCATCGCCGTGCGCAGGAAGACCTCGGATCCGTGGCGCATCGAGAGCGCGTGCGCCGGGGTGACCGTGACGGCGTACCCGACGCCCCCGACCTCGACCACGACGGCCGATCCGGCGACGTCGATGCAGGTGCCCCGGAGACTCGCGATCATGCGCCGAGCCTACGGCCGCCGACCGACGTCGCGGACCTGCCACGCTGCGGTCGCGCCGCAGCGGCGGCCGCCCGCGCGAGTGGTGAGTCGACGGTCCCGCCCTGGGCGTCCCGCCAGGCGCGCTGCGCCGGGGTGAGGTTCGTCGGACGCGAGCCGACGGCGTCGGGTGACCCGAGCCTCCAGGCGTGGCAGACCGCCAGGGCGAGCGCGTCGGCGGCGTCGGCGGGCTTCGGGGCCTCGTCGAGCCCGAGCACCCGCGCGATCATGGTCTGGACCTGGCGCTTGTCGGCGTTGCCGTACCCCGTGACTGCGGCCTTCACCTCGGACGGCGTGTGCAGCCCGACGGGCAGCCCGCGGGCGGCCGCGGCGTGCAGGGCCAGGCCGGCGGCCTGCGCCGTGCCCATCACGGTCCGGACGTTCGCCTGGGCGAAGACCCGTTCCACCGCGACGGCGTCCGGCCGGTGTTCGTCGATCTCGGCGGCGATGCCGTCGGCGATGAGCAGGAGCCGCTGCTCGAGTGCCATGTCGGCGGGCGTGCGCACGACCGTGACGTGCACGAGTCGGGCGCGACGGTTCGGTGCGACCTCGACCACGCCGACGCCGCACCGCGTGAGCCCGGGGTCGACCCCGAGCACGCGCAGCATCGGCTTAGTCCTCGTCCTCGTCGAGCTCGGCCTGGACGTCGGCGGGGATGTCGAAGTTCGAGTAGACGTTCTGCACGTCGTCGCTGTCCTCGAGCGCGTCGATGAGGCGGAACACCTTGCGGGCGGTCTCGGCGTCGACCGGGACCTTGAGACCCGGCACGAACTCGGCGTCGGCCGAGTCGTAGTCGATGCCGGCGTCCTGCAGGGCCGTGCGCGCCGCGACGAGGTCGCTCGCCTCGGTGATGACCTCGAAGCCGCCGCCCTGGTCGACGACGTCCTCGACACCCGCGTCGAGCACGGCCGTCATGACCGTGTCCTCGTCGAGGCCGTCGGTCTTCGTGACCGAGATGACCCCCTTGCGCGCGAAGTTGTAGGCCACGCTGCCCGGGTCGGCCATCGTGCCGCCGTTGCGCGTCATCGCGGTCCGGACCTCGGCCGCGGCACGGTTCTTGTTGTCCGTGAGGCACTCGATGAGCATCGCGACGCCGTTCGGGCCGTAGCCCTCGTACATGATGGTCGTGTACTCGATCGTCTCGCCGGTGAGGCCGGCGCCGCGCTTGATCGCGCGGTCGATGTTGTCGTTGGGGACCGAGGTCTTCTTGGCCTTCTGGACCGCGTCGACGAGGGTCGGGTTGCCCGACAGGTCGGCCCCGCCCATCTTCGCGGCGACCTCGATGTTCTTGATGAGCTTCGCGAACGACTTCGCACGGCGCTGGTCGATGACCGCCTTCTTGTGCTTGGTCGTTGCCCACTTGGAATGCCCGGACACGGTGCTCCTTGCGTCTTTCGGAAAGTCCCGACCAGTTTAGCGGCCGGGAGGCGCGGGTCGCCGCCGCCGCGCTGGTCCTGTGGACAGCGCGGTCGCGCACGGAACCACGTTCCGGACACAGCACCACGGAACAGCGCGGTGTGGTGTCCGGAACCTGGTTCCCGAGCGGCCGGGTCAGGCGCTGCGGACGAGTTCCAGGAAGCGTCGGTGGAAGCGGTCCTCGCCGGCGACCTCGGGGTGGAACGCGCTCGCGAGCACGTTGTCCTGCTGCACCGCCACGACCTGACCGTCGGCGAGTGCACCGAGCACCTGCACCGACGCGCCGTGCTCCTCGACCACGGGGGCCCGGATGAACACCGCGTGCACCGGGGCGTCGCCGAGCGCCGGCATCGGGATGTCGGTCTCGAAGGAGTCGTTCTGGCTGCCGAAGGCGTTGCGCCGCACGGTGGTGTCGAGCACGCCGAGCGTCTGCTGGCCCGGGATCCCCGCGGCGATCCGCGAGGACAGCATGATCATCCCGGCGCAGGTGCCGTACGCGGGCAGACCGTCACGGATTGCGGCGCTCAGCGGTTCGGCGACGCCGAACGTCCGGGACAGCTTGTCCATGACGCTCGACTCACCGCCGGGGATCACGACGCCGTCGAGCGCGTCGATCTCCTCCGGGCGACGCAGCGGCACCACGTCGGCGCCGAGCTCCGTCAGCGACGCGATGTGCTCGCGGAAGTCGCCCTGCAGCGCGAGGACCCCGATGCGGGGCCGGGCGCTCACCAGCCGCGCTCGGCGAGGCGGTGCGGCGCGGGGACGTCGGCGACGTTGATGCCGACCATGGCTTCGCCCAGACCGCGGGAGACCTCGGCGATGACCTTCGGGTCGTCGTGGAACGTGACGGCCTTGACGATCGCCGCGGCACGCTTCGCCGGGTCACCCGACTTGAAGATGCCGGAGCCGACGAACACGCCGTCGGCGCCGAGCTGCATCATCATCGCGGCGTCGGCCGGGGTCGCGACACCACCGGCGGTGAAGAGCACGACCGGGAGCTTGCCGGTCTGCGCGACCTCCTTGACGATGTCGAAGGGCGCCTGGAGCTCCTTCGCGGCGACGTAGAGCTCGTCTTCCTTGAGGTACCGGAGCGCCGCGATCTCCTTCGAGATGGTGCGGATGTGCTTCGTGGCCTCGGACACGTCACCGGTGCCGGCCTCGCCCTTGGAGCGGATCATCGCCGCGCCCTCGGTGATGCGGCGGAGCGCCTCGCCCAGGTTGGTGGCGCCGCAGACGAACGGGGTGGTGAAGTTCCACTTGTCGATGTGGTTGACGTAGTCGGCGGGCGACAGGACCTCGGACTCGTCGATGTAGTCGACGCCGAGCTCCTGCAGCACCTGCGCCTCGACGAAGTGGCCGATGCGCGCCTTCGCCATGACGGGGATCGACACCGCGGCGATGATCTCCTCGATCATGGACGGGTCGGACATGCGGGCGACGCCGCCCTGCGCACGGATGTCGGCGGGCACGCGCTCGAGCGCCATGACCGCGGTCGCGCCGGCTTCCTCGGCGATGCGGGCCTGCTCGGCGTCGACGACGTCCATGATCACGCCGCCCTTCAGCATCTCGGCGAGGCCGCGCTTGACGCGGTCGGAGCCGGTGATCGAGGTGCCAGGGGTGCCGGAGGTGCTGGTGCTGTCGCTCATGATGCCGACCATCCTAGTCCGCCGCGGGCCACCCTTCGGCGACGAGACGGCGGGTCTCGCCGAGGAGCTGCGACATCGACTTCGTGCGGGCGATGATCGGGAAGAAGTTCGCGTCCGACTGCCAGCGGGGAACGATGTGCTGGTGCAGGTGCGCCGCGACGCCGGCCCCCGCGACCTCGCCCTGGTTCATGCCGATGTTGAAGCCGTCGCAGTGCGACACCGACCGCAGCACGCGCATCGCGGTCTGGGTGAGCTCGGCCATCTCGCGGGTCTCGTCCGCGGTTGCCTCGTCGTAGAGCGGGACGTGCCGGTAGGGGCAGACGAGCAGGTGGCCGTTGTTGTACGGGTACAGGTTCAGCAGCACGTAGGCGTGCTCACCACGGGCGACGATCAGGGCGTCCTCGTCGGACTTCCGCGGGGCCTCGCAGAACGGGCAGTCGTCCTTGTGCCCGCGGCCATCGCCGTCTCGACCGGCGTCGATGTACGCCATCCGGTGCGGGTTCCACAGCCGCTGGAACGCATCCGGGACGGCCGCGCCGGTGGCGGCGTCCCGGATCACCAGCGGATCGTCCGCGGAGCCGGCCACGTCGTCGACGTGACCGGTCCCGGGGACGTGCTCGGTGCCTCCCGGCCGCTCCTGGTCCATCAGACCTGCGCGCGCTCGCGGATCGCGGTGAGGATGCGATCGACCGCCTCGTCGACGGGCACACCGTTGTCCTGGCGGCCGTCGCGGAAGCGGAAGCTGACGGCACCGGCGTCGCGGTCGTCGCCGCCGGCGATGAGCTGGAACGGCACCTTCTGCTTCGTGTGGTTGCGGATCTTCTTCTGCATCCGGTCGTCGGAGTGGTCGACCTCGGCGCGGACGCCGTGGGTGCGGAGCTTCGCGACGACCTCGTCGAGGTAGTCGCCGTACTCCGCCGCGACCGGGATGCCGACGACCTGGACCGGAGCGAGCCACGCCGGGAACGCGCCCGCGTAGTGCTCGGTGAGGACGCCGAAGAAGCGCTCGATGGAGCCGAAGAGCGCGCGGTGGATCATCACCGGGCGCTGCCGGGTGCCGTCCGCGGCCGCGTACTCGAGCTCGAAGCGCTCCGGCAGGTTGAAGTCGAGCTGGACGGTCGACATCTGCCAGGTGCGACCGATGGCATCGCGCGCCTGCACCGAGATCTTCGGGCCGTAGAAGGCCGCGCCGGCGGGGTCGGGCACGAGCTCGAGCCCGGACTCCTCGGCGACCTCGCGCAGGGTGTTCGTCGCGACCTCCCACACGTCGTCGTCGCCGACGTACTTCTCCGGGTCCTTCGTGGAGAGCTCGAGGTAGAAGTCGTCGAGGCCGTAGTCGCGGAGGAGCGAGAGCACGAACTGGAGCGTCGTGGTGAGCTCCTCCTTCATCTTCTCCTGCGTGGTGAAGATGTGGGCGTCGTCCTGCGTCATGCCCCGCACGCGGGTGAGGCCGTGGATCACGCCGGACTTCTCGTTCCGGTAGACGGTGCCGAACTCGAACATCCGCAGCGGCAGGTCGCGGTAGGACCGGGCCTGCGAGCGGTACGCCAGGATGTGCATCGGGCAGTTCATCGGCTTGAGGTAGTAGTCCGCCCCCTGCCGGGTGACGTTGCCGTCCTCGTCGCGCGCCTCGTCCATGTGCATGGCCGGGAACATGCCGTCCTTGTACCAGCCGAGGTGCCCGGACTGCTCGAACAGGTCGCCCTTGGTGATGTGCGGCGTGTAGACGAAGGAGTAGCCCTCCTGCTCGTGCCGACGCCGCGAGTAGTCCTCCATCTCGCGGCGGATGATGCCGCCCTTCGGGTGGAAGATCGCCAGGCCCGAGCCGATCTCGTCCGGGAACGAGAACAGGTCGAGCTCGGCGCCGAGCTTGCGGTGGTCGCGCTTGGCGGCTTCCTCGAGGCGGACGAGGTAGGCCTTGAGCTGGTCCTTGTCCGGCCAGGCGGTGCCGTAGATGCGCTGCAGCTGGGGGTTCTTCTCGGAGCCACGCCAGTAGGCCGCCGCGACGCGCATGAGCTTCGCGGCGTTGCCGATCCACCGGGTGTGCGGGACGTGCGGGCCGCGGCAGAGGTCCTGCCACACGACGTCGCCGGACTTCGGGTCGACGTTCTCGTAGACCGTGAGCTCGCCGGCGCCGACCTCGACGCTCTCGCCCGAGTCACCGGACTCGGCGGCGCCCTTGAGGCCGATGAGCTCCTGCTTGTAGGGCTCCCCCGCCATCAGCTCGCGGGCCTCGTCGTCGGTCACGACGCGGCGGCGGAAGCGCTGGGCCTGCTTGACGATGCGGTCCATGCCCTTCTCGATGGCCTTGAGGTCCTCGGGCGTGAAGGGCTCGGCGACGTCGAAGTCGTAGTAGAAGCCGTCGGTGACGGGCGGACCGATGCCGAGCTTCGCGTCCGGGTTGATCTGCTGGACGGCCTGGGCGAGGACGTGCGCGGCGGAGTGCCGGAGGATGTCGAGCCCGTCCTGCTCGTCGAGCGTCACCGGCTCGACGACGTCACCGGCGGCGACCTCGGCAGCGAGGTCCTTCAGGACGCCGGCGACCCGGATCGCCACGACGCCACGGACGCCGTCGAACAGTTCGGTGCCCGTCGTGGTCGTCGTCGCGGTGCGGGGCTCGGGTGCCTGGGGCACGGCTGCGGGCTCGTTCTCCGGCGATGCACCTTCCGGTGCGGCGGCGACTGACTCGGTCACGATGGCGGGACTCCTCGGTTCGGTGGGTGGATCAAGACTAGTGCGAGCGACGCCCGCGACGGCTCACGCCGGGACGCTGCCGAGAGTGGTCACGGGCAGTCGCGGTTCGAGGCGCCCGCGGCCGTCCAACCCGTCGAGTTCGAGCAGCGCGGCGAAGCCGATCGCCTCGTACCCGGCCCGCTCGAGCAGGGTGATGGTCGCGGCGCCGGTGCCGCCCGTGGCGAGGACGTCGTCGACCACCAGCACGCGGGTGCCGGCAGGGAGCTGACCGGGGCGCAGCTCGAGCTCGGCCTCGCCGTACTCGAGTGCGTACTGCTCGCTGAGGACCTCGCCGGGGAGCTTCCCCGCCTTGCGCACGGTCAGCACGCCGACCTGGTGCTGCGCGGCGATCCCGCCGGCCAGCGCGAAGCCGCGGGCCTCGATGCCGGCGACCGCCGCGAAGCCCGCGCCGATCGCGAACGGCGCGGCGAGGGCCTCGCAGACGCGGCCGAAGGCCACGGGGTCGGAGAACACCGGGGTGACGTCACGGAACTGGATCCCCGGCTTCGGGAAGTCCGGGACGACGGCGGTCAGGCGTTCGACGAGGGCAGCTGCGGTTTCGGTCACCCGACAACGGTACGGGAGGCGCGGGGCGCGTCCGCCCCGCCCCCGCCGTCCGCCTGGTGGTCACCGCCAGAGGTGCATCGCGGCGCCGCGGACGGCCCACTCGGCCTCGCGCTGCGCCCGCTCCCGTTCGAGACGGTTGCGGGTCGCGATGTCGACCGACGGCCGGACGTGGTGCGTCCGCCGGCTCCAGATGATGAGCGACATCCCGACGCGGAGCGCGATGCGGTCGGCGAGCGAGACCCGCCGCCGGACCGCGCGGACGTCGGGAGGATGGATGGTGGTGGTGGTCTTCGTCGACACGGTGGTGTCCCTTTCCGGGCATGACGGACCGACCCGTGTGCGGGTCGGGTGGAAGAATGCGTGCAGGAATGCACGAGGAGCGCAGGAATGCGCATCGCAACCCGTCGCGGAAATGCAACGGGCACGACGGAAGGCGTCGAACCGCGATGTGTCGAGCGTCCGTCCGGTCAGGTCGACGGGCCGGGTGTCACCCGCTCCGGACCGCACGGTCGGGTGCGGTCGGACGGACGCCACGGGGCCGGTCGATCCTGGTCACGGACGGCGGTGTCCGGCGAGACCTGCTCTGCGCGGAACGGGATCCCGCCGTCGTGGGTGTCGGACGCTCGGTGTCAGCGGACCCGGATCGGGGTGCCGACGAACGTGCGGATGCCACGGAACGGAGTCGTTGCGGTGATCATCATGGTCAGGCCCCCTCTCGGTCTCGTGCTGACTCGTGCTCGTGAACACTATCCACATTCCTGTTCCCCGTGCAAGCCTTTTCCCGGAATTGTTCCGGAGGTCATCCCGGCGCATTCCGCACCACGGAGAACACCCCCGGTACCTGACGGCACCGGGGGTGTTCTCGAGGGTGTGCGGACTAGACCGCCGCGGCCACGGCGGCGGTCGCGCTGAGACCGCCGTCGACGACGTCGATCCGCACGGTGTCGCCGTCGTGCACGGCCTCGTCGACGACGAGGGACGCGATCCGGTCGTCGACCTCGCGCTGGATCAACCGGCGGAGGGGACGTGCGCCGTACTCGGGCTCGTAGCCGTGCTCGGCGAGCCAGTCCACCGCGGCGTCGGACACCGACAGCGTCATGCCCTGGGCGAGCAGGCGGAGCGCGGTGTCCTGCAGCAGCAGCGACACGATGGCGTGCAGCTGCTCGCGGTCGAGCTTGCGGAACAGCACGATCTCGTCGATGCGGTTGATGAACTCCGGCCGCATGGACTCGCGGAGCTTGCCCATCACCCGGGCGCGGAGGTCCTCCTCCGCGTACCCGCCGTCGGCGGACGCGGAGAACCCGAGGGCACCGGAGCGCGACGCCAGGAACTCCGAACCGATGTTCGACGTCATGATGACGACCGTGTTCCGGAAGTCGACCGTCCGGCCCTGGCCGTCCGTCAGCCGCCCGTCGTCGAGCACCTGCAGCAGCAGGTTGAACACGTCGGGGTGCGCCTTCTCGACCTCGTCGAGGAGGATCACCGAGTACGGGTTGCGGCGGACGCGCTCGGTGAGCTGCCCGGCCTCGTCGTAGCCGACGTACCCGGGAGGGGCACCGACCAGGCGCGAGACGGTGTGCCGCTCACCGAATTCGCTCATGTCGAAGCGGAGCATCGCCGACTCGTCACCGAACAGCGACCCGGCCAGGGCCTTCGCGAGCTCGGTCTTGCCGACGCCCGTCGGACCGAGGAACAGGAAGCTCCCGACCGGACGACGCGGGTCGCCCATGCCGGTCCGGCTGCGCCGGACCGCGGTGGCGATGGCCCGCACGGCGTCGTCCTGGCCGACGACGCGCTCGTGGAGTTCGTCCTCGAGGGCGGCGAGTCGGGTGCGGTCCCCCGCCGTCAGACGGGTCGCCGGGATCCCGGTGGCACGCGACACCACGGCTGCGATGTCCGCCTCCGTGATCGAGGTGCCCACCTGCTCCTGACGGGAGGCGCGACCTGCGTCCGCCTCCGAGGCGGCGGTGATCCGCGCCTCCAGTCCGTCGATCTCGTCGCGGAGCCGCGACGCCTCCTCGTAGTGCTCCTCGGCCACAGCCGCGTCCTTCGACGCGGTCAGTGTCGCGATCTGCGCCCGGAGGGCCTCGACGTCGACGTCGCCCGAGCGCGCGAGGCGACGGCGTGCGCCTGCCTGGTCGATGAGGTCGATCGCCTTGTCCGGCAGGTGCCGGTCGGTGACGTAGCGGTGCGAGAGCTCGACCGCCGCACGGAGTGCCTCGGGGGTGTACGAGACGCCGTGGTGTTCCTCGTAGCGCGGAGCGAGGCCGGTGAGGATCGCGACCGCGTCCTCGACGCTCGGCTCCCCCACCGTGACGGGCTGGAAGCGACGCTCGAGTGCGGCGTCCTTCTCGATCCGGCGGTACTCGTTCAGCGTGGTCGCGCCGACCATGTGGAGGTCGCCGCGGGCAAGGCGGGGCTTGAGGATGTTGCCGGCGTCCATCGATCCGCCCTCGCCGCCACCGCCGGCGCCGGCGCCGACGACCGTGTGGAGTTCGTCGACGAACACGATGAGCTCGTCGGCGTGCGCCGCGATCTCGTCCATGGCCGTGGTGAGTCGCTCCTCGAAGTCGCCGCGGTAGCGTGTGCCGGAGAGCATGCCCGGCAGGTCGAGCGCCACCACGCGCTTGCCCTGGAGCAGTGCGGGGACGTCGCCGTCCGCGATGCGCTGGGCGAGGCCCTCGACGATCGCGGTCTTGCCGACTCCGGGTTCCCCGATCAGGACGGGGTTGTTCTTGGTGCGACGGAGGAGGATCTCCACCGTCTGCTCGACCTCGTCGGCCCGGCCGATCACGGGGTCGATGCGTCCGTCACGGGCTCGCTGGGTGAGGTCGGTGCCGTACTGGTCGAGCGTCGGGGTCGTGCTGCTCGTCTCGGTGGTCGTGTCGGTCGCTCCGGGCATCGGACGCCCCTCTCGTGCTGCTGCCGCCGCCTGCTGGGCGTGGTCCTGCATGACCTGCGGCGTGACACCGGCGCTCGCGAGCAGCTGCCCGGTGACGGTGTCCTGGTCCATGACGAGCGCGAAGAAGACGTGCTCGGGGTCGGTGTACGTGCTGCCGAAGCCGCGGGCGGCCTGGGTGGCCTCCAGCAGGATGCGCTGCGCGGACGCCGTGAGCGCGGGACGCACGGTCGACGCCGGGTCGGCGTCCTGCGGGTCGCGTGCCATCGGCAGCCGCTGCTCGATCTCGTCGGCGAGGTGGTCGGGGTCGACCCCCGCGTGCCGGACGACGGCGGTGAAGGGATCGGTGCGGACGAGCACGTGCAGGACGTGGAGGGCGTCGACCTCGTGCTGGCCCTGTTCCACCGCGTAGGCGGCGCTGCGCTGGAGCAGCTCGTGCGTGCGACGGCTGAGCAGTCGCGTGATGTCGACCGGTCGTCCCAGCGGTACGGATCGCTGGGCGCCGGTGTTCTGAGCCGCGAGCAGGCGCGCGATGAACTCGTCGAACGAGTCGCTGCCGCTGGTGGGACCGAACTGTGCTGGCAAAGGGACCTCCTGGGAACTTGAGTGCCTTCGACTCAATGCAACGCAGGAGGGGACCGGTCATTCCCGGTCAGGGGAGGAAGTTGCGGCGAGGCGACTCAGGTCCGTGCGATGGCCGCAGCCGTGGCGCCCGTGACCCGGACGAGGTCGGCCGGAGCCACCTCGATGTCGAAGCCGCGCCGACCGCCCGACACGAAGATGCTCGGGTAGGACAGGGCCGACTCGTCGACGACCGTCCGGAGCTGTGTGCGCTGCCCGACGGGGCTGATCCCTCCGACGACGTAGCCCGTGCGCTTCTCGGCGAGGGCGGGGTCGGCCAGCGTGGCCTTCTTGCCACCGACGGCCGCCGCGATGGCCTTGAGGTCGAGGCGGTTCGCCACCGGGACGATCGCCACGGCCAGGGTGCCGTCGACCGACACGACGAGGGTCTTGAAGACCTGCTCCTCGCGGAGTCCGAGCGCGGCGGCGGCCTCCTCGCCGAAGTTCGTGGCGGTCTCGTGGTGCTCGTACACGTGCGGCGTGAACGGGATCCCGGCCCGCTCGAGGGCGACGGTCGCTGGGGTGCTCGGCGAACCTGCGGTCATGGCACGATCCTGCCCTGACCGGCCACTTCCCCATCAACGGCGCGCGGGCGTTAGCCTGAACGGACCATGACCATCGTCGAGCTGTTCCTGCGCCTCACCGCGGTGCTGGTGCTCGGCGACCCCGCGGTGGGGGCGTTCCCGCTCCTCGCGGTCGCGGCGCTCGGGCTGACCGCCGTGGCCGTCGCCGTCGTGGTCGCACGACTGCTCGCGCTCGTGCTCGGTGTCGACGCGCACGCGGCGCGCACGCCGGAGCGTGCTCCGGCGGACCTCGTGACGAGGATCGCGTGGAGTCACCCCGACGCGGCAGGACACGCCCGACCACGTGCTCCGGGAGCCGTCGCTCCGGCCTGACCACCGACCGGTGAGCGGGCCGCACTCGCGACCCCTCCCGCCGAACCGATCGGACCGTCATGGACCTCACCACCCTGCCCGTCGTCGGGCCGCTGCTGCACAGCGGCGCCGACCTCCTCGCCGCGACCGCCGCGGCCCTCTCCCCCGTCGCCGGCGGGTTCGCCGCCGCGACCGCCGTCGTCCTGCTCACCCTGGCCGTCCGCGCCGTGCTCGTCCCGCTCGCGGTGCTGCAGGTGCGGGCCGAACGCGACCGGCGTCGGCTCGCGCCCCGGATCGCCGCACTGCGGAAGCGGTACGGCACGGACACCGAACGACTGCGGCGCGCGATGCAGGAGCTGTACACGAGCGAGCACGTCTCGCCCCTCGCCGGGTGTCTGCCGGTGCTGGCGCAGGCGCCGGTCCTGTCGCTCGTGTACACCCTGTTCACGCACGCGTCGATCGACGGCGTCGCGAACACGCTGCTCGGGGCGACGCTGCTCGGCGTCCCGCTCGGACACTCCCTGGTCGTCACCCTGACGTCGCCGCTGTGGCAGCACGCCTGGGTGGTCCTCGTGCTGCTGGCCGTGCTCGCGGTGGTCGTCGAGGCGACACGGCGCGCGAACCTCCGGTGGAACCCCGCCGCCGTGCCGGACCCCGCCGCCCCGGGCGCAGCCGCGTCCGTGGCGATCGGGCGGTACGCGCCGTTCCTCACCGTGGTGTTCGCGGCGATCGCGCCCCTTGCCGCTGCCCTCTACGTCGTGACGAGCGCCGCGTGGACGCTCGGCGAACGCGCGGTCCTGCGCCGCGTGCTCGGCTGACGCGCGGACGGGTCAGCCGCCCTGGCCCTCCTGCTGCGGCCCCTGGTCGACGGGGTCGTACTCGGTGCCGCGGCCCTGCTCCTCCTCCGGGAGCGGGACGTGCCGTTCGGTGCCGGAACCGCCGGGGCTCGTCCCGACGTAGTCGGCCTCCCCGGACTGCGTGTCGTGGGCCAGCGGCTCGAGGGTCTCGGGGTCGGGATCGTGCTTGTCGGTCATGGCACCCGTCTACGCCCCCGAACTGGGCGAGCACGCACCGGACCGCGGTGGGACGATGAGCACATGGCCGACGAGGACGTGGCAGCGGAGCGAGCACGGCTCGAGGCACTCGCCTGGGGCGGTTCGGCCCCGGCGTCCGAGGCCGCCGCGGCCCGCCTGGCACTCCAGGAGCTCGCCCGCACGTCCGGCCGGTCCGCTGCGCGCACGACCGGCGGTCGCGACCGACGCGGCGACACCGGCCCGTCGTCCGGTCCCGCGGCCGGTCGCTCCTCCGTTCCGGCGTCCGGCCCGTCGGGAGGCGCGCCCACGTCCGACCCGTCCGTCGCCGGACCGGGAGCGCAGGCTCCTGATGCCGTGCCGGTCCTCCCACCGGCCCCCGTCACCGGGACCGGTGGCACGACCGGACCCGTCGGTCCGGTCGGCGACCCGACGGACGACCTGACGGTGTCCGGCGGGGGCGGGCAGCGCCTCCAGGCCGGCGACCGGTCGTGGCGGACGCGCGCCGCGCGGTTCGTGCCGTCGGCGCGACCACGCGTGTGGATCGCCCTGGGCGTGGCGGCCGCGGTCGGGGTCGCCTTCACGGCCGGCACCGTGGTCGGCACCAGCCGGGAGGCCACGCCCGCGGCTCCGAGCGTCACGCCGACCGCGGGGACGGTGACGCTCGAGGAACTGCTCGACGTGCCGCAGACGTACGCGGACCAGCTGCCCGGACCGGTCGAGGCGCCGGTGAGCCTGCACAGCACCCGGCTCATCTTCACGAACCGCGCGCTCGACGGCACCTCGTTCGAGACGCCCTGGAGCGTGTGGGCCGGGGTGGGGACCGACCGGTCGACCATCTGCCTCATCGCCACCGCGAACCGGATCGAGTCGACCTCGGCCTGCTACCCGCGCGAGGACGCTCTGCACGGGTCGGTGTCGCTCTCGGCGCAGTCGATGAGCGGGACGCTGACGCTCACCCTCCGCGGCGGTGGCGTCCAGGGCACGGTGACGAACGAGGGCTGATCCGGACGGCGCGGCGCCGCGGGCGTTGGAGCGCTCCGAGGAATCCGGCCGGGGCCCTCGCGCTACGCGGGTGCATCGTGCAACACTGGGAGAGCGCACTCGCCGTGGAGTCGTACCCACAACACCCACACCACAGCAGCGAGCGCGCATCGTCGACCGGCCCCGACCGGTCCCCGGCGTCGTGACGTCGACACCGACGCGTGCTCCACCGTGCCCCGGAGGAGGTCAGCAGCGTGTCCACCCACACCACCTCGGCCGTGTCGACGAACACCCGGCCGATCACCGTCACCACCCAGTCCGTCGTCGGCATCGCCGTGCTCGGGCTCGCCACGTTCTTCGCCATCACGACCGAGCTCATGCCGGTCGGGCTGCTCGGCGTCATGAGCACCGACCTCGGGGTCTCCGAGTCGACGATGGGCATCGTCGTCACCGTGTACGCCGCGGCCGTCGCGCTGCTCGCGCTGCCGCTGACGTCGCTGACCGCCCGGCTCCCCCGGAAGACGATCCTCGTCGCCACGCTGGTCGGGTACACGGTCTCGAACGTGCTCGTCGCGGTCGCACCGTCCTTCGCCGTCGTGTGCGCCGGCCGCGTCGTCGGTGGCGTCGCCCACGCGCTGTTCTTCTCGGTGGCCTCGGCCTACGCCACCCGCATCGTGCCGCCGCGCCTCGCCGGCCGGGCCATCGCCTTCGTCTACTCGGGGAGCTCGCTCGGGTTCGTCCTCGGTGTCCCGATCGCCACCTGGGTCGCGCAGCACATCGGCTGGCGGCCGGCCGTCGGCGCCGTGGCAGCGGCCTCCGCGCTGCTCGCCGTCGTCGCGCTGCTGTTCCTGCCGAGCGTCCGCGGGGCCTCGTCGCCGCACATCGGCTCGCCCCGTGCCTGGGCGCGCACCGGGCTGCTGTCCGTGATCGTCGCCGACCTGCTGCTCTTCGCCGGGCACTACGTCGTCTACACGTACATCGGGCCGTACGCCATCGACGCCGGGCTGGACGCCGACGCGGTGAGCGGTGCGCTGCTCGTCCTCGGAGCCACGGGGGTCGTCGGGCTCTGGCTCGCCGGCATGTTCGTCGACCGCGCCCCGCGACAGACGCTCGTCGCCGCCGTCGCCGTGATGGCGGCAGCGTTCGCCGCGATGCCGTTCGTGCACGGGTCGCTCATCGGGACGATGGTCGTCGCCGGGGTGTGGATGGCAGCGAACGGGACGACCGGCACGCTCTTCATGGCCGCGGCGATCCGCACCGGAGGCGTCTCCCCCGACATCGCCGGCGCCCTCGTCAACGGCGCGTCGAACATCGGCATCGCCGGTGGCGCGGCCGTCGGCGGTCAGGTGCTCGGGGTCGTCGGGCTGCAGTACCTGCCGTTCGCCGGGGCAGCCGTCCTGATCGGCTCGCTCGGCGTCGTGGTCGCGGCGCGGCGCGGCTTCCCGGTGCACTCGCACCACCAGGAGCACCTGTCCACGTCCTCGATCGAGGCGATCACGTCCGGGCTCGCCGTCGTCACGACGTCGGTGCCGGTGGTCAGCCGGGCGATCCAGACCCTCACCGGGTCGGTCGCGGTGTCGACCGGGTCCGTGCCGACGCGGCGGCGGTAGGGCGCGCGGGCTCGCCCCGACGGAGGACGACCGGACACGACGAACGGGGCGTGACCGGCACGGACCGGCCCGCCCCTTCCGTCGTGGGGTCAGTCCTGCAGGTGCGTCGTGCGGCGCCGGTTCCGGACGGCGCGGAACGTCAGCAGCCCTGCGCCGAGGAGCACGAGCACGCCGGCCGCGATGATGCCCGGGACGACGTCCGCGCCGGTGTAGGCCAGCGCGCCCGTGGCGGAACCGCCGTCCGACGAGACCGGCGTCACACCGGCCGGGGTGGTCGGCGGCGCGGACGGGGTCGCGGTCGGCGTCGGTGACGGCGTGACCACCGCGGCTGGCACGGTGAACGCCAGCGCGGTCGCAGCGCCCGAGGACGGGGTGGTGATCGTCCGCGGGTCGGTGCCGTCGACCGCGATCCGGTACTGCGTCTCGGCGGCCAGACCGGAGAGCGTGAAGCGTCCGTCGGCGTCCGTCGTCGTGCTCACTGTCTGCCCGGCCGTCGGGTCGGTCGGGGTGGCGACGACCGCGACGCCGGCGACCGGGTCGCCGTTCGTGTCGGTGACCGTGCCGGGCTGGGTCGTGGTGACGGCCGTGGGCTCGGCGGCGCTGCGGAACGTCAGGTCCGACTCGACGGAGGTGCCCGCCGTCGCGACGACGCCCGTGTTCACCGCGTCCCCGGTCGCTCCCGGCGTCGGCAGTGGGGTCCGCACGGAGTACGTGCCGGCCCCGGCTCGGAACGTGTAGCGGCCCTCGGCGGTCGTCGTGGTCGAGCCGACCAGGACGCCGTCGGCGTCGAGCAGCTCGACGACGACGCCGGCCGGGACGGTGGTGCGGTCGAGCGTCACGACGCCGGTGACGGTGGCGATCACGGCCGCCGGTGCCTCGATGGTCGGCGCCGCGGGCGGGCCACCTGCGTCGCCCGTCCGGATCGAGGAGGCGGGTCCGCCGGCGATCACGACGTCGAGCGCGGTGTCGGCTGGGAGGTCCGATGCCGTCCACACCCCGTCGCTGTTGGTCGTCGTGTCGACGAGGGGTGCACCGGTCGGGTCTGCCGGGTCCGGGATGACGACCGGGACGTTGGCGATCGGCTCCTGGTCTGCGTCGGTGATCGTGCCGATGACCGACACGCCCGTCGTGGGGGTGGTGAACGGGAAGTTCACGACCTGGTCGGTGCCCGGGACGGCCCCGAAGGACACCCCGGAACGCGACGCTGGGCCGTCGGCGTTCGGCGGCGGGGTGATGTCGACGCGGTAGTTGTTGATGACGGGCAGCTGCGGGAACGCGTACGTGCCGTCGGGGTTCGTGGTGGTCGAGTAGACGGTGCCGCGCGGCGCAGTGACCGTCACGGTCGCACCGGGGATCGGCGTGCCGTCGAGGGTGGCGGTGCCGCTGATGCCCGCGGTCCGGTTCGCGAACCAGGTCTGGTACACGGGGAAGCCGCTGCGCTGCTGGTACGTGATGGTGAGCGTCTCGAGCTGGGTCGTGGGCGTGAACCAGGCGGTCGCGCCGGCCGTGTCGTTCGCCGCGGCGTTGCCGGTGAGGGTCCGGGTGGCCGGGTCCCACGTCGGGACGTCCTGGCCGGCCGGCACGCCCCCGGGGTCGGACGGGCAGGACCACCCACCCGGCGAGACCGTGGAGCACGAGTTGTACGCGCCCCGGAACCCCAGCTGATCGGCCGTGGCGGCGCCGCCGCCCTGCACCGTCGCCGAGATCGTCGCCTGGTCGGCGTCGACGTCGCCGAGGACGAAGGACCAGCTCCGGTTGCCCGGCGTCGCGCCGTCGAAGGTGTAGACGGTGGTCGACGCGGCGCTCGCGTTCGGGGAGTCGGCGGTCGGCCGCTGGTTGAGGTAGGTGTTCCCGCGGCTCGAGCCGTACACGGCGCCCGGCCCCGTCGACGTGCCCTGCCACGTGGAGGCACCGCTGACGACCGTGGACTGCCGGGAGTCCGAGGTGAAGGTCGTGTCCGGGAACCCGGGCAACGTCATCGTGCCCGTGTAGTCCTTGTTCGTCCCGCTCAGTGTGAACGTGCCCCAGTGCCCGGTCGGCGCGGCCGAGGCGCTGGTGGCCCCGCCGATCGCCAGTCCTGCTCCGAGGACGATCCCGGTCAACCCCGCTGTGACCGCACGCCAACGCCGCATGTACTGCTCCCCTGTTCCGGCGCCGCGGCAGCACGGCGCTCGGCCAGGCTATCCAGACACCGCGGAGTCCGTCCTGCCCGGGACGGGATCACGGTGCGTCGTGGCGCGATCCGGCCACCGGCGCCCGTCAGCCGCGGAGTCGACCCAGCAGGGCGTCCAGCGCCGCGACCTGACCGGTCACCAGGAGCTCGCGGGCCTCGTCGATCCGGACCCACCGTGCGTCGTCGACCTCGGGCACCTCGACGAAGCGGCCGGAACCGCGCGGCAGCTCGATCCGTGCGGTGTTCGACCGGACCTCGTCCACGGTGAACGTCGGTGCTGCGATCGCGAAGACCCGGACGCGCTTCGACGACTGTCGGACCTCGCCGAGGTCGAGGACGTCGCCGTCCGGGGCCGGCACACCGATCTCCTCGGCGAACTCGCGGCGGGCGGTGTCGAGCGGGTCATCGGTCCCCTCGACCAGGCCCTTGGGGATCGACCACGCGCGCGGTCGGCCCCGCCAGAACGGACCGCCCATGTGCGCGATGAAGACCTCCGGCTCGTCGGAGCCGTCCCGGAAGAGCAACACCCCTGCGCTCAGCACTGCCACACGCCGAGCGTACGGGAGTACATTGCGGCCCACGGAGCGCCACCAGACGCCCCGTCGGTCCCCACGACGAGGAGGTCGGTCGGGATGGACGAACGGTGGACGACGGTCACGGTCGCGGCGGACGCCGCGCGACCGCACGACGAAGCGGTGCAGTGGCTGGCCACCCGCGCCGCGACGGGCATCGAGCGCGTCCACGTCATCGGCGTCGACCCCGCGGCCGAGGCACGGGTCGGCCCGGACGGCGTGCGCGTGGCCGACGCCGTCGCCGCGGCCGTGCGGCGGGTGCTGCCGGCCGCCGAGGTCGAGGTCCGACGGCACGCCGGTCCCTTCGCCGCCGCGCTGGTCGACGAGTCCGACGACGGCGACCTGCTCGTGATCGGCACCTTCCGGAGTCGCCGGGGATCGACGGCCGGTGGTGACCCGGCGCGGGTCGCAGCGCGTGCGGCGGTCCCGACCGTCGTCGTGCCGGAGGGACCGCACCCGATCGAGGGCGACGTCGTGCTGGCGGTGGAGGAGCCGGTCGACGCGCGTGCGGAGGGGATCGCCTGCGGCGAGGCCCGTCGACTGCACCGGCGGGTGACGCTGGTGCGGGCGTGGGAGATGCCCGTGCTCACGCGGAGCGGTCTGACCGACTTCGCGGAGGACCCGATGCGGTGGCGGACCCGGAACGCCGAACTCCTGGCACGCGTCACGGCCGAGCTGTCCACCCGGCACCCCGACGTCCGCTTCCGGCCACTGCTGGTCGAGGGACACCCGGGACAGGCGATCGCGTCCCACACGCGCCGCGCCTCGCTCGTCGTGCTCGTGCAGGGACACGTCCGGGTGTCCTCCGGCTCGGTGCTGCACGACGTCCTGCGGTCCGCGGTGTCCCCGGTCTGCGTGGTCCCCGGCGCGGCCGGCGCCGGGACGGTCGACGACCCGGCCCGAGCGGTCCGCGGGTGACCACCGACCGAGCAGCCGACGATCAGACGGCGAGCGACCGGACGGCGGCGGCGACGCGCTTCGTGAGGTAGGCGACCCCGCGGCTGTTCGGGTGCAGGGCGCCCGGTTCGAGGTCGATCCGGCGGAGGTCCCCCGTGCCGTCGAGCGAGACCCCGGCCACGTAGGGCTTCGTGGTCGAACACGCGGAGTGGGCCTGCGTGCTCGAGAAGACGTCGACGAAGCGGACGCCGGCGGCGCGGGCCGCGGTCGCCGAGACCTCGTTGAGACGCTCCTGGACGCTGTGCAGGTAGCGGACGTCGGTGTTCGTGAACGGGTAGGTGTCCGACGGGAACGAGCCGGTCAGCGTGCCGAGGTCGAGCGCCGAGCGGAAGCACCCGCCCTTCGGGGTGTGGTCGGCGTCCGGGAAGATCGCGGGGTAGCCGAGGAACACCACGACGGCGTTCGGCGCGGCGGTGCGGACCGCGGCGAGGGTGTCCGCGATGCCGAGTGCGACGCGGGACGCGATCTTCACGCCGAGCTCGTCGACGCCGTCCCGCACGAGGGTGCTCCGGCACGAGGGGGCGTCGCGGCCGGAGAACACCGGACCCTTCGCGGAGAGCGCCAGGCACGACGCAGCGGTGCCGAACAGGTCGGCGTCGTTCCCGCCGATCGTGAGCGTCACGAGGCGGGTGCGCGCCGACAACGCGCGGACCTGCGGCGGGACGCCACGGAACTGGAACCCGGTGGTGACGTCCGCGCTGGTCGCGCCCGCGCAGGTGACGTCGGTCAGCGCGAGGCCGAAGCGGGCCGCGATCCGGTGCGGGTAGTCCCGGGCGGACTGGGCGCAGGCGCCGGTCGGCAGCCGTGTGGGGTCGGACAGCCCGTAGCCCGCGGAGTACGAGTCGCCGAGCGCCACGTACTCACTGCCCGCCGGGATGCCACCGAGGACCTCGTCCGGCGTGCCCGTCGACGGGTACGGCGCGGGCACCGGCCACATCGGGGCGGCCGTGGCGCCGGCACCACCCGCGACGGTGCCGGCGAGCACGACGAGCACCGCCACTGCGGCGAGCAGGGTCGAGCGGACGGAGCGGAGCAGGGACGGCCTCCAGGGACGGGTCGGACGGACAGGCTAGCCGAGCGACCCGTGCGCCGGCGGTCAGCGACGCCCGAGTCGCCGTTCGCCGCCGCTGCCCGTGCGGTACTCGAGCCCGTAGTGCTCGTACAGGACGGGCTCCGTCGACGCGTCGAGCTCGCCGTCGGTCGGGATCGTCGGCGAGTCCTTGACGAGCTTCTTCGGGTAGGCGATGCGGAGGTGCTTCGGTGCGACGAGGGCACCGGTCAGCGGCACGAAGAGGAGCTTCTGGAAGCCGACCATCCCGGTGGTGACCGCGCCGAACGCCGGCTCGGACGTCGCCGTGTCGTAGTAGATGCTCTCGAGGGTCCCGACCTTGTCCTCGGCCTCGTCGACGACCGGCAGGCCGATCCAGTCCCGGATGTTCGCGGCTTCGAACACGTGTGCCTCCTCGTGAGCGACCGGACGGTCCGGACGGCTCCCGAGCGACGCTACCGGGGCTCGCTGCGCACGGTCACACACGCCACCGCGCACGGTCACACGCGCCACCGGGGCTCGGACGGAGCAGACACCTCCCCGGACCGCGGTCAGGCGTCCGACCGCACCCCGAGACCGTCCACCGCGGCGAGCACGTCGTCCGGCCCCACGGCCAGCAGGGCCGGGTCCGGGTCCTCCGCGAAGACGTCCCCACGGCGGACCGAGGCGTCGGTGAGCACCACGTGCGGTCCGGACGCCGGCGGGCCCCAGGCCTCCGGCGGGGCCGGACCGAACACGACCACCGACGGGATCCCGTAGGCCGACGCGAGGTGCGCAGCACCGGTGTCGACCGTGACGACGAGCCGCGCGGCGGCGATGACGCCCGCGAAGGCCTGCAGGTCCAGTGCTCCGGCGAGGACCGCCTCCGGCGGCAGGCCGGCCGCTCCGGCGACGGCACCGGCGCGGACGACGTCGTCCGCGCCTCCCGTCAGCACCACGTCGAGACCGCGCGCACGCAGCCCGCGCACCACCTCGGCGAAGCGGTCCGTCGGCCAGTGCCGGGCTCCGTGGAAGGCGCCCACGTGCACGACGGCTGCGCCGTCCACCGCGGGCGGGGCGGCGGGACGGGCGATGCCGACGTCGTCGGGGTCCGCCGGGATGCCGTGCCAGGTGAGCAGCCGCGCCCAGCGCTCGCGCTCGTGGACGTCGTCGGGCCACGCCGGTCCCTCGTAGCCGTGCGTCGGGTCGACGTGCCCGATGACCCGCTGCGCGTTGAGCGCCGCGACGAGGTCGGAGGACTCGGGGCCCGCGCCGTGCAGGTTGACCGCGACGTCGACGACACCGGCGGGCGCACCGACCGGGTGGTCCAGGCCGTGCTGCGCGAGGTGGACGTCCACCTCGGGGATCAGCTCGACGACGGGTGCGAGCCACGCCGTGGTGGCGAGGGAGATGCGGTGGTCGGGGAAGGCCCGTCGCAGCGCGTGCAGTGCCGGGACGGCGACCAGGAGGTCGCCGAGCTTGATGGCGCGGAGCACGAGCAGTTCGGGCCGCCCGTCGGACGGGGGCAGGGTGTCGACGGCGGTCACCCGGTCGACGCTATCCGGTCAGCGCCGCCGTGGTCCGCGAGGACGGCGCGCCCTGCGGCCCTTCCCGGGCGGCGACCGCCGTGACCCGGTATCCCTGGAGCATGGCCCTCGATCCCGACCGCACCGTGCGCGGTCTCCTCTTCGACCGCGACGACACGCTCGTGATCGACGTCCCGTACAACGCCGACCCGCACCGCGTCGTGCCCGTCCCGGGAGCCCACCGCGCCGTCGAGCGGGCTCGGGCCGCCGGTCTCCGGCTCGGTGTCGTGACGAACCAGTCGGTGATCGCGAAGGGGATGGCCACCCGCGAGCAGGTCGACGCCACGAACGCACGGGTCGACGAACTCGTGGGACCGTTCGAGGTGTGGTGCGTGTGCCCGCACGACGCCGGGGACGACTGCGCCTGCCGCAAGCCCCGTCCGGGCATGGTGCTCGAGGCGGCGGAACGCCTGGGGCTCCCGCCGGAGTCGCTCGTCGTGATCGGCGACATCGGTGCGGACGTCGGTGCCGCCGTCGCGGCGGGGGCGCAGGGCGTGCTGGTACCGACCCCGCGGACCCGCGCCGAGGAGGTCGACGCGGCCCCCACGGTCGCCGACTCGCTCGAGGAGGCGGTAGCGCTCGTGCTCGGACACGTCGCCGCGGTGCGCGCGTGACCCGGCCCCGCGTCCTGGTCGTCCGGCTCGACTCGTTCGGCGACGTGCTCGTCACCGGGCCCGCGGTGCGCGCGGTCGCCGCCGGCGCGTCGCACGTCACGATGCTCTGCGGCCCCCAGGGCGCCCCGGCGGCCGACCTCCTGCCGGGCATCGACCGGGTCCGGGTCTGGGCGGCACCGTGGGTGACCGAGACCGCACGGCCCGTCGACGACGCGCTGCTCGCCGAGTTCCGCGCGCTGGTCGCCGAGGAACGCCCGGACGAGGCCGTCGTGCTGACGTCCTTCCACCAGTCGCCGCTGCCGGTCGCGCTGCTGCTCCGGCTCGCCGGGGTCGCCCGCGTCTCCGGGGCGAGCGTCGACCACCCCGGATCCCTGCTGGACGTCCGGTTGCGCCCGGGCGAGGACCTGCCCGAGGACCTGCCGGAACCGGAGCGGGCGGTGCGGATCGCCGAAGCAGCCGGGTTCCGGCTACCGCCGGATGACGACGGGAGGCTCGTGGTGCGTCACGACGCCGGCCTCCACCCGCAGGTGGTCGACCTGGACCGGTACGTCGTCGTCCACCCCGGTGCGAGTGTGCCGGCCCGGTCGTGGCCGGAGTCGCACCACCGTGCGCTGGTCGCGGCCTACGCCGAGCGCGGTGTGCCGGTGGTCGTCACCGGCTCCCCCGGCGAGGCGGCCCTGACCGCCTCCGTCGCCGGCACCACCGGCATCGACCTCGGTGGTCGTACCAGTCCTGCCGAGCTCGCCGCCGTGCTCGCGGGCGCCGAGGTGGTGGTCGTCGGGAACACCGGTCCGGCCCACCTCGCAGCGGCCGTCGGCGCGCCGATCGTCAGCCTGTTCTCGCCGGTGGTGCCCGCCGTCAAGTGGGCTCCGTACGCGCCGGACCCCGAGCGGCCGCCCTTCGTGGAGCTCCTCGGCGACCAGGGCGCGCCCTGCCGGCTCAGCCGCGCCCGTGACTGCCCCGTCCCGGGGCACCCGTGCCTCGCCGGGGTGCGCGTCGAGGACGTCCTCGACGCGCACGCCCGACTGCTCGACCGCGTTTCGCGGATGACGGCGACCCCTCGGGACCGCGCTTCCCGGATGGAGCAGAGAAGTCTGCACGACGCCCCAGACGCCCGTGCGTAGCGTGCGCCACTGCTTCTCCTTCTCCTGCTTCTCCTCCCTGACCGTTCGACCGAAGGGCCCTGCATGCGGATCCTCGTGTGGCACGTGCACGGCGGCTGGATGGACGCCTTCGTCCGCGGCCCGCACGAGTACCTCATCCCGACCACCCCGGCCCGCGACGCGTGGGGCCTCGGCCGCGGCGGTCGCGCCTGGCCGGACTCCGCGATCGAGATCGACCCGGCCGACGTCGTGGACGCCGAGGTCGACGTCGTCGTCCTGCAGCGCACCGAGGAGCTCGAGGAGGCGCGTCGCCTCCTCGGCGGCCGCGACGTCCCCATGGTGTTCGTCGAGCACAACGCGCCCAGGGTGGACGTGCCGAACAGCCAGCACCCGCTCCGTGACCGCGACGACCTCGTCATCGCGCACGTGACGCACTGGAACGCCCTGATGTGGGACTGCGGTTCGACCCGGACCACGGTCGTGGAGCACGGCGTCGTCGACCCGGGCCCGATCTGGTCCGGCACGCTCGACCGGCTCGGCGTCGTCATCAACGAGCCGGTCCGTCGTGGCCGGGTCGTGGGGTCGGACCTCCTCCCCCGCTTCGCCGCCGCCGCGCCGGTCGACGTGTGGGGCATCGGCACCGAGCGCCTGCCGGAGCTCGGCTTCGGCGACCGCGTCGTCGCCCGCGGCGACGTGCCTGCCGACCCGATGCACGCGGCCCTCGCCGAACGACGGGCGTACGTGCACCCGAACCGGTGGACGTCGCTCGGCCTCTCGCTCATCGAGGCGATGCACATGGCGATGCCGGTGCTCGTCCTGGCGACCACCGACGCCTCCCGGACCGTGCCCGCCGAGGCTGGTGCGATCTCGACGGACGTCGAGGACCTGGTCCGTGCCGCCCGCGTGTTGCTCGACGACCCCGACGAGGCGCGGCGTCGCGGCGCCGTCGCCCGCGAGGCCGCACTCGCCCGACACGCGCTCGGCCGGTTCACCGCCGACTGGGACGACCTGCTCGACGACGCCGTCGTGCGCGGAACGCGACGGGGCCGGGCGACCGGCGCCGCACTCGAAGGGAGCCTGCGATGAGGATCGCCATGGTGTCCGAGCACGCGAGCCCGCTCGCCGTCCTCGGCGGTGTCGACGCCGGAGGACAGAACGTCCACGTGGCGGAGCTGTCCGGCGCGCTCGCGGACCGCGGCCACCAGGTCACGGTCTACACCCGGCGGGACGACGCGACGCAGCCCGTGCGCGTCCGGCTGCGCCCCGGGGTCGAGGTCGTCCACGTCGACGCCGGACCCGCCCGACGGGTGCCGAAGGACGAGCTGTTCCCCTACATGGGGACGTTCGCGACCGTCCTGGCGGCCGAGTGGTTCGTCGACCGCCCCGACGTCGTGCACGCGCACTTCTGGATGTCCGGCCACGCCGCGCTCGAGGCCGTGACGCAGGTGCAGGCCCGCACCGGCGGCGTGCGGATCCCGGTCGTGCAGACGTTCCACGCCCTCGGGGTCGTCAAGCGCCGGCACCAGGGCTCCGCCGACACCAGCCCGGCCGAACGCGAGTGGATCGAGCCCGCCGTCGGACGGAGCGTCGACCAGGTCGTCGCCACCTGCTCGGACGAGGCGTTCGAGCTGAAGACGCTCGGTGTGCCGCTCCACGCCATCTCCGTCGTGCCCTGCGGCGTCGACACCACGCTCTTCCAGCCGCGCGGCGACGACCGACCGGTCGAGGAACGCGGACGCACCCACCGGGTCCTCACGGCCTCGCGCCTCGTGCGCCGCAAGGGCGTCGGCACGACCATCGCCGCACTCGCCGCGCTCGTCGACGCGGGCCGCGACGTCGAGCTCGTCGTCGTGGGCGGGGCCGGTGTCGCCGGTGCCGACCTGGCGGACGACCCCGAGTACCAGCGGCTCGACGCGCTGGCGCGGTCGCTCGGCGTCCGCGACCACGTGTCCTTCCGCGGCCAGCTCGCCCAGCACGAGATGCCCGCCGTCTACCGCAGCGCCGACGTCGTCGTGTGCGCGCCCTGGTACGAGCCGTTCGGGATCGTCCCGCTCGAGGCCATGGCCTGCGGTCGCCCGGTGGTCGCGTCGAGCGTCGGCGGACTGATCGACACCGTCGTGGAGGATGCCACCGGTCTGCACGTGCCCCCGCGGGACGAGCAGGCCGTCGCCGCCGCCGTCGGTGCGCTCCTCGACGACCCGGAGCGTCGTGAGGCCTACGGTCGGGCCGGCCGCGAACGCGCCGAGGCCCGGTACACCTGGCACAAGGTGGCCGCCGACAGCGAGCGCGTCTACGAGCGCCTGCTCGCCGCGGCCGGCGCGCCCTCCGCAGCGACCGGCCACGCGCCGGCCGCCGCCGCCGACGCACACCCCCGCAGCACCCGGACGGGCCGGACGGTCCGCTCCCCCCAGTCGACGACCCACTCGACCGAGAGGACCGCACGATGACCATCGAGCAGCAGACCAGCACGGTCGGCGAGCCGACCGAGACCGCCACGGACAGCGCCCAGGTCGTGCTCGACCACGTCGCCGCGTCCGTCCCGGTGATCGCGTCGCTCGTCGACCACAAGGACCACATCGCCGACTGGGCCGACGACATCGCGGCGCGGCTCGTGGCGGGCCGCCGCCTGCTCGCCGCGGGCAACGGCGGGTCCGCGGCGGAGGCGCAGCACCTCACCTCGGAGCTCACCGGACGCTTCGACGGCGACCGCCCGGCCTACTCGGCGATCTCGCTGCACGCGGAGTCCTCGGCCGTGACCGCGATCGGCAACGACTACGGCTACGACGAGGTCTTCGCCCGGCAGGTCTCCGCGCACGCCCGTGCCGGGGACGTCGTCGTCCTGCTCAGCACGAGCGGGAAGAGCCCGAACCTGCTCCGCGCCGCCCAGGCGGCCCGCGCCGTCGGTGCCCGTGCGATCGCGATGACCGGTGCGCGGCCGAACCCGCTGGCCGAGGCGGTGGACGACGCGATCTGCATCGACGGCCCGTCCGCGAACGTGCAGGAGGCGCAGCTCGTCCTCGTGCACGCCCTGTGCCGCGCCATGGAGCCGACGCTGCGTCGCGGGGCCCGCCGGTGACCCGCGACACCGACGCCCGGTCGACCCCCGGTGCCGAGGCCCGCCGCCTCCGCATCGCCGTCGTCGGCGACACCCTGCTCGACGTCGACGTGTCGGGCACGAGCGAACGGCTCAGCCCGGACGCGCCCGTCCCCGTCGTCGACGTCCGCACCGACGACCGCCGGGCCGGTGGTGCCGGACTCGTCGCCACCATGCTCCGGCGCGACGGCCACGATGTCACCCTGGTGACCGTGCTCAGCGACGACGCGCGCGCCGCGGAGATCCGCGACCTCCTGCCCGGGGTGACCGTCGTCGCCGGCCCGTCCGGGGCGCCGACCCCGGTGAAGACCCGGGTGCGGGTGGCCGACCACGCGCTCGTCCGCATCGACGAGGGCTGCGCCACCCCGCCGGTCCCCACCCCCACCGCCGAGATGCTCGCCGCCGTCGAGGACGTCGACGCGATCGTCGTCGCCGACTACGGTCGCGGGGTCGCGGCAGCGGCCGACCTCCGCGCCGCCCTCGAACGCGTCGCCGGGCACACGCCGGTCGTGTGGGACCCGCACCCCAAGGGCGCCGTACCGGTGCCCGGCACCGCGGTCGCCACGCCGAACAGCGCGGAGGCCCGCCGCTTCACCGACGTCACCGGCGACGGGGTCCCGTTCGCCACCGAGGCCGCGGCCACCCTGGTCGAGACCTGGGGCGTCGGCGCGGTCGCGGTGACCCTCGGCGACCGCGGTGCGCTCGTCGCCAGCGCTCGCGAGGGGAACCGGTTCGTCCCGGCGCCGTCGGTCACCGCGGGTGACCCGTGCGGTGCCGGTGACCGCCTCGCCGCCGGCGTCGCCGTAGCCCTCGCGGGCGGCGCCGACGTCGCCGAGGCCGTCTCCGCCGGCGTCACGGCCGCGTCCGAGTACCTCGCCGCGGGCGGCGTCGCCGCGCTGTTCTCCGACGACGGCCCCGCGCCGATCCGGGTCCCCGGGGCCGACCGCGACGCGATGCGCGTGGTCCACGACGTCCGGAGCGCCGGCGGCACCGTCGTCGCCACCGGCGGCTGCTTCGACCTGCTCCACGCCGGGCACGCCCGCACGCTCTCGGCGGCCAGGGCACTCGGCGACTGCCTGGTCGTCTGCCTGAACTCCGACGACTCGGTCCGGGCCCTGAAGGGTCCCGACCGGCCGATCATGGGCCAGGACGACCGCGTCGAGCTGCTGCTCGCGCTCGACTGCGTCGACGCGGTCGTGGTGTTCGACGAGCACACCCCGGACGAGGCCCTGCGCCGCTTCCGCCCGGACGTCTGGGCGAAGGGCGGCGACTACACCGCGAGCGAGCTGCCCGAGACGGCGACCCTCGCCGAGTGGGGCGGCCGTGTCGTCACGGTCCCGTTCCACCCCGGCCGCTCCACGACCCGCCTCGCCGCGGCGCTCGAACAGGTCGGCTGACGACGCACCCCTCGTCGTCGTCCCCACAGTCCCCCTACGGAAGGAAGTCCATGCCCGTCCCCACCACCCCCATCGGCCGTGTCCTCGTCACCGGCGGGGCCTCCGGACTCGGAGCCGCGGTCGTCGCGGCGGTCACCGAGGCCGGCGGCACCCCGATCGTCCTCGACCTGCGGGTCGACGCGGTCCCCGAGGGCATCGACGCCGTCGCGGTCGACGTGACCGACACGGAGGCGACGGAGCGGGCCGTGCGCGAGGCCGCCGAGCGGCACGGCGGGCTCGACGCGGTCGTGACCGCCGCGGGCATCGACAAGCCGGCCCCGATCGGCAGCATCTCGTCCGGTGACTGGGAGCGCATCGTCGGCGTCAACCTGCTCGGCACCGCCGCGGTGGTGCGTGCGGCACTGCCCGCCCTCGAGGCGACGCACGGCCGCGTCGTGACGGTCTCGTCCTCGCTCGCCCTGCGCGGCGTCGGCGACGGCACCGCGTACTCGGCGTCCAAGTTCGGTGTCCGCGGCTTCTCGCAGGCCCTCGCCGCCGAGACCGCCGGGCGCATCGGCGTCACGAACGTCATCCCCGCCGGCATGCGCACCGCGTTCTTCGAGGGACGCACCGAGCAGTACAAGCCGGGTCCCGACGCGCAGCTCATCGAGCCGGAGTACGTCGCGAACTCGATCCTGTTCGCGCTGTCGCAGCCGGCCGGCTGCGAGATCCGCGAACTGTCGATCATGCCGGCCACCGAGCCCAGCTGGCCGTAGACGCGACCACGGGACGGACGGGAGGCGCGGTACCGGCTGGTACCGCGCCTCCCGTCCGTCCCGGTGCGGTCCGCCGACCGCACCGGGCGTCCGTCAGGTGGTCGCGAGCAG
Organism: Curtobacterium sp. L1-20; assembly: GCF_048755855.1. GTDB lineage: Bacteria > Actinomycetota > Actinomycetes > Actinomycetales > Microbacteriaceae > Curtobacterium. The sequence goes on along the minus strand of NZ_CP151473.1, from coordinate 2,359,256 downwards.
GTCGGCGACGTCCGCGAGGACGGCGTCGGGCTGGACCTCGTCGACGTAGGACGGGTCGTGCTCGCAGCGTTCGGCCGTCCAGCCGACCTGCGTGACGTCGATGCCGCAGACCGGGCACCGCGTCACGTAGGACAGGTGCACGCGGTGGCGACCGCGGTCGACCGGTCCGGCGTTGACGACGTTGCCGAACCAGAAGACCCCGACCGTCGGGGTGCCCACCGCCACGGCGAGGTGTCGCGGCCCGGAGTCGTCGCCCACCATCACGTCCGCCGCGGCGAGCACGGCGGGGAGCTCGCCGAGCGGGAGCGACCCCGTCCGGTCGTGGAGGCGTGAGCGGAGCGCCTCGGGCACGGCGCCGACGATCGCCGACGAGGCCGGGACGTCGGTCGCGTCGCCGACGAGCACGACGTGGTCGCCCGCCTCGAGCCGAGCCCGCGCGACGGCGGCGAAGCGGTCCGGACTCCAGCGTCGGCGGGGGTCGGTCGCGCCGGGGTGGATCGCGACGAGCCGGCCGTCCACACCGAGGCGCTCGCGGGCAGCGCTGCGCTCGTCGTCCGTGACGTGCACGCGCGGATCGAGGGTGACGGGCGCGGCCCCGGCGAGCGAGACGACCTCGAGCGCCCGGAGCACCTCGTGCTGGTAGTAGACGTAGCGGACCCAGCGCTCCAGGACCTCGGCGTCCTCGGTGGCCGTGCCGACCGTGTGCCGGGCGCCGAGGCGGAGCAGGAACGGGTTCGAGTTCCGGCCGCCGCCGTGCAGCTGCACGGCGAGGTCGAACCGGCCGTGCAGCCGTCCGAAGAAGTCCTCGACGGACGGGGCGTCGTCGCCCGCATCGCGCACACCGGGCGAGACGGGGAGCTCCTCGAAGGTCTGCACGGCAGCGGTGCGACCGCGCAGGACGGTCTCGGCCATCGGGCTGCCGAGCAGCGTGATGGCGGCGTCGGGGTACGCGGCCGCGAGGGCCTCGATCGCGGGGACGGCGAACATCAGGTCCCCCAGTCCCCCGCCGCGGAGCACCGCGATCTCCCGGACGTCCTCGAAGCGTTCTCCACCGTTGCCGATCAGTTGCACTCATCACGTCTACCGGTCGGAGGCCGCCCGGGTGCCCAGTCCGTGTGTCGATGGACGAGAAGCGCGATCCCGAGTGGACGCCCAGGCGCACGGGAGGAACGTGCGACTTCCGTCCTGCGCCGTCGCCGGTCGGCTGTTCCCTGCTCCGCCCCCGGAAGGACCCCATGACGATCGCACCCCCCTCCGCCGACGCCGCTCGCTCGGACCAGGACACCCTGGTGGTGTCCGACCCCGTCGACGGGACGACCGCGTCGACGGTGCCCCGTGCCTCCGCGGAGGACGTCCGGGAGGCGGTCGCCCGTGCGCGCGCGGCCGCCGGTGCGTGGGCACGGACGGCGCCCGCCGAGCGCGGTGCCCTGCTGCACCGCGCGGCCGAGCACGTCCGCGCACACGCCGAGGAGCTCGCCGCGCTGAACACCCGTGAGACGGGCAAGGTCCCCGGCGACGCGCTCGGCGGCGTCGAGGCCGGCGTCGGCACGCTCGTCCAGTACGCCGAGCTCGGACCGGTCCACCGCGGCGAGGCGCTGCGCGGGCAGTTCGGTGCGGCCGACTGGTCGGTGCCGCACCCCCGCGGTGTGGTCCTCGCGCTGACGCCGTGGAACGACCCGGTCGCCGTCGCGCTCGGCATCATCGGTGCGGCGGTCGTCACCGGCAACACCGTCGTCCACAAGGGCAGCGAGCGGTGCCCGGCGACCTTCGCACGCCTGAACGCCCTCCTCGCCGAGGTCCTGCCGGACGGCGTCCTCGTCGGTGTCGACGGCGACGCGGCCACCGGCGAACTGCTCCTCGAGCAGGACGGCATCGACGTGTACGCCCACGTCGGTTCCACCGCGACCGGCGACCGGCTCAGCGAGGTGGCGGCACGCACGCGCGCCCACGTGATCCGCGAGAACGGCGGGAACGACCCCGTGGTCGTGGACGCCGGCGTCGACCCGACCTGGGCCGCGGCGCAGGTCGCGCTCGGCGCGTTCGCCAACACCGGGCAGATCTGCACGAGCGTCGAACGGGTCTACGTCCACCGCGACGTGGCCGAGCCGTTCGTCACCGCCCTGGTCGCCGAGGCCGAGCGTCGGACCGCGTCGCCCGCCGCCGAGTTCGGCCCGCTGGTCGACGACCGCCTGCGCCGGATGGTCCAGTCGCACGTGGACCAGGCCGTGCAGGACGGCGCCACGGTCCGCACCGGTGGCAGCACCCCGGACGGCGCGGGGTCCTTCTACCCGGCCACCGTGCTCACCGACTGCACCGACGACATGCTCGTCATGACCGAGGAGACCTTCGGGCCGATCGCGCCCGTCCGCGTCGTCGAGGACTTCGACGAGGGCCTCCGCCTCGCCGCCACCGACCGCTACGGGCTCGCGGCCACCGTGCTGACGAACGACACCGGTCACGCGCTGCGTGCCGCCGCCGAGCTGCCCGTCGGGACCGTCAAGGTCAACGCGGTGTTCGGTGGGGCACCGGGCGGGAGCGCCGAGCCCCGAGGAGCCTCCGGCTCCGGCTTCGGCTACGGTCCGCACCTGCTCGACGAGATGACCACGACGACCGTCGTCCACCTCGAGGCCGCTCCGGCCGCCCCCGCGGCGTCCGTGCCGGCGGCACCGGCGCCCGCCGACGCCGCCGGTGCCACCGCGGGCAGCGCCGACACCACCGGTGGTGCCCGGTGACCGCCGACGTGCGGCTCGTCCGCGACCTCGTCGCGACCGTCGACGACCGCGAACCCCTCGTCGTCGTGATCGGGGACCTCATCCTCGACCGCTGGACGGTCGGCGAGGCGGAGCGGGTCTCGCGGGAGGCGCCGGCTCCGGTCGTCCGCGTGACCGAGACCATCGCGGTGCCCGGCGGCGCCGCGAACACCGCCGTCAACGCCCGGGCACTCGGCGCGCGCGTCCGGATGGTCGGGCTCATCGGCGACGACGAGGCCGGGCGGGTCCTGCGGGACCGGCTCGACGCGGCCGGGGTCGACACGACGCACCTCGTCGTGGTCCCCGGCGGCATCACCACGACCAAGTCCCGCGTCGTCGGCGGCGACCGCGTGGTCGTCCGGGTGGACGAGCTCGCCGGCACCCCGAGCGCGCAGGACGGCGTCCTCCTCGGCGAGGCCGTCGCTCGTGCGGTCCGCAGCGCCGACGCCGCCGTGGTGTGCGACTACGGTCTCGGCGTGCAGCCCTCGGACGTCGTCCCGGTGCTCGACCGCGACCGCCCCGGTGCCGTCGTGGTCGACGCGCACGACCTCACCCGCTGGGCCGCGCTGGCCCCGGACCTCGTGACGCCGAACGCCGGCGAGACCGCGGCGCTCCTCGGCCGCGACCTCGGCGTCGGCGCCGAACGGATCGCCGCGGTCGTCGACGCGCGCGCGGCGGTGCTCCAGCGCAGCGGCGCCCGTGCGGCGGTCGTCACGCTGGACCGCGACGGCACCGTCCTGCTCGAGCCGACCTCGGACCAGGGCTTCCGGACACGGGCCACGCCGGCGAGCGAACAGCAGGCATCCGGTGCCGGCGACACGTTCTGCGCCGCGGCCACCGTGGCCCTCGCCGTCCGGGCGCCGGTCCGCGACGCCGTCTCGGTCGCGCAGGCCGCCGCCGACGTCGTCGTCCGCGAGGCGGGCACCTCGGTCTGCACGGCCGCGGCCCTCCTCGACTCCGTCACCGCCCCCGCCGCGACGGTCGTCGACCACGACGAGCTCGCCGCCGCCGTGCAGGCCGCGCGGCAGGCCGGGCGTCGGGTCGTCTTCACGAACGGCTGCTTCGACGTCGTGCACCGCGGTCACACCACGTACCTGCGTCAGGCTCGGGACCTCGGCGACCTGCTGGTCGTGGCGCTCAACGACGACGACTCGGTCCGGCGGCTGAAGGGCCCCGAGCGACCGATCAACCCGGCCGAGGACCGCGCGGGCGTCCTCGCCGCACTGGCCTGCGTCGACCTGGTCACCGTCTTCGCGACCGACACTCCGATCCCGCTCATCGAGCGACTCTGCCCCGAGGTCTACGTCAAGGGCGGCGACTACTCCCCCGAGATGCTCAGCGAGACCGAGGTCGTCCGGGGCTACGGCGGCGAGGTCGTCATGGTCGACTACGTGCCCGAGCACTCCACCAGCGCGGTGGTGCGCCGGATCCGCGAGGCCGCCGCCCGGACCGAGCCCGAACCGGACCCGGCGCCGTGACCGCCCGCTGGTCCGGGTCCTGGGCGACGGCCCCCGATCCAGCGGACACCGACCCGGTCGACGTCGACGTGCTCATCCCCACGGTCGGACGTCCGGCCGAGCTCGCGACGACGCTGGCCGGGCTCGCCGCCCAGACCGACGTGGACCTGCGGGTCGTCGTGAGCGACCAGTCCCCGGACGGCTCGGCGACCACCGCCCCGGCGGTCGCCGCGATGCTCCGCGTCCTGTCGGCACAGGGGCGACCCGTGACGGTCCTCGCGCACCCGGAGCGGCGCGGCCTGGCCGAGCACCGCCAGTTCCTGCTCGACCAGGCCGAGGCGTCGGCGGTGCTGTTCCTCGACGACGACGTCTGGCTCGAACCGGGGACGATCGCCCGCATGCTCGACGCCCTGCGGACGCTCGGCTGCGGGTTCGTCGGCAGTGCGGTCACGGGGCTGTCGTACCTCGACGACCGTCGCCCGCAGGAGACCGCGGTCTTCGAGCGCTGGGACGGTCCGGTCGTGCCCGAGGTGGTGCGCCGCGGCACACCGGAGTTCGACCGCTGGTCGCTGCACAACGCCGCGAACCCGACGCACCTCGCGGCCGGACTCGACCTGCGCCCCGGCGAGTGGGTGCCGTACCGCGTCGCGTGGGTCGGCGCGTGCACGCTGTACGACCGCCGTGCCCTGGAGGACGTCGGCGGGTTCCGGTTCTGGGACGTCCTGCCGCCCGAGCACGCCGGCGAGGACGTCGTCGCACAGTGGCGCGTCATGGAGCGGTTCGGCGGCGTGGGGATCCTGCCGTCCGGGGCCGTGCACCTCGAGGCGCCCACCACGGTGACCGACCGCCGGGTGGACGCGCCGGACGTCGTGTTCGGGCCGGGCACCGTCGTCTCGTCGTAGGGGCGGCGACGCCTGCTCCGGCGCGCTGCGGCGGCGCCGGTGCCGCCCGCTCCGGCGCGCTGCGGCGGCTCCGGCGCCGCCCGCTCCGGTGACGACGACCGGCCTGGTGTCCCTCGGCGACGAGGGGCACCAGGCCGGTGTCGTGCTGCGGGTGGCTAGCGGACGCGGACCTGCTTCGCGGCCTGCTTGCCCGACTGCACGCCGGTGACGGTCACCGTGCTCGAGCCGGCGACGGCCTTCCACTGCACCGACGCGGTGCCGTCGATGACGTCGACCGTGCCGAGGTCGGTCGAGCCGATCCGCACGCGCACCTGGCGGTCACCGGCGAACCTCGTGCCCGTCACCGTCACGCGTTGCCCCGGACGGGGAGCGCCGACCGACAGCTCGACGCGCGCGCCGCGGCTGAGCGCCGCGAGGTCCTCGTCGAGACGCAGGCCGTCGCGGATCGTGAAGAACGTGTCGGTCTGGTCGGTCAGGCCGACCACGTTCGCGGCTCCGGGACCGAACGCCGCGATGCGGACCTGGGTGCCGGTGTGCTGCTGCGATGCGCCGGCACCGGACGTGCCGTACGACACCTTCATGGTGGTGCCGTCCGCGGTCACGAGCGCCGTGGAGAGCGAGGTCGGCGGGGTGTTGTCGACGATCTGGCTGGAGTGGGCGTGGTCGGCGGTGGCGATGACGAGCGTGTTGCCGTCCTTCTTCGCGAAGGCCAGCGCGGCCTGCACGGCCTCGTCGAAGTCGATCGTCTCGCCGATCTGTCCGCAGGCGTCCGCGGCGTGGTCCTGCTTGTCGATGCTGGCGCCCTCGACCTGCAGGAAGAAGCCCTTGCCGGATCCGGCACGGTCACGGTTCAGCAGCTTGATCGACGTGTTCGTGAGCGACGCGAGCGAGAGCCCGGTGTCGAGGCGCGCCGGGTTCGCCGTGCACGTGACGGGTGCCCGGTCGGCGCCCCCGACGGTCGCGGTGGTCGGCGCGTAGCGGGTCGGGAAGTTGCCCGGCGTGAAGAGGCCGAGGAGCGGCCGCTGCTGGTCGGCGCGGCGCACGGACGCGAGGCCCGCAGCGTCGGAGACGACCTGGTAGCCGCGCTGGTCGGCCTGGTCGAAGAGCGTGTCGCCCTGCCACTGGCCGGCCTTCGCGGTCTGCTGGAAGCTCGCCGAGCCGCCGCCGAGGGTCACGTCCGGACGGGCGTTCAGCAGCTGCTCGCTGATCGAGCCGAGGCCGCCGGCCTGCAGGGCGTCCGATCCGCAGGACGCCGTGTCGGGTCCGTAGCAGGAGCGGGCCCCGACGTGCGCGACCTGGACGGCCGGGGTGGCGTCCTGGATCTCGGCCGTGGAGACGTCGCCGGTGCGGAGGCCGTTCGCCTTTGCGAGCTCGAGGAGCGTCTGCTGGGGCTTCCCGTCGACGTCGACGGAGATCGCACCGTCGTACGTCTTGGTGCCGGTCGACCAGGCGCTGCCGGACGCCGCCGAGTCGGTGACGTAGTCGGGCTTGCCCTTGTCCGCCCCGTCCTTGACCAGCGAGTAGGTCGTGTACGAGCCGGTGAGCGGCAGGGCGTCGAGCCCCGGCAGGCGGCCGGCCGCGCCGTACTGGTAGTTCCGGGCGATGGTGATCTCGGAGTCGCCCATGCCGTCGCCGATCAGCAGGATGACGTTCTTCGCCTTGGCGTTCTTCACGGCCTGGCGGACGGCCTGGGTCTGGTCCCCGACGGCGCGCTGGGCGCCGCCGTGCTGGCTGAGCGCGAGCTGTCCGACGGCCCCGGCCGCACCGGGAAGTGCGACGGCGCCGGCGATGAGCGCCGCGCCGAGTGCGAGCGCGGCGCGGCGGCGGCGCTTGGGTTCGTGCTGCATTGCGTGGTTCCCCTCGTCTGTGCCCCGAACGGGTGCCATCAGAGGATGGCTGTGCAGGGGTACAGGCGGGTGGCTCCCCGGTGACGATCACGTGAACGACCTCCCGCGATCGTCGGGTGCGGGTCAGGCGGTCCCGGTGTCGCCACGGGCGACGGTCGCTGCCGGCACACCGAGCTCGTGCGCCAGGAACGTCCACATCCAGCTGCGGGCCACCGCGTTCGTCAGGCCGGGGACGCCCTGCGCGATCTGCGTGGCCACCCCGTCGCTGTAGGCGGCGAGCTTGAGGGCCACCACCTCGGGGGCGTCCGTCGGGGTGAAGACCCCGGAGTCCGCTCCGCGACGCACGACCCGGACCAAGCAGGCCTCCCACACCCGGATGCGTTCGGCGTACTCGGTGGCGACCTCGGGCCGTCGCACGACCGCGGTCCAGTAGTCCGACCAGATCCGCCAGTGCTGCCGCACCTCCTCGGTGTCGTCGAAGAGCGGCGCGACGAGCGTCCGCAGCGCCGTCACGGGGTCGGGCTCCGCGTCGACCGCGGCGACGACCGCACCGTAGAACCGCTCGGTCTCGAGGACGACCACCTCGTTGAGGATCTCCGCGACGCTGCCGAAGTGGTACGTGACGGTGCCGACCGAGACGTCGGCCGCCGCGGCGATGTCGCGGAGTCCGGTCGCGCCCACGCCCTGGCGCACGATCACGGTCCGCGCGGCCTCGACGATCATGGCCCGCCGGACCTCGGGGCGCTGCCGCACCCGCGCCGGCGACCCGGCACCGCCCCCGCTCACGCCGACGTCCGGGGGACGTCGTCGACGAAGGTCTGCTCGGCGACGAGGGTCTCCGGAGCGTCCGGACCGCCGTCCCGCGCCCACGCCCGCACGGTGTTCACGACGTGGAAGGCGTCGGCGTCCGCGGTGAGCTCCGACGTGGTCTCGACGCGCGCGTGCCAGTCCGGCTTCGCGAGGCCGATCGACCACCGCGACGACGCGCGCGCCGACGTGGGGTCGTCCGACCGGATGCGGTACGTCTCGCGGGCGTCCTCGGTGAACACCAGCCCGTCGGGGTAGACGCGACCGCCACCGTAGCCGGGGTCGACGTCGAGCGTCCACTCCCCCGTCTCGACGTCGTGCGTGACGGTCCGCTGCGGGAGCGCCTCGGTCGGCGTGATCCGCTCGATCGCCAGGGGCTCCGAACGCTCGGGCTCCTCGAAGCGGACGCCGTCGTCGGTCTGCCGCGTCCAGACCGGGAGCGACAGGGTCGACGCAGCCGGGTCGAGGGTGACCGTCGCCTCGGTGCCGTGCGGCCACACCCACGGCCAGTACGACGACGAGACGGCGATGCGCAGTCGGTGTCCGGCGGCGAACCGGTGTCCGGTCGCCACCAGCCGCACGGGCAGCTCCGCGGGCGTCCCGGGCACCAGCGGGTCGTCGCGGTCCATGCCGTCCCGCTTCGCGGCGTTCAGCACACCACGGGTGACGAGCGTCGACGCGCCGTCGGGGGCGACGTCGCAGAGCCGGACGGTCAGGGTCGCACGAGGCTGGTCGCTCGTGACGGCCAAGCGCACGAGCACGGTGCCGAGCAGGTCGAACGCCTCGGTGACGGGCAGGTCGAAGCACACCGAGCGGCCGTCCTCGGCGCGCTGGTCCGGCGGCAGGTCCGTCGCGTTCCCGAACGGGAAGAAGCGTCCGGCATCGACGCCGGTGTGCTGCGGCGACCGGACCAGGACCGGTCCGTCCGCGCCACCGCGCAGCGCGTCCAGCGGCATCGAGTGTTCGGTGGTCGCGGCGGACGGCCACGCCTCGGCGCCGACCCACCGCCCGCGCCGGGACGCGTAGTGGGTGGCCGGCGCTTCACCCTCGTTGATCCACGACCGGAGCGCGGGGTCACCCTCGACGCCGGTGTCCGCGCCGCGGAGCCACCGGTCCCACCACCGCAGGGTCTCCTGCAGGAACCCGATCGAGGGCCCCGGTGCGAGGCCGCGGTCCGGGTACTGGTGCGACCACGGTCCCACGATGCCCTTGACGGGGGCGTCGACCTCGGCCACGAGGCGGAGCACGGCGTCGCGGTACGGATCGGCCCACCCGCCGACCGCGAGCACCGCGGCACGGATGCCCCCGTAGTCCTCGGCCGCACTGCCGTGCCGCCAGTAGTCGTCGCGCTCCTGGTGCGCGAGCCACACCGGGGTCATCGGGCGGTTCGCGTCGAGGCGCGCCCGCCACCGATCGACCCAGCCGGGGCCGACGACCTCGGGTCGGGGCGGTCGGGAGTTGAACGCGAACATCGTCGCGCCCCACGCGGCCATGTCGATGCCGAGCACGGCGCCGCCGACGTAGTGCACGTCGTTGTCGTACCGGTCGTCCGTCGAGCAGACCGTCACGATCGCCTTGAGCGCCTCCGGTGCCCGGGCCGCCAGCTGCAGGGCGTTGAAGCCGCCCCACGAGATCCCGAACATGCCGACGGCCCCCGTCGACCACTCCTGCTCGGCGAGCCAGGCGATCACGGCCTCACCGTCGCGCAGTTCCTGCTCGCTGTACTCGTCGTCGAAGAAGCCGTCGGACGACCCGGTCCCGCGGATGTCCACCCGGACCGAGGCGTAGCCGTGCGCGGCGTACCAGGGGTGCCGCTCGGAGTCGCGCGGTGCGGTCCAGTCGTCGAGCCGGTAGGGCAGGTACTCGAGCAGGACGGGCACGGGGGCGGACGACGAGGCGGACGTCGGCGACCAGATCCGGGTGTGGAGCCGGGCGCCGTCGGGCATCGGGATCCACGTGTCGCGGACCCGTACGCCCGGCGGCAGCGTGTCGGGCACGCCGATCGCCGTGAGGGTCACGGGGTCGTGCTCGTCGGTCATGCGTCCTCCCAGTTCCGGGTGTGGTGTCCGTCGCCGCGGTCGGTCCACCCCGCCGCGTGGCGCCAGCGGGGTACGCCGTCGCCGACGTCCGGCAGCGTGGTGCTGCCCGGTTCGAGCGTCGCCGCGAGGAGCGTCGCGGTGTACGGGTGGTTCGGGCCGCCGAACACCCGCTCGGTGGGGCCGATCTCGACGATCCGCCCGCCGGTCATCACGGCGACCCGGTCGGCGACGCCCCGGACGACCGCGAGGTCGTGGCTGATGAACAGGCAGCTGAGACCGCGGTCGCGCTGCAGGTCGGCGAGCAAGGACAGGATGCCGGCCTGCACCTGCACGTCGAGCGCCGTCGTGATCTCGTCGGCGATCACGAGGCGCGGCTCGGCGGCCAGCGCCCGGGCGATCCCGACGCGCTGCCGCTGTCCGCCGGAGAGCTGAGCCGGCAACCGGTCCGCGAACTCCGGACCGAGCCCCACCCTGGTGAGGAGCTCCCCGACCCGTTCCCGCGACGATCCGCCGGTGAAGAGCCGGAGCGGCCGGGCGACCGCGGCGCCGACCGTCCGCCGCGGGTTGAGCGACGTGTCCGCGTTCTGGAAGACGAGCTGCACCGCACGCCGGAGGTCCGCGGAGCGCGCCGCGATCGGGTCGCGCAGGTCGCCGATCGTCGTGCCGTCGTCGAACGTGAAGGTCCCCGACTCGGCCGGGACGAGTCCCGCCAGCGCCGTGGCGAGCGTGGACTTGCCGCTGCCGGACTCGCCGACGACGGCGAGCGTCTCGCGCGGCGCGATCGTGAAGGAGACGCCGTCGACCGCGGCCGGAAGGCCGCGTCCGTAGCGGACCACGAGGTCCTCGGCCGTCACCACGGGACGGACGTGCGGCTCACCGGGCGCGGTGCCGCTGGACCTGGTGGGGACCGTCGACGCCACGGTCGCCGTCCCGTCGACGCGACCCGTGCCTCCCGGCCGCCGCCCGTCCGGGACGGCGGCCAGCAGCGCGCGGGTGTAGTCGTGCTGCGGTGCGGCGAAGAGCGCCGCCGTGGCGGCGTGCTCGACGACCGCGCCGTCGCGCATCACCGCGATCTCGTCGGCCATCGCGGACACGACACCGAGGTCGTGGCTGACGAGCAGGACGGCCATCCCGAGCTCGCGGCCGAGGTCGGCGATGAGGTCGAGGACCGCCGCCTGGGTCACGACGTCGAGGGCCGTCGTCGGCTCGTCGAGGACGAGCACCCGGGGTCGGGCCGCCACGGCCATCGCGATCGCCACACGTTGCTGCTGGCCGCCGGAGAGCTGGTGCGGCCAGCGCCGGACGATGGTGCCCGGGTCCGGCAGCCGGACGAGCCGCACGAGCTCGTCGACCCGCTTCGGACCGTCGGGCTCGCCGTGCGCGCGGAGCGCCTCGCGGATCTGCTCGCCGACGCGCATCGACGGGGTCAGCGCCTGCCCGGCGTTCTGCGCGACCACGGACGCGGTCCCGCCACGGAGCGCCCGACGGCCGGCCGCGGACAGGGCGAAGACGTCGGCACCGTCGACGCGGACCGTCCCGCGGTCGATCGTCGACCCGGCGCGGAGGTGCGCGAGCAGCGTCCGCGCGACGGTGGACTTGCCGCTGCCGGACTCGCCGACCAGGCCGAGGGTGCGGCCGGCCGCGATGGCGAAGGACACGCCGCGCACGACGGGCACGGACCGGCGACCGGCGGCGTAGGAGACGGCGAGGTCGTCGACCTGGACGACACTCGTGGGCTGGACGGCCGTCATGCGGGGACCCCCTGCTTCGCACGGTCGACACCGAGCGACTTGCTCAGTCCGTCGGCCGCGAGGTTGAGACCGACCACCAGGGTCGCGAGCGCGACGATCGGCGCGAGCGTCCCGAGCGGGACGACGGTCAGGGCGGTGCGGTTCTCCTGCACCATGAGCCCCCAGTCCGGCGTGGGCGGGTTCGCGCCGAAGCCGAGGAAGGACAGCGATGCGACGAGCAGCACGATCCACGAGGCGCGCATGGCGTACTCCACGAGCACCACGTCGAGCACGTTCGGGAGGATCTCGCGGAAGACGATCGACAGGGGCTTCTCGCCGCGGGCCCTGGCGGCCGTGACGTAGTCCTGCGTGATCACTGTGCGCGCGGCCCCGCGGACCACCCGGGTGACGGCCGGGGCGTACACGATCGTCACGGCGAGCACGATGACCCAGAGCCCGGCGTCGAACACGGTCACCACGACGAGGAGCGCGAGGATCGACGGCACGCTCAGCAGGGCGTCCACGACGCGCATGACGACCTCGTCGAACCAGTTGTCCGCGTAGGCGGTCACGGCTCCGAGGACGGTGCCGACGGCGACCGCGGCGGTCGTCGCCAGGAACGTCACGAGCAGCGCGTACCGGCCGCCGTTGAGCGTCCGGGACAGGATGTCCCGCCCGTACTGGTCGGTGCCGAGCCAGTGCGTCCACTCCGGGCCGGCGAGCACGTTCGTGGAGTCGGTCGCCACCGGGTCGTGCACGCCGATGACCGGTGCGAGCACGGCCAGCACGAGGTGCAGGGCGATGAGCCCGACACCGACCGCCAGCGCGGTCGAGCTGCGCAGGGGCGCGACGGCGGCCCCGACGACGCTGCGGGAACGGGGTGCGACGGCGGTCATGCTGCGGTCCTCTCGGGGGCACGGCGACGGGCCGGTGGACGGACGCGGGTCCGGCGCCGGCGGGTGCGCAGCTTCGGGTCGAGCGCGAGCGCGACGAGGTCCGCCGCGAGGTTGCAGACGACGTAGACCACGGCACTGAGGAGGGCGATCGCCTCGATCACCGGGAGGTCGCGGTCGAACACCGACTCGAGCATGAGCTTGCCCATGCCCGGGTAGTTGAAGACGTTCTCCACGACGACCACGCCGCCGAGCAGCCACGCGACGTTGAGCGCCACGACGTTGAGCGTCGGCAGCAGCGCACTCGGCAGGGCGTGCTTCCAGACCACCCGACGCAGGGTGAGGCCCTTGAGCTCCGCGGTGGTGACGAACTCGGAGGCCATCACGTCGATCGTCGACGACCGCGCGGTCCGGACGATGTACGCGGCCATCGCGAGCGTCAGGACGGTGATCGGCAGCCAGATCGTGGGCAGGAGCTCGCCGACCGTGGCGTCGCTGCCGCGCAGCACCACCGCGGGGAAGAGCGGCACGCCGATCGCGAAGAGCAGCACGAGGACGGTGGCGACCATGAACTCCGGCACGCTCATCACCACGAGGCTCACGATCGAGATCACCCGGTCGGACGCACGACCGCGGCGGACGCCCGCGACGACGCCGAGCGTCAGGGACAGCGTCACCCCGACGAGCATCGCGGGGACGGCGACGAGCATGCTGTTCCGGAAGGCGGTGAACAGCGTCGGGGCGACCGGCTCGCCGCTGACGAGGGAGGTGCCGAAGTCGCCGTGCACGGCGCCGGCGAGCCACTCCAGGTAGCGGAGCCACACGTTCTGGTCGAGACCGAGCGACTCGCGGAGCTGCTTGACGGCGTCCGGCGTGGCGTTCTGGCCGAGCAGCTGCTGTGCGACGTCGCCGGGCAGCGCCTGCACGGCGAGGAACACGAACAGCGAGGCGAGCACCACCGTGAGCACGGCGATGCCGAGCCGACGGAGGACGGGGACGAGGAGGTTCATCGGCGCAGTCCGATCCGGAGGTGGTCGAACTCGAAGCCGTACTCCGAGTAGTTCACGACGTCACGGGACAGCCCGACCAGGCGGTCGCCGAACATCGGGGTCATGTCGGCGCCGTCCTCGACGACGAGCCGCTGTGCGTCCTGGTAGAGGGTCAGGCGCTTCGCGTCGTCCATCTCGGCCCGGGCGTCGTCGAGCAGGTGGTCGAACCGCTCGTTCGACCACGCGCTCTCGTTGTACGACGAGCCGGAGCGGAAGATCTGGTTGAGCAGCTGGTCGATCGGCCGTCCGGTGAACCAGTAGCTCACCATGAGCGGCTTCTGCATCCAGATCTGCGTGTAGTACGAGTCCGAGCTCGCGTTCTTCACCGTCAGGCGGATGCCAGCGTCCGCGACGGCGTCCCGGTACGCGACCGCCATCGGGGTGAACACCGACTCGTAGCTCGACGTGTAGATCGAGGTACGGAACCCCTCGGCACCGGCGGCCGTGAGCAGCGCCTTCGCCTTCTCGGGGTCGTGCTCGCGGTGGTCGTCGACGAAGGCGGCGAGCTGCGGCGGGACCGGGTTGTCCCAGCCGACCGACCCGGTGCCCTGCAGTGCGGTGTCGACGATCCGCCGGGGGTCGTAGGCGAGCTTCATGGCCTGGCGGACCCGGGGGTCCCGGAACTCGTCCGAGGTGGCGAGCATCGGAATCGTGTACCACTGCGCGTTCTTCGAGCGGGCGATGGTCGCGCGGTCGGACGCTGCGACCACCCGCGCGGTGGCGAAGTCGAGGTTCGTCTGCGAGATGAGGTCGATCTGGCCGGCCAGCAGCGCGTTCACGCGGGCGGTGGTGTCCTGGATCGAGTAGAAGTCGATGCCGTCGAGCACCGGGCGGCCGGCGAAGTGGTCGTCGAACGCCTCGACGCTGCCGACACCGGCCGGCGTGAAGGACGACAGCCGGAACGGCCCGGTCCCGATCCCCGTCCGCCCGATGTCGGCGATCGCCCCGGCGGGCACGATGTAGCACTGGTAGGCGGTGAGGAGCGACGGGAACTCGGCGTTCGGCTTGGTCAGTGCGAACCGCAGCGTGTGGGCGTCGACGGCGGTCATCGAGTCGGCGTCCATGACCTCGCCGAGGACGCCGGCCTGGGGGCTGCCCGTCTTCTCGTCGAGGATGTGCCGGATGCTCGCGACGGCGTCGTCCGCGGTGAAGCGCGAGCCGTCGTGGAAGCGCACACCACGGCGGAGCCGGAAGGTCCAGACCGTGCCGTCGGCGTTCGCGGACCAGTCGTCGGCGAGGTCCGGGATGGTCCGGCCCTGTTCGTCGAGCTTGACCAGACGGTTGTAGAGGGCGCCGAGGTACTCGTAGGCCGACAGCGAGCTCGCGGAGTCGAGGGTCTCCGCCGCCGACGCCGCCGGTCGGGCGACGCGGAGGCGGCCGCCACGGCGAGCGGTGCCGGTGGCGGCGGCCTCGGGCAGCGACGTGGTACCGGCGGAGGCGCCGGAGCTGCACCCGGCCAGGGTGAGGAGGCCGAGCCCGGCGAGGCCGACCGCTCCGCCGATGAGCGCGCGACGGCTCGGTCCGTGGGCGTCGGTGCGGCCGGGGCCGTCGGGGCCGCGCGGGTCACGGGCGTCGGCGCGGCTCGGGCCGCCGGCGTTCCGGGGTTCGTGGACGATGGGCTGCATTCGGGGTGACCCCTCCTGTAATCGTTCCGGTGAACGATAGAGGCCTCGGGGCGAACCCCCAAGTCCCCCGCCTCGCATCACGGGAGCCCGAGCACACGCCGATCCGCGGCCCGTCGCGGATCGCGGGCGCACCGTGGACCTCCCGAACGTTTACCAACCCGTTACATCCAGGGGGTGCGTGCACGGCATGATCGGACCACGGGCACCCGTCCGGCACCGACGAAGGAGCACCGATGGCCACGTTCACGCGCGGGTTCGGCGGCCGCCGCGACGACCGCGACGACGCCCGCATCCCGCCCGGACAGACCCTGGTGCACGACTGGCCGGTCCTCTCCGCCGGTGCGACGCCCGACATCGAGCCCACGGACTGGGCGTTCTCCATCCGGACCGAGTCCGGACTCCACCAGTGGACGTGGGACGAGGTGCACGCGCTCGGTGTCGAGGACGTCACCGTCGACATCCACTGCGTCACGCACTGGACGAAGCTCGACATGCGCTGGCGGGGCGTTCCGCTCGACAAGCTGTTCGACGGCGTCGAGACCGGCCTCGACCACTGCATGGTGCACAGCTACGGCGGCTACACGACGAACCTCCCGCTCGACGAGGTGCTCGACGGCAAGGCCTGGATCGCCTTCGAGGCCGACGGCGAACCGCTCACCCCGGAGCACGGCGGCCCGGCCCGCCTGCTGGTCCCCCACCTGTACTTCTGGAAGAGCGCGAAGTGGGTGCGCGGCATCGTCATGCAGGCCGACGACGAGCCCGGCTTCTGGGAGAACGCGGGCTACAACATGCACGGCGACCCGTGGAAGGAAGAGCGGTACTGGTGACCGTCCCGCACGTCGGACAGGAGGCGCGCACCGCCCCCGCCACGCCGGCACGCGCCCGTCGGCGCCCGGCCTGGCACCCCGCGACGGTCGCGTCCGTCGCGCCCGAGACCCCGAACGCCCGGCGGATCGTCCTCGACGTCCCGACCTGGCCCGGGAACGACGCCGGGCAGCACCTCGACCTGCGGCTGACGGCCGAGGACGGCTACCAGGCCACGCGCTCGTACTCGATCGCCTCGTCCGGGGACGGCACGTCGGTGCTGCTCGCCGTGGACCGCGTCGAGGGCGGCGAGGTCTCGCCGTTCCTGGTCGACGCCGTCGAGGTCGGCGATGCGCTCGAGGTGCACGGTCCCCTCGGCGGCTGGTTCGTCTGGCACCCCGGCGACGACGCGCGGCCCGTGCAGCTCATCGCGGGCGGCTCGGGCATCGTGCCGCTCGCCGCGATCGCCGGTGCGCACGCCGACGCCGGCGGCGACGCGCCGTTCCGGCTGCTCTACGCGGTCCGCACGCCCGAGGACGTCTTCTTCCGGCCGGAGCTCGCGCGCGCCCAGCGTGCGGGTGTCGACGTGACCGTCGTCCACAGCCGGACCGCGCCACCCGGGTCGACGGTGCCCGCCGGGCGACTGACCCGGGCGTCGCTCGAGGCGGCCGTCTTCCCGCCGAGCGCCGGCGCCCTGGTCTACGTGTGCGGGTCGACGCCCTTCGTGGAGCAGGTCCTGCGCTGGCTCGGCGACCTCGGGCACGACACCGCGGACGTCCGTGCAGAACGGTTCGGAGGCAGCTGATGCTCGTGGTCGACGGGAACGCGCTGGCCGGTCCGCTCGCCGAGGCCCTCGGGTCGGAGCCGACGACCGTGCTCCTGCGGTGTGCCGGGTGCAGTGCCCTCGGAACCCTGGCGCGCAGCCGTGCGTACGTCTCGGCGATGGGGTCGGTCGCGCGCTGCCGGGACTGCGACACCGTGCTCGTCACCGTGGTCGAGGGACCGGACGGGCAGTGGGTCGGACTCCCGGGCGCCCGCGCGTTCCGGGCCGCCGTGGTCGATCCGCGCTGAGGGTGCCGGGGCGCGCGCCGTCGCCGGGTCCGGCGCGGTCAGCGTCGCCGGCACCGGCAGGTCCGGACGGGCGGTCGTCCGGGCCCGGCGGCTCAGAGCACGCTGGCTGTCCGGCCGCGAACCGACGCGCCGGAGGTGCGCGAAGTGTGCGGGTTCCCGCAGTCGGGGCGATCCGACCAGTCCGATGGCCCCTCCGCTCCGGATGCTTCCTCGGGGATCGCGTCGGGCCACCCACCCGGCGCCCCCGAGTGGGCACGGCCGCCCGCGCGTCCGGCGGGCGCGGGCACCCGAAGCCTGCGCACGCCCGAGACCACGCGCGGGCGGTGGTGTCGCCACGACTCGTGCTCCGGCCGACCGACGAGGCCCTGCGTGCACGAGCCCCGGCGTGCACGAGCCCCAGCACGTTCGAGCCCTGCGTGCACGACGAAGCGCCCCGGTCGATCGACCGGGGCGCTTCGTTCTGTGAGCGGATGACGAGATTCGAACTCGCGACCCTCACCTTGGCAAGGTGATGCGCTACCACTGCGCCACATCCGCGTAGTCCGTAACTGTACCTGCATCCACGCTCGACGGCGTGATCCGCGCCGGACCGGGCGTGTCCCAGCCCACCGGAGTTCGATCGGAGCATGAGCTACGTGCACGACAACCCCGGCGGAACCGAAGCGCACGGTGTGGACCTGGTCGACGGCGATGCACCGGCGGTGCGGATCCTGGTGCACGGTGACCTGCCGACGACGATCGAGCACGAGGGCCGCACCTGGCTGTCGAGCGGCGAGAGCCACGACGACGGCGACGACCAGGCTCCGCCGATCGCCGTCTACCGGCCGGTCGAGGGCCCCTGACCCGCACACCGGGGCGTCCGCGGGCCCGACGGCGCGGCGCCCAGCCACCGCGGACTACCGTCGGCCCCAGGTGACCAGGGACCGGCCGCCGGAACGATCACATCGTCCGAAGCCGACCGGAAGTCCTCATGATCCCCCGCAGCAGCACCTCCCCCGCCCCGACCGGGCACATCCGTTGGGTGCACGTGGACCAGTGGACGTGGGATGCCGTCGTGGGCACCTCGACGATCGCGACGGTGACCGACGAGGACCGCTACGTCGTGCGACTCGCCGACGGCGAGGTCGCCGGCGTCCACACGTCGCTCGAGAGCGCGCGGTCCCAGCTCGACGCCTGGGTGCGTTGGGAGACGACGCCGCACGACTGAACGGGCCCGCTGCGCGGACCCGTTCCGACGTGCGCCGGTCGGCTCAGCGACCCCGGTGCGCTGCGGTGCGGCGGCCGACGTCCCTGCGTCGGGCGAGCACCGCGAGTGCGGTCCCGGCTGCGACGAGCAGGCCCGCGATGCCCAGGGGCACGGTCGGGTCGGAACCGGTGTAGGCGAGCTCGCCGGCCCCGCTGCCGCTCCCGCCTCCGCTGACCGCGACCGCGGTGAGCGTTCCGGTCGCCGACGGCACCGCGGCCGGCGCGGTCGGCGTGGCCGAGGCGGTCGGCGTGGGGGTCGCGGTCGGTGCCGCGGGTCGCACCGTGATGGTCACGGTGGTCGTGGTGCTCGGGGCGACGCCGTTCGAGGCGGTGATCGTCACGGTCGAGGACCCCGGGGTGGTCGGGGTGCCCGAGACCACGCCGGTGGTGCCGTCGAGGGTCAGCCCTGCCGGCAGGCCGGAGGCGGTGAAGGTCGGCGTGGGCGTCCCCGTGGCCGTCACGGTGTACGAGTACGGCTGGCCGGCCGTCGCGGTCGTCGGTGCGCCCGAGGTGATGGTCGGGGCGGGGGTCTCGGCCGTCGTCCCCGGCGTCGGGCACCCGGTCGGTGCCGTGATCCGGTTCGTGTCGAGCGTCACGGCGCCGGTCCGAGCCAGCAGCCGCCCGGCGACGGTCGCGCCGGTCGTGGCGGTGACGGACTGCTGCGCGAGGACGGTCCCCTGGAACTGCGCACCGGTCCCGATGGTCGCGGAGCTGCCGACCTGCCAGAAGACGTTGCAGGAGCTCGCACCACCGGTGATCGTGATCCGGGTGCCGGAACCGATCGTCAGGGTCGAGGCGGCCTGGAACACCCACACGGAGTCGGCACTGCCGGCGAGGGTCAGCGCGCCGGTGTCCGCCAGTGACAGTGCGCCACCCGAGTAGACGCCCGGCGTCAGCGACAGGCCGTTGAGCTGCGTGAGACCGCTGCGGTTCGGTGTCAGCGAGGCCGCCACGTCGTAGGCGGTCGTGGTGTCGCGCTGCGCCTGCGCCGCCGCGGCGTCGGTGCGGTGGACGGTCCCGTCCACGACGCCGTTCGGCGCCGCACCGAAGCCGGTGATCGAGGTGCCGGGCGAGACCCCGAGGTCGCCCGTCACCACGGACGGGCCGGTGTTGGTGACGGCACTGGCGCCGAGGACGCCGTAGGTCGACGCCGTCCCGAGGTCGACCGGACCGTCGATGACCGTCGCGGCCGAGGCCGCGGAGGTCGCCATGAGGACCACGGACGCGACCAGGCCGACCGCGGCGCATCCCGTCGTGACGGAGCGGAGGAAGCGGGACGTTGCCATGACGGCACCTGTCTGCGGGGAAGAAGCACGAGGTCCGCGTCGACGACGCCGACGTGCTCTCCGGTCAGTGGAGTATGCGCTCTGCCGGGAGCGTTCGGGGCGATCGGGCAGAACTCACCCCCGGACAGGGGTCACCGACTCCGGGACCCGCTCCGCCCGGCCGCCACCTGGAGGAACGCCTCGACGTCCGCGGACGCCGGGTGGTTCCAGACAGCGCGGAACTCCCGGACGATCGGTGTGCCGTCCAGCGGAACGCGGACCAGGGTGCCGTCGGCGAGGTCGGCCGCAACCGAGCGCGCGCTGAGCACCGCCGGCGCGACGCCCGCGCGTGCGGTGGCGCGGATGATGCCCGTGGTCTCGAGCACCGCCGCGGGGGTCGCGAGGGCTGCACCGGTGCGGCCGAGCCAGGCCTCGAGCGCGGCGCGGGTGCCGGACCCCGCCTCGCGCACCAGCAGCGGCGTGGTGGCGAGGTCGGCCGCCGCGAGCGACGCCGCCGTGGCCCAGGGATGTCCGGGAGCCACGACCACGACGAGTTCGTCCTCGCCGACCACCCGCGACCGGACGTCGGCGCCCACGGTCGGTCCCTCGACGAAGCCGACACCGGCGACGCCCGACCGCACGAGGTCGTCGACGGTCGCCGAGTTGCCCGCGACCAAGCGGACCCGACCGTCCGGGAACCGCCGCCGGAACGCCAGCAACCACTCCGGGAGCAGGAGCTCGGCGATCGTCTGCGACGCGGCGACGACGACCGAGCCGCTCGGCTGCCGCAGGGCGACCAGGCCCGCCTCGAGCCGGCGGGCCGCTTCGAGGACCGGCGCGGCCAGTCCGAGGACCAGTCGACCGGTCTCGCTCAGCACGGACCCTGACGCCGACCGGTCGACCAGGCGGTGTCCCACGGACGCCTCAGCGGACCGCAGACGCGCCGACACCGCCTGCTGGGTGACCCCGAGGGCGTCGGCCGCGCGCGAGATCGAGCCGGTCTCCGCGATGCGCTCGAGCACCACCAGCGTGTCGAGGTCGAGGGCGCGGTCGGTGAGGGGACGGGAGGTCACAAGGACACATTGTGCCCGCACAAGCAGTCCGCCATGGCGGAGCACCGACCGGCGGGCGACGCTGGACCCATGACCACCAGGGCACTCCCGACGGCTGCGGAGCGCGAGCGCTCCGCCGCGACGCACGACCACCGACTGTTCCGCGCGCTCGACCGGCCCGGGCAGCTCGTCGCCTTCCTCACCCCGAACTGGTTCGCGTCGATCATGGGCACCGGGATCGTCGCGGTCGTCGCGGCTTCGTCGCCCTGGCAGTTCCCGGGGCTCCGCACCGCTGCGACGGTGGTGTGGGCCGTCGCCGCCGCGCTCCTCGTCGCGCTCACGGTGGCGACCGTCCTGCACTGGATCCGGTACCGCACGGTCGCCGTCCGCCACCACCGCGATCCGGTGATGGCGCACTTCTACGGTGCCCCGCCGATGGCCCTCCTCACCGTCGGGGCCGGGGCCCTGCTGGTCGGTCGGGACTGGATCGGACTCCCGGCCGCCGTGTCCGTCGACTGGGTGCTGTGGACGCTCGGCACGGTCACCGGGTTGTGCAGCGCGGTGGCGGTGCCCTACCTGGCGTTCACCCGCCACGAGAACGGGCCGGACGCGGCGTTCGGTGGCTGGTTGATGCCGATCGTGCCGCCGATGGTGTCCGCCTCGACCGGGGCGTTGCTCCTGCCCCACACGCCCGCCGGGCAGCCGCGGGAGACGCTGCTCTGGGGGTGCTACGCGCTCTTCGGGCTGAGCCTCGTCGCCTCGCTCGCGGTGATCGGCCTCATCTGGGGCCGGCTGGTGCACCACCGGGTCGGACCGGTCGGCATGGTCCCCACGCTGTGGATCGTCCTGGGACCGGTCGGCCAGTCCGTGACCGCCGTCAACCTCCTCGCCGCCGGTGCACCCGGCGCGGTGGACGTCGGCACCGCCCGGGGGCTCGGGGTCGTCGCCCTCGTCTACGGCTTCGCGATGACCGGGTTCGCACTGCTCTGGACGGGCATCGCACTCGCGGTCACGGTCCGGGCGGCCCGGTCCCACCTGCCCTTCGGGCTCACCTGGTGGTCCTTCACCTTCCCGGTCGGGACGTGCGCGACCGGCTTGAACGGACTCGCCGCGCACACCGGACTCGTCGC
The DNA here is from genome assembly GCF_048755855.1 of Curtobacterium sp. L1-20. GTDB lineage: Bacteria > Actinomycetota > Actinomycetes > Actinomycetales > Microbacteriaceae > Curtobacterium. The sequence continues at coordinate 2,337,590 of NZ_CP151473.1, read as the reverse complement.
CGTGCAGCTCCTCGCCGGGTGCTACGGGGCGGCCCTCGTCGTCGCGTGGGCGGTGGTCGCCGCCCGGACCGCGCACGCCTCGGTCGTCCGCGGGACGCTGTTCCTACCGCCCGCCGCCGCCGTCCGGTGAGGGGGCCCACGCGGGTGTGCTGCGGAACCGGAGCGGCACCGCGCCCCCGACGTACCGGTCGTCCCCGGACTCGAGCGGTCGGCCGTCCTCGGCCACGCTGCTCCGCTGGAACCGGAGGAGCGCCGATCCGAGGGGCACCCCCAACCGGTCCGCTTCCTCCTGGGTCGCGGCGACCGCGTCCACGGTGCTCGCCGCCGAGCCGATCCGGATCCCGAAGCGGTCCTCCATGGCCGCGGTGACGGAGGTCTGCCAGTCGGGCATCGACCGGACGACCGCGGACACCCAGGGCGCGTAGGTCGTCCGCTCGAGCATCACCGGCACGCCGTCGAGCGACCGGACCCGGGTGACGTGCAGGACCTGGTCGTCCGCGGTCACGACCCGGAAGCGGCGACGCTCGACGACCGTGGCTGGAGCGGACCGCACCGCGACGACGTGTCCCCCGGGCTCGCGGCCCTGCGCCCGGGCCCACTGCGCGAAGGACTCGAGGCGTCCCGCCTCCTGGCTCCGGGCGGCGGACCGGACGCGCCACCGTGCGCCGGGCCGCGCCTCGAGGAGACCACCGGCCCGCAGCGTCCCGAGGGCGTGCCGCGTCGTCCCCCGTGCCACCCCGTAGTCGGCCGCGAGGTCGTGCTCGGACGGCAGTGCCCCGTCGGAGTCGAACTCCCCACGGAGCACCCGGTCGGCGAGGTCGTCGGCGATGTTCCGGTAGAGCGCGCGCACGTCCCGATCGTTGCGTGGCGCGGCCGACCTGTCCAGGTGCGGGACGGCGACCAGCAGGTGAACAGCGGTGGCGGGCCGACCCCGTGCGTGACACGTGGACAGGTCCGGAGCGGCCCTACCGCCCGCGTTCACCGCGACGCCACGGCCGAGCAGGGACCGGTTCAACGCGGCTCGCTGTCATGCTCGGGTGCGTCTCCCCCGATCCGTCTCCCGCTGGCTCGCCGTCGGCCTCCTCGTGACCGTGCTGAGCGCGGGTGCCGACGCACTCGTGGCGGCGCCGGCCCTCGCGACGAGCGACGAGGCGACGAGCGCCGCGACGAGCACCCCCACGAGCTCGCCGTCGCCGACCGCCGACGGCAGCCTCCGGCTGGTCTCGTCGGACCCGGTGCAGGGCGACCCGCTCCGGTTCGCGTGGTCCACCTCCACCCCGGCCGAGCACGACTGGGTCGCCGTGTACGACGACCCGGCGCAGGGGCCGACGCACCAGACCCACGTCGGAGCGAGCACGGCGTGGTCGTACACACCGGGCGAGGGCGGCACCGTCACCATCCCGAGCACCGCGCTGACCGCCGGACACCCGATCACGGCCTACCTCCTCGCCGACGACGGCTACCGCTGGCTCGCACCGCCCGTGACCTTCACGCTCGCCGCCCCCACGTCGGGTCCGACGAACGACGGCACGCTCCGCCTCGAGACGACCGGGGCGCACGTCGGCGACACCGTCCGGTTCTCGTTCTCGACCACGTCGCCGGACGCCCGGAACTGGATCGGCATCTACGCCGACCCGTCGACGATGCCGGCCGACGGGCAGTCCCACGGCGCCTCCACCACGTGGACGTACGTGCCGGCGACGACGACGGGCACCGCCGACCTGTCCACCGCGGGGCTGCCGGCGGACACCAGGATCGGAGCGGTCCTGCTGTACGCGGACGGGTACCAGCGCCTCGCTCCACCGATCACCTTCACCCTGACGCCGGCGGCGCCGCTGGTCGGCACCGGGGCACCGACGACGGCGCACTTCCTGCAGGACGACGTCGTCGAACCGGCGACCCGTGCGGGTACCGCGATCCACCGCACCGTCGCCGGAGCGTGGCGGGCGACGGACGGCGGTCGGCCCACCGTGGCGCCGACGTTCGCGTCGACGGCCGGCCCGGACTGGCTCAGGGTCGCACCGGACGGCACCGTCACGGGGACGGCTCCGTCGTCGTCCCTGCTGCACCCGGCGCTCCTCACCGTCACGGCCACCGCGTCCGACGGCGTCACCGGCTCGGTGGTCCTCGAGTTCCCGGTCACCGACCCCGGCACGCCGCCGAGGGTGAAGGCCGAGACGCTCGAGGCCTGGGACGGCGGGACCCACGTCGACGACCCGGTCGAGAAGCTGGCGCGCTCGGTGGTCGCGGACCGCGTGGACCTCCTCGCGCTCCAGGACACCTCCGGGGACGAGGCACAGGAACTGGCCACCGCCCTGGGCTGGGACGTCGAGACGGCGCCGGGTGGTCGTGCCGTCCTGTCCGCCTGGCCGCTGCAGCCGCGCGCCGGGGTCTCCCCGCGCCTCCAGGCCCTGAGCGTCACCGTCGACGTCGCGGGGACCCGCGTCGTCGTCTGGGACGTCGACCTGCCGACCAGCGCCGTCGACCCCGCCTCGGTCTGCACGGCCGGCGCCGCGCGCACGGTCGCGGCGGAACGCGACACCGACACGACCCGTGCGGCCGTCGCGATCGCGGACCGGGTGCGGACCGACGTCCGCACCGGCGCCCGCGTCGTGCTCCTGGGCGCGCTGCGGTCGCCCTCCCACCTCGACTGGACCCGGGCCGACGACACCTGCGGCGTCGGCCCGGTCGCGTGGCCGGTGACCGCGGCGCTCGCGGCCGCGGGCCTCCGGGACGCCTACCGCACCGCCGAACCGTCCGTCGCGGCGCACCCGGGCGCCACCACCGACGTCTTCGACGGACGCTCGGTCGGCGCGACGCCGTCGGCCGCCCGCGACGCAGGTGTGCCGCCGAGCACCGGGCGCCAGGACGCCGTCCTCGTCGCCGGACGGATCGCCGTGACCGAGGCGCACACCGCCGTCGACGGGTTCCCCGTGGCCGGCTCGCGCGCGAACCGCTGGACGTCGGACCACCTCGCCGTGGCCGCCACCCTCGTCCTCACCGAGGACTCCGGTGCCGGGACACCGGCGACGGGCGGGACCGGTCCGGCACGGCCGGGAGGCGCGACCCCGGTCGGCGGGGACGGCCGGCCTGGCGCACACCCCGCGTCCGACCCCCGGGCGGACCCGTCCGGTCCGCTCGCCTTCACCGGGTCCACCGGGCTGCTCGGCACCGCACTCGTCGCGCTCACCCTGCTCGCACTCGGCGCGTCGGCGCTGCGCCGTCGGCGCGCACGACCGGTGACCGGGTCGACCGACGACCCGTCCGACCCCACCACCCGCACCACCGAACAGGAAGGCCCCCGATGAGCACGAGGAAGCCAGAGCACGGCGCCCCCGACGTCACCCTCGCCGCCGCACCGCCCCTCACCCCGGACGCGACCTACCCCGCCGCCGTCCGTACCGGCGTCAGCCGGCGAGCACTCCTCGTCGGCGGTGCCGCCGCGATCATGGCCGGCGTCGCGGCCGGGAGCGCCTTCGGTCGCGGCGCGACGGACAGCGCCGTCGCGGCCGTCCGGACGGGATCGATCAAGGACGTCCGGCACGTGGTCGTGCTCATGCAGGAGAACCGGTCCTTCGACCACTACTACGGGACGATGGCCGGGGTGCGGGGCTTCTCCGACAAGCAGGCGCTCGAGCTCCCCACCGGACAGGACGTCTTCCACCAACCGGCACCGGCGCGCACGGACGGCGGCGTGATGCTGCCGTTCCGCCTCGACACCACGAAGTACAACGCGCAGAACGCCGGTGGCCTGGACCACTCCTGGAGCGGCGGACACACGGCGTGGAACGACGGCGCCTGGAACCAGTGGGTCGACGCCAAGAGCGCCCAGACGATGGGCTACTTCACCGAGGAGGACGTCCCGTACCAGCGCGCCCTCGCCCGCGCGTTCACCATCTGCGACGACTACCACTGCTCGCTGAACGGGCCGACGACGCCGAACCGGCTCTACCAGTGGTCGGGGACGATCGATCCGCAGGGCACCCGCGGCGGCCCGGCGACCGACAACCCCGCCGACTACGACCCGGTGTTCGCGTGGACGACCTACGCCGAGCGGCTGCAGGCGGCCGGCGTCAGCTGGAAGACCTACGCGAACGACGAGGTCGGGGACAGCGGATCGGACCCGTACGTCGGCGACTACGGGGACAACCCGCTGTGGCTGTTCGGGCAGTACCACGACGCCCTCGCCTCCTCGGACCCGGCACGGCGGCAGCTCGCCGAGCGCGCCGGCCTGCACGACGGGTGGAAGCCGAACTCCGGCAAGGGCCTGGACGTCGGGTACCTCCTCCGAGACTTCGGTCGGGACTGCGCGACGAACAGCCTGCCGACGGTGTCCTACGTCGTCGCCCCGTACGGCTGGTGCGAGCACCCGGCCGCGAGCCCGGACTACGGCGCGCACTACACGAACGCGGTGGTGCAGGCCCTCTTCAGCAACCCGGAGACCTGGGCGTCGACGGTCCTGCTCGTCAACTACGACGAGAACGACGGGTACTTCGACCACGTGGTCGCACCGTTCCCCGAGGCCGGGACGCCCGGCGAGTTCGTCGAGGGCCTGCCGATCGGCATGGGCGCCCGCGTCCCGATGACCGTCGTCTCCCCGTGGAGCCGTGGCGGGTGGGTGAACTCGCAGGTGTCGGACCACACCTCGGTGATCCGCTTCCTCGAGCAGGTCACCGGCGTCCGCGAACCCAACATCTCGGCCTGGCGGCGGAGCGTCTCCGGGGACCTGACCAGCTGCTTCGACTTCACGGCGCCGGACACGAGCATCCCCGGGACCGACGTCGTCCCGGGCCTCGACCAGACCCAGGCGCTCGTCGCCGCCGCCGACGCCGACCACGCGAAGCCGCCGATCCAGCAGCCCGCACCCGGTGCACAGCGCATGCCCGTGCAGGATCCGGGCACGGCGAAGCACCGCGCCCTGCCCTACCGGCAACGCGCCGACGCGGCGGTCGACCGCCGGTCCGGACGGGTCACCCTGACACTCGCGAACGACGGGACGCAGGGCGTCAACCACCTCGTGTACCCGAACATCGCGCTGCCGTTCCGCGCCGATCCGCACACCGTCGCACCGGGTGGCTCGACCGAGTGGGTGTGGGACACCACGCGGACGGACGGCCGCTACGACGTCAGCGTGCACGGGCCGGACCGGTTCCTCCGCCGGTTCGCCGGCACCGTCGTCCCGGGCGACCGGACGGACGTCGGACTCCCCCACGCCTCGGTCGTGGCGGGCCACGGCGGACGACCGACGCTGGAGGTCGTGCTCGAGAACACCGGGCACGCCGAGGTCCGCTTCGACCTCGTGGCGAACGACTTCGTCGAGCACGCCGAGACCGTCCACCTGCGCGGGCCCGGTCGCCGGACGGTCCGGTGGCCGCTCGACCGGTGGGGGTACCACGACGTCGTCGTGACGGCGAACACCGGCACCGGGTTCCGGTACCGGTTCGCGGGGCGCGTCGAGCGCTGAGTCCGGGTCGGCGCGGCGCCTCGGCGTCAGGCCCCGGGGACGACCTCCCACCGCACGGTGACGGTCCGGGCGTCCCCGGGGAGCAGGGGCGTCCGCCTCCCCAGCACCTCGAGCTCCACGAGGTGGGCGTCCGGGCGGAGCCCCTCGAGCTCGGGGACCGGCGCGTCGAGCGGCCGCTGCGACCACAGCTCGAACCGGCAGCCGCCGTCGGGGAACGGTGCCGTGCGGTCCTCGTGCTCCTCCGCCGCGGCGTGCAGCCGGAGGACCGTGCCGGACGCGCGTCGGTAGGCGATCGCGCTCCCGGACCGCCAGCCGCGCTTGGCGACACCTGTCCCGACCGGCAGGGCCAGTCCCCCGGGCTCCTCGGTCGACGTCGCCGAGCCCTCCCACGTCCCGAGGTCGACCTCGTCCGCGCGGGTCGCCCGTTCGACCAGGACCGTCCCGCCGTCGTCGGTCCGGACCTGGCAGACCTCCCACGGTGCCCAGCGGGACGTGGTCCCACCGTGGTTCTCGAGGGTGATCCGTTCGGTCATCCGACCGGCGCCCTCGAGAGCGAAGTCGCGCACCAGCCGCAGACCGGTCGTGCGGTCCACGGCGCTCCGCATCACGATGGTGGTGGTCGTCGCGTGCTCGACCGCCCACGCCGCGGAGTCGAGGACCCCGTCCGGCGGTCCGTGCCACTCGTCGTCGTGGCTCCACCCCTGGGGCGCCGGCCAGGTCTTCGAACCACCGACGTTCGCCCACGTGCCCATCCCGCCGTCGCCGGCCGGCCACCGGTCGAGCGGCACCACCGGACGGAGCCCCGCGTCGAGGAGCGCGGGGTTCTGCCACAGGAGCTCCTCGCCGGCCGCCCGGAGGGACAGCAGTCGACCTCCGAGCGACGGGGCGAACACGGCGACGACGTCGTCGAGCAGCAGGGTGTGCAGCGGGACGTCGCCGCTCACCGTGTCGGCGCCGTCTCCGGGACGAGGACGACCTTGCCCGTCGCCCCCGCCGCCGCGATGCGGTAGCCCTCGTCCGCGTCGAGCAGGCCGAGGCGGTGCGAGACCACGACCTCGGGGTGGAGCCCGGCGGTGGCGAGCATCCGGGTGACGTCCTCCATGCCCTGCAACGACGTCACCCACGACGCCGTCAGGGTGAGCTGCTTGTGCAGGAGGGTGTCCGACACCTCGGTCTCGAGTCGGCCGCCCTCGCCGATCAGGCCGACCCGACCCCACTCGGCGGCGGCCTCGACGGCGGTCGACCGGCCGGGGGTCGAGCCGGAGCAGTCGACGGTGACCTGACACCCGACGCCGTCGGTCAGCTCGAGGACCCGCTCGACGGCGTGCTCGTCCGCGAGGACCACGTCGTCCACGAGTCCGGTCGACTCGACGAAGGCGATCCGCTCCGGGCTCCGTTCGACGCCGATGACCCGGCGCGCCCCGAGGAGACGACCGAGCATCGCCGCGGCGAGCCCGACCGGGCCGAGTCCCACGACGAGGAGGTCCTCGCCCCCGTGCAGGTGGGTGCGGACGAGGCCCTCGTAGGCCGTACCGAACCCGCAGGCGATGAGCGCGCCGTCGACGAACGTCAGGTCGCCGAGCAGCGGCACGAGGGTGGACTCGTCGGCGAGCACGTACTCGGCGTGCCCGCCGTCGCGCTGCCAGCCGTAGGAGGCCTTGTGCGGCTGGTCGGTGCAGCTGATGAAGTACCCGCTGCGACAGTTGCGGCACCGCCCACAGCCCTGGATGTGGTAGACGACGACGTCGTCACCGACCCCGAAGCGGGTCACGTCGGGACCGGCGGCCACGATGCGTCCGGAGGGTTCGTGTCCCGCGACGACGCCCTTGTACGCGGGCGCGCCGTCGAGGCCCTTGTGCGTCTTGTAGCCGCGGTAGATGAAGCCGATGTCGCTCCCGCAGATCCCGGAGGCCCCGACCTGCACGAGGACCTGGCCCGGTCCGGGCGCCGGGACGGGGACCTGCCGGATCTCGGCCGTGGCGTCGCCGGGGAGGAAGACGCCGTGCATGGTCGTCGTGGTCGTCTCGGTGATGGTCATGTCAGTCGTCCTCTCGGGCCCCGCGGCGGCGGGACAGGGTCACGTTGAGCAGGACCGCGAGCACGATGATGACGCCGCGGACCACGTTCTGCAGGAAGGAGTTCACGCCGAGCAGCACGAGGCCGTTGCCGATGAGCGTGATGAAGATCACCCCGAGGAAGGTGCCGATGAGACTCCCGCGGCCGCCGGTCATCGCGGTCCCGCCCACCACGACGGCGGCGATGACGTCGAACTCCAGACCGTTCGCGGCCGTCGAGTTGCCGGAGCCGAGGCGTGCGGTGAGGAGCACGCCGGACAACGCGCCGAGGAAGCCCATGATGGCGAAGAGCGTGACGCGCACGCGCCGGACGTCGATCCCGGCGAGTCGGGCAGCCGGGGCGTTCCCGCCCACGGCGAAGACCGAGCGGCCGAACGACGTCTTCCGCGCGATGAACCCGAAGACGAGGAAGGCGAGGATCATCACGATCGCGGGGGTCGGGATGCCGAGCACGTCGCCGTTGAGGAAGTCCATGATCGGGTCGGCGTCCGGGATCTGCACCGGCAGGGCGTTCGTCACGAACTGCGCGAGTCCGCGGAGCACGCTCCACAGACCGAGCGTGGCGATGAACGAGGGCACCGCGAACCAGGCGCGGAGGACACCGGCGACGGCACCCCAGGCGGTCCCGATCACGAGGGTGACGATGATCGCGACGATCGTCGGCAGGCCCCACTGCGAGATGCCGGACGCGACGATGACGCTCGACAGCGCGACGGCCGGTCCGGTCGAGACGTCGATCTCGCCCGCGATGATGACGAGCGTCATCCCGGTCGCGGCGACGCCGATGAGTGCGGCATCCCGCAGCAACCCGCTCTGGTTCGCCGCGGTGAAGAAGCCGACCGCGTTGAACGTCAGGTACGCGTACAGCAGCACGATCGCGACGAGCAGGCCGACGATGTTGACCAGGGTGGTGTTGCCGCCGATCGCGCGGCGGACGCGGGTGAACGCGGTGGGACGGACCGCTCCCGGTCCGTCGGTCGTCGTGCCGGGAGGGGTCTCGACGGTGGTGCTCATGATGGGTCCTTCACTCGGGGGACGTCGACGTCCGTCGCGGTGGTCTGGTCGGGTACGGGTCGGGCGGGGCCGGAGTCCTCCGCGACCGGGTCGTGCGCGCCCATGGAGGCGGCGAGCACCTCCGGCACGGTGATGTCCGGGGCGGTGAACTCCTCGCGGATCCGGCCGCCGCGGAGCACGAGCACGCGGTCGCAGGCCAGCGGCAGCTCCTCGGCCTCGCTGGAGACGAAGACGACGGCCTTCCCGCTGTCGGCGACCTGGCGCATGATGTCGTAGATCTGGGCCTTGGCCTGCACGTCGACGCCCCGGGTCGGCTCGTCGAGCAGCAGCACGTCGCTGTCGGCGTGCAGCCAGCGGGCGATGACGGCCTTCTGCTGGTTGCCGCCGGAGAGGGTGTTGATCGGACGCGACAGGTCGTCCGCCTTGATGGCGAGCCGTCGGCCGAGTGCCTCCGTGGCCGCCCGGATGCGCCCGGTCGCCAGGAAGCCGCCGGCCGAGACGCGCTTCCAGTCGGACATCACGATGTTCTCGTCGATGCCGAGCCCCGGGATGATGCCGGTGCCCTTCCGGTCCTCCGGGGTCATCCCGACGCCCAGGTGCCGCATGCGCCGGGACGTCGGTCGCGCCTCGACGGTTCCGCGGATGCTGATCGTGCCGGACCGGCTGCGGTCGTACCCGGCGATCGCCCGGAGCAGCTCCGTGCGACCGGTGCCGAGGAGCCCGGCGATGCCGAGGACCTCGCCGGCGCGGGCCTCGAAGGTCACGCCGTCGAGCTTCGGGGCGAGGACGAGGTCCTCGACGCGCAGCAGGACCTCGCCGTCGGTGCGCGCCCGCCGGACGGCCGGGGCGGACTCGAGCGCCTCGCCGAGCATCAGGTGGATGATCCGGTTCGTGTCCGCACCGGCGATGTCGACCGTCTCGATGACGCGACCGTTCCGCATCACCGTGGCGGTGTCGGCGATCTGACGGATCTCGTCCATCCGGTGGCTGACGTACAGCACCGCGACGCCCTCGGCCGACAGCCGTCGGACGGTCGCCAGCACGATGTCGACCTCGGCCGAGGCGAGTGCCGAGGTCGGCTCGTCGAGGATGAGCAGCTTCGGCTCCTCCTGCACGGCGCGGGCGATCTCGACGATCTGCTGTTGCGCGAGGGTGAGCGAGCTGACGACCGCGTCGGGCTCGATGGCCGCGCCGAGACGCTCCAGGGTCGCCCGGGCGGACCGGACCATGCGGCGCCGGTCGATCCCGAACGGTCCGGTTGGCCACTTGCCGAGGCTGAGGTTCTCGGCGACGGTGACGTCCCGGATGAGGGAGAGCTCCTGGTAGCAGGTCGCCACCCCGCGTCGACCGGCCTCGGTGACGCCGCCGGTGAGCGGGGCGCCGTCGACCACGACGCTGCCCGCGTCCGGCCGTTCGACCCCGGAGAGGAGTCGGATCAGGGTCGACTTGCCGGCGCCGTTCTGTCCGAGGAGCGCCCGGACCTCGCCGGGGGCGATCGCGAAGTCGACGTCGTCGAGTGCGAGGACCCCGGGGTACTGCTTGCGTGCTCCGCGCACCTCGGCGATGGCCGTGCGGGTGGCTGGAGGTGGTGGTGTCGTCATCGACGGACCTCTCGTGGGGAAGGTGGACGGTGGGGTGACCGGGGCCACCCCACCGTGGGGCGGGCGACCGTGGTCACCCCGCCGTGGGGACGGGCCGGGATCAGGGCAGTCCGTCCTCGTGGGTCTCCAGCCACTTCGCAGCGTCGTCCGGCTGGTACAGGTCGATCGGTGCGGGGATCACGTCGCCCTTCGCGCCCTTGCCCTTGTCGTCGATCGCCTTCGCCGCCGCCTTGTACGCGAGCTTGCCGGCCTCGATGCCGGAGATGTCGACGACGGCCTTGAGGGTGGTGCCCTTCTTCAGCTCGTTCGCGATGTCGCTCGTCATGTCGGAGCCGAAGACCGCGACCTTGCCGACGAGCCCGCGGTTCTCGACCGCCTTGTACGCGCCGACGGTCGCGCCGCCGGCCTCGCCGTACAGGCCGTTCAGGTCGGGGTGCGCGCTGAGCATCTGCTCCGCGGTGGGCACGGCCTGGTCGACCTCGGCACCTTCCTGGTTCGCGACGAACGTGGCGCCGGGCAGCGCCTTCGTCAGGGCGTCCTTGAAGCCCGCGAAGCGCTCCTTGCAGACCTCGTACTGCTCGCAGTTGATGACGCCCATCTTCGGCGACTCGATGCCCTCCTGCTTGAAGTACTCCGCCGCCTTGTCGCCGAGCATCGAGCCGAACTTCGCCGGGTCGCCGAGGACGTAGGCGGACACGTACTGCTTGACGGCGTCGTCCGAGACGCAGGTGTTGTAGCAGACGACCGGGATCCCGGCCTTCGACGCCTGCTTGACGGCCGGCAGGCTGCCGTCGGTCGACACGGCGGACATGATGATGGCGTTGACGTTGCTCGAGACGAGCGTGTTCATGAAGGAGCTCTCCTTCGACACGTCGCCAGCGGAGGTCGACTCGAGGAACTTGACCTTCGTGTCGCTGGCGTCGGCGGCGTCCCCGACGCCCTTCTTCACGCCGCCGTAGAAGCCCTGGGAGTCCAGGTACATGGCGCCGATGCGCAGGCTCGAGCCGTTGCCGGTGCCGGCGGTGGGGACGGAACACGCGCTGAGGGCCAGCGCGACGGCGGCGATGCCGGCCGCGACGATCGCTCCTCGTCGGAGATGGGTCCGGGTCATGGTGATGCTTTCCTTTCGGGTGCCGGCGACGTTGCCGGGTCGAGCGGGATCGCCCGTGGTCGTCAGTCGCGGACGGCGTCCGTGACGTGGGTGGACAGGGAGGCGGACAGCTCCTGGTGCAGTGTCCGGAGCCGGCCGACGGTGGCGTCCCGTTCCGCGGCGAGGTCCGCGTGGAACAGGAGCATGGTCGGCAGCGAGGTCGCGAAGTAGTCGACCTCGGTCGGTGCGACGGCGAGCTCGTCGGCGTGGTGCGCGAGGTCGTCGAGCCGGCGGCGGGCCTCGTCCCGTCGACCGAGCCGGTCGAGTGCCGCGATCGACCAGACGCTCCGTTCGGTGAACGGTGCGGTCGCCATGTCGGTGAAGTCGCCGGTCGCTGCGGCGGCGGTCCGCCAGGCGGCCTCCGCACTGGAGGCGCGCCCCAGCTCCGCCAGCGCGTCGCCCAGGACGAGGTGCAGGTCGGCGGTCGTGGCGAGCGGGTGCCGTGCCTCACCGAGCGACGCGGGCGGGTGCAGGGCCGACTCGACCGCGTCCGCCGCGGCGACGGGGTCGCCGTCGGCGAGGGACCGTCGTGCGAGCGCGAGCGCCGTCCGGTCCCACGCGGCGAGGGCGGTGCCCTCCCCGCCTTCCCACGGTTGGAACCGGCGTGCGGTCATCACGGCGTGGGCCTCGTCGACGCGGTCGAGGTCGAGGAGCAGGCCGACGCGGTTCAGGGTGAGGTCGTCGCGCTGCGCCACGAGGTCCGGGCGCTCGTCGAGCACGCGCAGGCGTTCCGCGGCGGACCGGCCTGAGCGGGCCGCGAGCTCGTCGTCCTCGAGCAGGAGTCGCGCGTCGTCGGGCAGCGCGGCCCGTGCGGCGGCGTAGTGGGTCGCTGCGCGTCCGAGGTCGCCGGCGACGTTGACCGCTGCCACGCCGAGGTTGCGGTGCAGGACGGCCGCGTTGCGTTCGTCGGGGTCCGCGGCGACGCCCCGTTCCCAGGCGTCCACCGCGGCTCCCGCGAGCCCGCGGTCGTAGAGCCAGGACCCGAGCATCGACCAGAGGACCGCGGCCGAGGGGTCGACGGCGAGGACCCGACGCAGTGCGTCGACGTCGTCGAGCCGCGACGGCAGCGCGTTGGTCGGGTCGACTGCGGCTGCGTACGCGACGGCGCGGTGCGCCTCCTCCGAGCGGCCGTTCCGGAGCGCGAGGTCGGCGAGGTGCACCGCGACGAGCGGACGGACGTTCACCTGTCCGGGCGCCTGCCGGTCGGCACGCCGCTCGGCGAGGGCGAGGACGTCCTGCGCCTCGGTGGTGGCGCCGACCGACGCGTACTCGAGCGCGACGTCGAGCAGGATCGTGCCGTCGTCGCTCACCGGGCGTCCGCCGAGGTGCCGCGCCCACTGGTCGAGCGGGTCGATCGCGAGCGTCTCGGCGAGCACGACCTCGGCCTCGGCGGTGCGCCCGAGGCGGCGGAGCAGCACGACGGCGATGTCCCGGGCCTGCAGGTGCTCGCGGTCCTTCCGCAGCACGGCCTGCACGTGGTCGAGTGCACTGGCCGGGTCCTCGGCCGCGGTGCTCCGCGCCAGGGCGACGTGGGCGGGTGCCGCTTCAGCCGCGTTCCAGGTGGCCTTGCCGAGGGCGCGACGTCCGTCGTCGGTGCGCCCGGCGCGGAGCAGTGCGAGACCGAGCCGGAGGTGCGCCCGACCGTCGGAGGGGTTCGGCGCCCAGGACACGAGCCGGTCGACGGCCTGCTGCAGGTGCGCGACGGCGCGGTCGTACTCGGCCGACGCGTACCGACGTGACCCGAGCGCGACGTGGGCGCGGACGTCGCCGGGGTCACGGCGCAGCGCTTCCTGCCAGTACGGCTCCGGGGACCGGGTGGCGTGCCGGTACTGCTCGAGGTAGTCCCCGATCAGGTCCAGCTCCTCGGTCGTGGCGACGTCGGCCGGCGCCGGGGGTGCGACGGCCGGGGCCGGCGCTGCGGCGTCGACGTCCGCGGGTCGGCGGGCGAACCGGACGAGTTCGTGGTCGGCGCTGACCACCGCGACCCGGAGGGACGCGGCGTCGATCCCGGACGGGGCCACCCAGTCGACGACCACCGGCGCGTCGGGGGTGAGCCGCGCCTCCAGGGCGGTCAGGAGGGTCCCGTCGGCGGTCTCGACGCGGATGACGGCGTCCTCCGCGACCACGCTCGTCGCCACGCCGATCCGCAGCGTGCCGGGCTCGGGAACGTCGACGCGGATCGCCGCCTCGCGGGTGGCCTGCATCGCCGGGCCGATCGCGCTGATCGGGTACCAGAACTGCGAGAAGGTCTTCGTCTCGCCCGGTTCGAGGAACGAGAAGTCGGGCTGGTTGTCGGTGTACACGCCGGCCATGAGCTCGACGTACGGTCCGTCGGTGTCGGTCAGGTTGGCGTCCCAGGCGTGACCGAACGGGGCGTCGCCCCACGTCCACTGCTTCTTGCCGGGCGAGATCGTGCGGTCGGCCCAGTGCACGAAGCCGGCCTGGCGGCCGTGGTCGTAGCCGCCGAAGAACGCGTCCTCGGTGTCGGTCACCATGTACGACGTGGGCACGGGGATGTTCCGGTACCAGTCGAGCCGGTCGGCGTCGGGGTGGTCCTCGTCGACACGGTCCGGGTAGTCGACGCCGTAGTAGGTGCCGTCGACCGCGGGGAAGGTCGCGACGGCGCGCTTGGCGTGGTCGGCGACGTGGTGGACGTCGGTCGGGAAGAAGCTCTGGTAGTCGTCGTTCACCGCCGCGGCGACGTTCGCCCACCACAGGAAGGTCTCGGTGCGCTCGCTCCGGTTGTAGAGCCGCACACGTGCCTCGATCGCCGAGGAGTCCGGTCGGAGGCGGATGCCGTGCATGCCCTTCATCCGGGCGAACGGGTCGTGGTCGGAGCACCAGACCGTGACGGAGCCGTCCGCCTCGCGTTCGATCGACACGTCGGTCGGCAGGAAGGTCGCGGGTCGGTGGTGCTGCGGCCAGTTGAACTCGACGCCGCCGGAGATCCACGGCCCGGTCAGCCCGACCAGTGCGGGCTTGATGACGTTGTTGCGGTAGAAGAAGTCGTGGTCGGCGACCTTGTCGTAGCCGACGTGGATCCGGCCGCCGAGCTCCGGCAGGACCACGACGCGGACCCACCGGTTCTCCAGGTGCACGGCCTCCCACCGGTGCGGTCGCTTCGTCGGAGCGATGCGCTCGTGGAAGGGCAGCGGGAAGACCCGCCCGGAGGATCCTTGGTAGACGCGACGGTCGAGGAACTGCGGGAAGCGGTCCGGTTCGAGCGGCTCGTACGTGTCGATGACGAGCGGTTCCGACCAGGCGGCGACGGCGAGACCGTCCTGGTCGGCAGGGATCGGAGGGAGGTGGAGCCTCGACTCTTCGTTGAGCATGCAGCGAGCGTACGGACCGGCCGGGAGCCCGCGGAACGGTCGATCCGACGGAATACCTGGACGAAACGACGACGGCGCACCAGGATGGGCCCGTGCTCATCGAGGACGGTTTCCCGGGTCAACGGCTCCGCGTGCTGCCCGCGCGGCGGGTCCGGCAGGCGTTGACGCAACCCGGCATCGCGCACCTGGTCGTCACGGACGCCGGCTACTTCCCGACCGCGCAGGCGCACGGCAAGGACCGCCCGACCGGCTCTTCGCAGTGCGTCGTGCTCGTCTGCGTCCTCGGCAGCGGGACGGTCCGCGTCGGAGGGGTCCGGCACGAGGTCCGACGTGGCCAGGTCGTCGTCCTCCCGCCGAACGTCGCCCACTCCTACGCAGCGGACACCGAGGACCCGTGGACCCTGTGGTGGGTGCACCTGACCGGTCGTGACCTCGAGGAGTTCCTGCACAGCAGCGGGATGACGGCCGCCCAGCCGGTGCGCCACCTGCGCGACGTGTACCGGCCGGTGTCGCTCATCGAGGAGATCGTCGCCGCGATGGAGCGAGGTGACACCGACGCGAGCCTGCTCGCCGCGTCCGGTGCCGCCTGGCACCTCATGGCGCAGCTCTGCGCCGAGCAGGTCGCGGGCGCGTCCGCACTGCCGGTGGTGGACGCCGCGCGTGACTACATCGTCGCCAACCCGGCGGAGCAGATCAGCGTCGCGGGGCTGGCGGCCATGGCGCGGATGAGCCCGTCCCACTTCGCGGCCCAGTTCCGACAGCGCGTCGGGACGAGCCCGCTGCGGTTCCAGACCCAGGTCCGGATGGGCCGAGCGCGCGAACTCCTGGACACGACGACGAGCAGCATCGAGGCCATCGCCCGCGCTGTCGGCTACGACGACCCGTTCTACTTCAGCCGCGTGTTCAAGACCGTGCACGACGTCGCCCCGACGGTCTACCGCTCGACCCCCCGCGACTAGGCGTCGTCGGGCCTGGGGACCCGGGCACCTTCGGACCAGCGGGCACGGGCTGGAAACGACGAGAGCCCCCGACCGGACCTGGTGGTCCTGCCGGGGGCTCTTCGCTGGTGGGCGATACTGGGATCGAACCAGTGACCTCTTCCGTGTCAGGGAAGCGCGCTACCGCTGCGCCAATCGCCCAGAAGTCTCCGCCGAAACAGAGTCTGGAGGTGGGGACGGGATTCGAACCCGCGTGGACGGCTTTGCAGGCCGCTGCCTAGCCTCTCGGCCACCCCACCATCGAGGTTCACGTCTCCGTGAGTACCCGAACGGTGGGATACCCTCTGGTGAGTCGTGGCCTTCCGAAGAGGGCCACACTCGAGCGGATGACGAGATTCGAACTCGCGACCCTCACCTTGGCAAGGTGATGCGCTACCACTGCGCCACATCCGCATGGTGTGACCGAAGTCACATCCGTTTGTCCGACCCGCTCTCGCGGCGACGTCGTAAACTCTATACGAACCGCTGCCGTTCCGCCAAAATCGATCCCGTTCACCGGGCGTGTCCCGCGTGTTCACGCGGATCTGGGCCACGGCGGCGCGGCTCGCCGGCCGACGCCACACCCGGGCGGCGGCCCGTGTTCGGCAGTGCGCCGGACTTCCGCTAGTATCGATCCGCACGAACAGTGCAGGGGGCGATTGGCGCAGTTGGTAGCGCGCTTCGTTCACACCGAAGAGGTCATCAGTTCGAGTCTGGTATCGCCCACCCTCACCGAGAGCCCGACGCAGCAGCGTCGGGCTCTCGTCATGTGTCGGACGTCGTGCACCGTCGTGACGCCCGCACCGTCGGCCGACACGTGAGCGGTCGACACGAGCACGAAGCAGCCGAACCCGACCGGACGAGGGGGCCCATGACCGACGTCGACCTCGAGTTCGCCCGCGTCCGAGCGGTCCTCGACCGTCCGACCCTGCGGCTGATGTCCCGCCCGACGAGCGCCACCGTCCTCGCGGTCTTCCGCACGGTCTTCGACCGCGACGTGCAGTACGTCCCGGCGGACCGGATGCACCTGCAGGTCGAGGAGCACGTCGCACGCCTGCAGGCCACGGGCGCGCGCGTGCCCGCGAGCGAGCAGGTGGTCGCCGACCCGGTGCAGCCCGGAGGACCGGACGCCCGACCGAACGGCCGTGCCCTCTGCCGCGAGTGGGTCGCCGCCCAGTGGCTCGTGCGCTCCAACTCCCCCGACGGCGACGAGCAGTACTCGCTGACGAGCCACGCGCTCGAGGCGCTGTCCCTCGTCGACGCCCTGTCGTCGGACCGTGCGCTGATCAGCGAGAGCCGCCTCGCGATGATCGTCGACGCGGTCCACCGCTGGGCAGCGCGTGCCGAGCCCGACCCCGACGTCCAGATCCGCCGGATCGACGCCCAGATCGCCGAGCTGCAGGCGGAACGCGAGCGGCTCGAGCAGGGCGACGTCGACACCGTGGACGACGCCCGGATGCGGGACGGCTACACGAACATCTCGGACCTCATCCGGCAGCTCCCGAGCGACTTCAAGCGCGTCGAGGAAGCCGTGGCGACGATGCACCGCTCGATCGTCGAGGACTTCCGCCAAGAGGTCCGGCCGATCGGCGAGATCCTCGACGACTACCTCGCGCGCACCGACACCCTGATGGAGGCGACGCCCGAGGGCCGCGCGTTCGAGGGGGCCTTCGAGCTCCTCCGCGACGACGCGCTCCTCCTGCGCCTGCGCGACGACATCGCGACGATCCTGGCCCACCCGTTCGCCGAGTCCCTCGGGGCCGGTGAGCGCCGGGCCTTCCGGAACACGGTCGTCATCCTGCGGCAGGGCATCGAGGACGTCCTCGCCCAGCGCCGGCAGCTCACGGCGACGCTCCGCGACCAGATCGTCGCGCACGACGTCGTCCGCGACCGCGAGCTCGACGCGGTGATCCGGTCGATCAACCGCGGGCTGGCCACGTGGATGGACCACGGTTCCGCGCGCGACCGGCTCCCCCTCGGACTGCTCCCCGCGACGGCCGAGGTCGGCACGCTCCGCGAACGGTTCTACGACCCGGACGCCGAGTCGGTGCCGCCGCCCATCGAGGAGCCCGACGACGACGTCTTCGAGGACCTCGACGTCGAGACGCTCCGGCGCCACGGCGGCCCAC
The DNA here is from genome assembly GCF_048755855.1 of Curtobacterium sp. L1-20. Taxonomy (GTDB): domain Bacteria; phylum Actinomycetota; class Actinomycetes; order Actinomycetales; family Microbacteriaceae; genus Curtobacterium. The sequence continues at coordinate 2,319,848 of NZ_CP151473.1, read as the reverse complement.
TCCTGACCGAGCTCCGTGCCGTGCTGCGCTCGGCGACCGCCGACACGAGCGTCGACGCCTTCCACGGCCTGCCGCCCGAGCAGCGTCGCCCCGTGGAGCTGTTCGGCCTGGCGCACCTGCTCACCGGGCACGAGGACTTCGAGCGCGCAGCCGACGTCGCCCTGCACCACACGGTGCGGCCGGACGGCAGCCGGGTCGCCTTCAGCATGCCGACCGCCGTGCTCGACGACCGGCACGGCACCCCCGACACGACCGACGACCAGGACGGACAGGAGGCACGGTGAGCGACACGACGCCGGCACCGGTGGACGAGACGGTCCCCGACGACGACCCCACGACCGTCCTGCGGGACGACGAGCGCGACGAGACGAGCTTCGCCCTCTTCGAGGGCGACGAGGGCCGCCTCGACGACCGCGAGCGCCGCGCGCTCGTGGCCCTCCTCCGCAACTCGTACGTGAGCGCACGGACCCACGCCGACGAGTGGCGGGCGGTGCTCGACGCCGAGCACCAGCTGCGCTCGCGCCTCAACGACCTGTTCCTCGAGCTGCACGTCGACCGCGACCGCGAGGTGGCGTGGAAGCGCCAGGCCCGCTCGGAGAGCCAGCGCCGCGGGTTCCCGACCCTCCTCCGCGACGTGCCGTACACCCGCGAGGAGACGATCGTCCTCGTCTACCTGCGGATGCGGCTCCGCGCGGACACCCGCCCGGGCCCCGACCAGGTCGTCGTCGACCGCTCCGAGATCCTCGGGCACGTCGCCGGGTTCCGGCCGGCGACCGCGACCGACCGCACCCGTGACGAGGGCCGCGTCGCGAAGGCGGTCGAACGCCTCGTGACGGCGCGCATCCTGCTGCGCACCAGCGACCCGGACCGCTTCCGGGTGGCGAGCGTCGTCGAGGTGCTGCTCCCCCTCGAGCGCCTCCTCGAACTGGACGCGTGGCTGCGGGCGAACGCCGCGCGGCCGGACGCGACCACGGACGGTGACGCGACCACGCCGGACGGCGAGCCGATCGACGGGGACGACCCGCGCCTCCCGGCCGACGAGACCGACACCGACGACGAAGGCGAGACGGACGCATGACCGACACCGCGATCGACGCCCACGGGATGACCGCGCTCTTCGACACCGTCGCGCAGTGGCGGGCCGAGTCGATGCAGGTCGTCAACTGGGGCGGCTTCCACGGCCACCGGCAGGTCGAGCTCTCCGGCACCGCGACGCTCATCTCCGGCGCCTCGGGCACCGGCAAATCGACGCTGATGGACGCGTACCTCGCCGTCATGATGCCGTCCGACGTGCCGTTCAACGGCGCCTCGAACGACGCGACGACGGGGCGCGCGCGCAGCGCCGACCAGCGCAACCTGCTGACGTACCTGCGCGGCAAGGTCGACACCCGACGCGACCCGGAGTCCGGGGCGCTGCGCGACGTGAACCTGCGCGGCGACGACCAGACGACGTGGGGCGCCGCCGCGGTGACGTTCCGCAACGACGACGAGCGGCGCTTCACGGTGCTCCGCGCGTACATCGTGCCGAAGCGCGCCCGCGGCGTCGGCGACATCCAGATGACGATGGCGACCGTCGACGACACCTTCGACCTGCGGCGGCTCGAGGAGTTCGTGCCGTCCCGGTTCCACCACCTCGAGCTGACCGGCCGCGTGCCCGGACTCGTCATCCGCGACACCTACCAGGAGCTCGCGTACACCCTGCAGACCCGGCTGGGCATCGGTGACTCCGGGGGCGGCAACCGGGCGATGCGGCTCCTCGCCCGCATCCAGGCCGGGCAGCACCTGCCCACGGTCGACGCGCTCTACAAGTCGCTCGTCCTCGAGACCCCCGGTACGTACGAGGCCGCGGACCGGGCGCTCGCGCACTTCTCCGCCCTGGACGAGGCGTACGAGGCGATGGACACCGAGGAACGCAAGGTCCGCATCCTCTCCCCCATCGTCGACCTGCACGCCGAGATCTCCCGCGCGCAGGACGCCGCAGCCGCGCTCGACGGGATCGCCACCGGGGCCGAGGTCTCCCCGTTCGCGCACTGGACGGCCACCCGCAAGCGTGAACTGCTCGACGCCGAGGTGGCGCGCAACGCACGGGAGCGCACCGCATCCCGGGCCGAGGTCGCCGCGGCCGAGGCCCGGCACGCCGCCGTCGAGATCGAACTGCGCGACGCGGAAGCCCGCCTCCGCGACCAGGGCGGCAACGCGCTGGCGCAGCTCGAGGACCGGATCGAACGCCTCACGCGTGAGCGCGACGCCGTGGTCCGCACCCGCGCCACGTTCGACGAGCGCACCGCGGTGCTCGGCACGTCCGTCGCGACCGAGGCCGACTTCACCGCCGCCCAGCGCAGCTCGCACGACTTCCTCGGCACGTACGCCGCCGCACGCTCGGACCTGGACGACCGCCGCGACGCCCTGACCCGCGAGGAGTACCCGCTCCTCGACCGCGAACGGTCCCTCCGTCAGGAGCGGCAGTCGCTCGAGCACCGGCAGGGCGCCGTGCCGCTGCCGATGCACGAGGCCCGACTACAGATGGCCCGGGCCGCCGGGATCGACCCGTCGGAGCTGCCGTTCGTCGCCGAGCTCCTCGACGTGCTGCCCGGCGAGGAACGCTGGCGCACGGCCATCGAGTCCGTGCTCGCGCCCGTCGCGCGCACGCTCCTCGTCGACCAGGACCGCCTCGCGTCCTTCAGCGAGGCGATCGACGCACTCCGGCTGCCGGTCCGCATCCAGTTCGAGGGCGTCCCGACCGGCCCGCACATCGACCTCGACGGCGACCCCGCGATGGTGTCCGGCAAGCTCGCGATCAAGGCGTCGCCGTTCAGCACCTGGGTGCGCGAACGCATCGAGTCCGACCGGACCGACGCCCGCTGCGTGACCTCCGCCGCGGAGCTCGGCGGTGGTGGCCGTCGGGTCACCGAGTCCGGGCAGCTCCGCGACGGCCGTCGTGGTGCGCACGGCGACCGCCGGCAGGCCAACGTCATCGGCTTCACGAACGAGGCCCGCGTGGCGGCGGTCGAGCAGGAACTGGCGTCGATCGCGCAGGACCTCGCGACGCTCGAGGCCCGGCGCGCCGACGTCGCACAGGACATCACGGCACTCGACGCCCTGCGTGCCGCCCACCAGCACCTCGTCGACGTCACCTGGTCGGCGATCGACGTGCTCGGGCTCGACGACGCGCTCACCCGTCTGGACGAACAGCGGCAGGCGCTGCTCGCCGCCGACGACGGCCTGCGGACCCTGCGCGAGTCCGTGGCACGGCTCCGGAAGGCGCTCGACGAGGCGGCGGACCGTCGTGCCGCCGCGCGCCAGTCGGTCACCCGCCTCGAGGACCGGCACGCCGTGCTCGTCGACGGGCAGGACGCCGCCGCCGAGATCCTCGCGCGCTTCGAGTCCGTGCCGGACAGCGTTCCGGACGACGCCCAGGAGCGCCTGCTCGCCGAGACCTTCGAGGAGGTCGGAGCCCCGGACGGAGTCGACGGGTTCGACGACGCGACCCGCCGGCTGCGGCGTCGCCTCGAGGAACGGCTGTCGCAGGCCCTCGACGGCGCCGCATCGGCCTCGAACGCGCTGACCCTCACGTTCCAGCGGTACCAGGACGCCTGGCCCGACCCGAACCTCGGCACCGGGGTCGCCTCGTACCCGGACTACCACGCGGTCCTCGACCAGATCGTGGCGACCGGCCTGCACGCCCGCCGCAGTGAGTGGCGACGTCGGCTGTCCCAGTGGAGCGGCGAGGACCTCGTCCCGCTCGCCGGTGCCTTCGACCGCGCCGTCGTCGAGATCGAGGAACGCCTCGAACCGGTCAACGAGATCCTGCGCGAACTGCCCTTTGGGGCGAACCGCGACCGGCTGAAGATCCAGATCCGCCGGGTCACCCGCGAGGACGTCGTCTCCTTCCGCAAGGAGCTCCGGGCGTTGTCCGCCTCGGTCGACGCCGAGCTGACCGACGACGTGCTCGAGACCCGGTTCCGCCGGCTGCGGCGCTTCATGGCCGTCATCCGTCCCGAGGCCGACGCACCCCGGGGACGGACGACGCAGCGCGACGCCGTGCTCGACGTCCGCCGGCACATGGAGATCACCGCGGTCCGGTACGACACCGACGGCAACGACCTCGGCGTCTACTCGTCGCTCGGCGACAAGTCGGGCGGTGAGACCCAGGAGCTCGTGGCGTTCATCGTCGGTGCGGCCCTGCGCTACCAGCTCGGCGACGAGACCCGGCCCCGCCCGCGGTTCGCGCCGGTGTTCCTCGACGAGGCGTTCATCAAGGCGGACTCGGAGTTCGCGGGGCGTGCCGTCACGGCGTGGCTCCGGCTCGGGTTCCAGCTCGTGGTGAGTGCGCCGCTCGACAAGGTGACGGCGCTCGAACCGTCCATGGAGCGCCTGCTGTCGATGCGGAAGCACCCGGAGACCGGTCACTCGTCGATCACCGAGATCGCGCGCGTCGCCCCTGCCGCCGACTGAGCGGGGGCGCGGCGCGGCCCGATCGGCGCACGGTACGGTGGGCCCGTGTTCGGACGACGCTCCCCCAGCCCCCGCCCCGACGACTCCGCCGACTCCGCCGGGCTCGGCATCGGCGCCCTCGTGCGCGTCGTCGGCACCGACCGCGGCGGCGAGCAGTGGGCGGACGAGCCGATCGGGGTGATCGTCGCCGCCGGCGGTGTGCAGCTCGGCGGGACGCAGCGGGCGTGGACCGTCGCCTTCGACGAGCTGGCGTACACGACGGACGGCCGCGGCCCCTTCGAGCGCGCGACCGTCCTGAGTCGTCAGTTGGTGCCGGTCGAGCCGGCGGAGGCCGAGTAGGGCCTAGTACTCCTCGGAGCCGCTCTTCATCATGGCGGCGGCCGCCATGCACGTGCCGACGCCGCCGAGCACGCCGACGCCGATGATGATGCCTGCGATGACTTCGAGCATGGGGAGACTCCTCGGTTCCGGGGCCGGTGTGGCTGTCCCCCAGGCTACCGGATCCCGCGCATGAGCCGGAGCACCGGCTTCACCAGGACGAGCAGGACGATGCCGACCGCCACCGCCACGAGGCCGAGCACGGTGAAGTACGGCGCCTCGTCCTTCGGGTCGTAGTACCGCGACAGCACGCCGGTCACCGCGGTGCCGAGCGACACCGACAGGAAGAAGAGCGCCACCATCTGCGTCTGGAACTTCGGCGGTGCGAGCTTCGTCGCGACGGACTGCCCGACGGGCGAGAGCAGGAGCTCGGCGACGGTGAAGACGAGCAGGATCGCGACGAGCGCGAGGAGCGGCGTGCCGTTCTCGCCGGTGCCGGTGAAGGGCAGGAAGAGCAGGAACGCCATGCCCATGATCCCCGTGCCGAACGCGAACTTCGTCGGCGTCGAGGGCTGGCGCGGACCGAGCTTCGTCCAGATCGCCGCGAACACGCCGGACAGCACGATGATGAACACGGGGTTGATCGACTGGACCCACGAGACGGGCATCTCCCAGCCGAACAGCGACCGGTCGAGGCGCTCGTCGGAGTAGACGGTGACCACGGTGAACTGCTGCTGGTACAGCGACCAGAAGACGGCGCTGCCGATGAAGAGCGGGATGAAGGCGAGGACGCGGGAGCGCTCCTGCGCCGAGATGCCGCTCGTCAGGATGACGACGAAGTAGCCGATCGTGGCGAGGACGACGATCGCGACCACGACGGTCGGCAGGTTCCTGACGGTGAGCAGTCCGGTGAGGACGGCCACCACGACCACCACGAGGGCGACGACGACGAGGACGCCGATGAGCGGCAGGCGGCGGCGGTCGACCGGGTTCGCGACGTGTCGCACCGCATCGGGGAGCTTGCGCCGGCGGATCCCGTACTGCACCAGCCCCGCGGCCATGCCGACCGCGGCGAGGCCGAAGCCGAAGTGGAAGCCGCGCGAGGTCTGCAGCAGCCCGGTCAGCAGGGGTCCGAAGAACGCCCCGAGGTTCACGCCGAGGTAGTAGAGCGAGAACCCGGCGTCGCGTCGTGGGTCGTCGCGGGCGTACAGCCCGCCGACGATGGTCGTCGCGGTCGCCTTGAGGCCGCCGGACCCGAGCGCGATGAGCACCAGGCCGACGCCGACGCCGGCGACACCGGGGATGAGGGCGAGCGCGATGTGTCCGAGCATGACGACGATGGCGCTGCCGAACAGGGTGCGGTCGGCACCGACCAGACGATCGGCGATCCACGCACCGATGATGGTGAACAGGTAGACGGCGCCGCCGTAGGCGCCCATGATCCCCCCGGCGATGCCCTTGTCGATCCCCAGGCCGCCCTGCGAGACCGTGTAGTACATGTAGATGAGGACGATGCCCTGCATGCCGTAGAAGGAGAACCGCTCCCACAGCTCGACCGCGAAGGGGGTGGACAGCTCGAACGGCTGTCCGAAGAAGGTGCGCTCGCGGCCGGGCGCGTTGGATCGTTGGGTGGAACCTGACATGCCGCACAGTCTGCCCTCCGCTCCGGAGGCGCACACAATCGACTGGACCTGCTCACCTGCTCGGGGTGGTCGCCCTTTGGAGGGTTCCCACGATCCGCCCGGTCCGTCGCGCCGACCGCGTTGTGGCCGCCGGACGGCGTCCGTGCGACTCCCAGCCGCGTCGGTAGCGTGGTGAGTGCAACACCCGGACAGAGCAGTTCAGAGAGGGCTCCGACCATGGTCGACACCGCACCCGTCCCCAGCACCACCGCACCGAACGCGGACGCCCACGGCGACCCCGCAGCGGGGACGCCGACGGGCAGCACGGACACCGACGTCCGGATCGACGTCGACCTGCTCGCCGAGCTGCTGCTCGGTCGGTGGGCCGAGGACCGCCGGATCTCGCGACGGCTCGCGCTCGACCCGGCCCTGCACAAGATCGAGGGGCAGCCGATCGCCGAGCACCGGGCCCGCGCCCTCGAGCAGCTCCGGGTGCTCGTCGACGCCGGCGCGATCCAGCGTCCGTACCCGGCGGAGTTCGGGGGGCAGAGCAACCACGGCGGCAACCTCGCCGCCTTCGAGGAGCTCGTCGTCGCCGACCCCTCGATGCAGATCAAGGCCGGCGTGCAGTGGGGGCTGTTCGGATCGGCCGTGCACCACCTCGGCACCGACCGGAACCACCGCGAGTTCCTGCCCGGCATCGTCTCGTTCGACGTCCCCGGCTGCTTCGCCATGACCGAGACCGGCCACGGCTCCGACGTGCAGAGCATCGCGACGACCGCGACGTACGACCCCGCAACGCAGGAGTTCGTCGTGCACACGCCGTTCCGCGGTGCATGGAAGGACTACATCGGCAACGCGGCCCTGCACGGCCGGGCCGCCGTCGTCTTCGCCAAGCTGGTGACCGAGGGCGTCGACCACGGCGTGCACGCCTTCTACGTGCCGCTCCGCGACGCCAACGGCGGGTTCCTGCCCGGTGTCGGCGGCGAGGACGACGGCGTCAAGGGCGGACTGAACGGCATCGACAACGGACGTCTCTGGTTCGACCACGTCCGGGTCCCCCGCACCAACCTGCTGAACCGCTACGGCGACGTGGCCGAGGACGGCACCTACTCGTCGCCGATCGCCTCCCCCGGACGCCGGTTCTTCACGATGCTCGGCACGCTCGTGCAGGGCCGCGTCTCGCTGGACGGTGCCGCGGTCGTCGCGCAGAAGATCGGCCTGCAGATCGCCCTCACCTACGCCGCGCAGCGTCGGCAGTTCCCGACCGGCGACGGCACCGAGGGCGTCCTGCTCGACTACGGCCGCCACCAGCGTCGCCTGATCCCGCGGCTCGCGACCGTGTTCGCGCAGTCGTTCGCGCACGAGAAGCTCCTCCGCACGTTCGACGACGTGTTCAGCGGACGCGAGGACACCCCGCAGCGCCGCGAGGACCTCGAGACCCAGGCGGCGGCGTTCAAGTCGATGTCGACCTGGTCGGCGCTCGACACCCTGCAGGAGGCGCGCGAGTCGTGCGGTGGCGCGGGCTTCCTCGCCGAGAACCGGCTCACCGGACTCCGCGCGGACCTCGACGTCTACGTGACGTTCGAGGGCGACAACACGGTGCTGCTGCAGCTCGTCGGCAAGCGCCTGCTCACCGACTTCCGCGCGAAGGCGCCGAAGGACCCGGCGTCGACGGCGAAGTTCGTCGCGGCGCAGGCGGCCACGAAACTCGCCGACGCGACCGGCATCCGTCGGATCGGGCAGGCCGTCGCCGACCGTGGGTCCCTCGCCGCATCGGTCGCCGACCTGCAGGACGCCCGGACGCAGCGTGACCTGCTGGCCGGACGGGTGGACACCATGGTGACCGAGATCGGGATGCGCCTCGCGAGCGCCGGCAAGGACCGGGCCCGCGCGGCCCTCCTGCTGAACCGTTCGCAGCACGAGCTCATCGAGGCCGCGAAGGCCCACGCCGAGCTCATGCAGTGGGACGCCTTCTCCGAGGCGCTCGACGAGGTGCCCGAGGGCGACACCCGCCGCGTGCTGGTGTGGCTCCGCGACCTCTTCGCGCTCGGCCTGCTCGAGCAGCACCTCGACTGGTACCTGCTGCACGGCCGCATCACCGCGCAGCGCGCCCGAGCGGTGTCGGCGTACGTCGACCGGCTCGTGGCCCGCGTCCGCCCGGTGGTCCCCCAGCTGCTCGACTCGTTCGGGTACGAGCCCGCGCACGTGCGCGCTCCGATCGCCCTCGGCGAGGAGCAGGCGCGCCAGGACGAGGCCCGCGCCTGGTTCGCTGCCGAGGCCGCGGCCGGCCGCCTCCCCGAGCAGGAGAAGAAGCCCCGCCCCTAGGGCACCGCACCCCGTCGCGAGCACCGCACCCCGGCACACCGGGGTGCGGTGTCCGCAGCCGGGTGCGACCTCGGCACATCAGCGGCACGACGCCGCAGCGCCGCAGAACGGCCCAGGCGCACGACGCCGCAGCGCCGCAGGACGGCTCAGGCGCCGTCGGTCCCGCCGGAGCCGAGCTCACCGAGCGCCCGGCGCAGCCGCGCCTCGGCGTCGTCGTCGGCGGCCGTCGCGGACGCGGAGGCGTTCGCCTCGGTGACCGCGCGCACGACCTCCTCGCGCTGGATCTTCACGCCGCGGGGCGCGTCGATGCCGATGCGGACGCCGTCCCCGCGGCTGTCGAGCACCGTGATGACGATGTCGTCACCGACGAGGATCCGCTCGCCGACCTTCCGCGTGAGTACCAGCACTCCCTCAGCCTAGCGACACCACGGGCACGCCCAGCAGGTGGACCGACTCCGGCGTGGCGGTCTCCCCCGCCCCGATGGCGACGACACCGGCGACGGCGACCCGCGCGGCGACGGCGGACAGCATCGCCGCGGAGTCGCTCGGCTTCCGTCCGACGTCGACGACGACCCACACCTGGTCCGGGGCCAGACCCTCGACGGTCGCGGCGTCGTCCCACGCCGCGACGGCGAGGAGCGCTCGGCCGTCGCGGACGCCCTCCGCCCGGGCGAGGATCCCGGAGCGCCGGTCCGCGGCGTCCGTCGCCCGCAGGGCGTGGCGGGTGGCGAAGATGCCGGCGGCCGCGTCGACGTCGTTGGGGCGTCCGACGAGCAGGACGAGGTCGCCGTCGGCGGACCGCACCGGCGGGACGGGCCCCACCGGGGCCTGCGGGGCCGCCGCGCGTCCACCGGCGCTCACGTCGAACGGGTGCTCCGCGCCTCCCGGCAGGAGCGTGTCCTGGAGGCGCGTCACGGCGTCCGTCCGCGCGCTCGCTCCGACCGCGGGTGCGGTCGGGCGCGGCGCGCTCTCCGTGAGCCCGTCCGCGACGAACCCGTCGAGCACCGACGCGAACGCGTCGGCCCGCGTCGTCGCGGTGCCGTCGCCACCGGCGATGCGCGCCTCGGCGGCCTCGGCGTCGGCGAGGAGCGCGGCGATGCCGACCCGCTTGCCGGCGCCGTCGGCGATGGCGACGCGCGCGGTCGGTACCTCGTCGGGGGCGGGCACCTCGACGGTCGCCTCGACGTGCGCCTTGCGGAACAGGCCACCGATGCCGCCGGTGGTGACGCGTTCGGCAGCCACGATCCGTGCGCCCGCGCCGAACTCGGCCCGGACGGCGTCGCGGACCTCGTCGAGCGTGGCGCCGTTACGCTGCAATCGGGTCGGCGGCACGGACCACTCCCACGGTCTCGATGGTGGACCCCGCGGCGGTGGCCTCCTGGTAGGAGAGCACGGGCAGGCCGTTCGACTGCGCCGACACCATGCGGTGCACGGCGGGGCGGAGCTGCGGTGCGCAGACGAGCACCGCGGAGATCCCCTGGTCCTCCACCGACCGGACGGCGTCGCGCAGCGAGCCGAGGACCTGCTCGATGCGGTGCGCGTCGAGCACGATCTGGGTGCCCTGCTCGGACGGTCGGAGGCCCTCGAGCATCGACTGCTCGAGCAGCGGGTCGATCATGATGACCCGCAGGGTGCCGGCGTCGAGGTGGCGCGCCGGCAGCGCCGGGCCGAGCGACGCACGGGCGGCCTCGACGAGCCCTTCCGGGTCGGTGGACACCTTCGCGCGGAGCGTGAGCGCCTCGCAGATGCGTCCGAGGTCGTTGATCGGGACCCGTTCGGCGAGCAGCCCCTGCAGCACCCGCTGGAGCTCGGCGAGGGACAGCATGCCGGGCACGAGCTCCTCGACGGCGGCCGGGTTCACCTGCTTGACGCCCTCGGTGAGCACCTTGACGTCCTCACGCGTGAGGAGACGTGCGGCGTTGTCGCCGATGATCGCCTGCAGGTGGGTGACGAGGACGGAGACCCGGTCGATGACGGTGGCGCCCGTCATCTCGGCCGCGTGCCGGAGCTCGGCGGGCACCCACTTGCCGGCGAGGCCGAACACCGGTTCGACGGTCGACTCGCCGGGGAGCCCCTCGAGGTGGTCGCCGAGCGCGAGGACGCTCCGCGACGGCGCCGTGCCGCGGCCGGCCTCGACCCCGGCGATCCGGATGGCGTAGGTCGACGGCGGCAGCTCGATGCTGTCGCGCGTGCGGACGGGCGGCACGACGACGCCCATGTCGACGGCGATCTTCCGGCGGAGGGCACGGACCCGGCCGAGCAGGTCGTCGGACGAGCCGGACACCATGTCGACGAGGTCGGGTGCGAGCAGGATCTCGAGCGCGTGGACGCGCATCTGCTCGATGAGGTCCTCGGGGGTGTCGGCACTCGGTGCGGCGGCAGCGAGTGCTTCCTGCTCCGCCGCGGTCCGTTCGGCGCGCGCCGCGTTCTGGCCGATGCGCCACCCGGTGAACAGGAGGGTCGCGCCGACGAGCAGGAACGGCAGGATCGGCATGCCCGGGATGAAGCCCATCGCGATCGCGGCGACCCCGGCGATCAGGAGCGCGTTCTTCGACTGCCCGAGCTGGTTCGCCGCGGACGAGCCCATCTCGGACTCGGCGCCCGACCGGGTCACGATCATGCCCGTGGACACCGCCATCAGCAGCGCCGGGATCTGCGTGACGAGGCCGTCGCCGATCGTCAGGATGCCGTACTTCGACAGCGCGTCCGTGACGGAGAGGCCGTTCTGCACCATCCCGATCGCGATGCCACCGACGAGGTTGATGACGATGATGAGGATGCCCGCGATCGCGTCCCCCTTCACGAACTTCGACGCACCGTCCATCGCTCCGTAGAAGTCGGCCTCGGCGGACACCGCCGCACGGCGTTCCTTGGCCTGCTCGTCGGTGATGAGACCGGCGTTGAGGTCGGCGTCGATCGCCATCTGCTTGCCGGGCATCGCGTCGAGGGTGAAGCGGGCGCCGACCTCGGCGACCCGCTCGGCGCCCTTCGTCACGACGACGAACTGGATGACGATGAGGATGAGGAAGATGACGGCGCCGATGATGATCGACCCGGAGACGGCGACGTGGCCGAACGCCTGGATGACGTCGCCCGCGAAGCCCTCGCCGAGCACGAGCCGGGTCGACGCCACGTTGAGGCCGAGCCGGAAGAGCGTGGCGACGAGCAGCAGCGACGGGAACACCGAGAAGTCGAGCGGCTTCTTGACGAACAGCGTCGTCAGGAGGATCACCAGCGCCAGCAGGATGTTGCAGATGATCAGGAAGTCGAGCAGGAACGACGGCACCGGCAGGATCAGCAGCAGGATGATGCCGACGATGAAGACCGGGACGGCGAGCTTCGGCAGGTCCTTGCGGTTCATGCGGGGACTCCCTGGGTGGGTGCGGACGGTGTGGACGGTGTGGGCGCCGGTCGGGGCGTGCGGAGCTTCCGCGGTCGGAGGTCCCCGCTGAGCGTGGCCGGGTCGATGACCGCGGCGACCTCGTCCGGCGTGGTCGGCCGGGGTGGTGCGTGGGTCCCGGCGGCGGCACCCCGGGCCTGCAGCGCCATCACGAAGGACAGCACCCGGGCGACGGGCGAGTAGAGGTCGACGGGGACCTCCTGCCCGAGCTCGCACGCGGCGTGCAGGGCGCGGGTGAGGGGCACGTCGCGGACGATCGGCACGCGTTCCTCCTCGGCCTTCGCGCGGATGACGTCGGCGACCGGCCCGGCCCCCTTCGCCACGACGCGCGGCGCGCTCTTGCCTGGTTCGTACTTGAGCGCGACGGCGTAGTGGGTCGGGTTCGTCATCACGACGTCGGCGGTGCCGATGGCCTGCACCATGCGGTTGCGGCTCATCGCGAGCTGGCGGGACCGGCGCTGGGACTTCACGAGCGGGTCGCCCTCGCTGTGCTTGTTCTCGTCCTTGACCTCGCGCTTGGTCATCATGGTGCGCTTGCGGTTGCGACGGACGACGACGAACACGTCGAGCGCCGCGAGGACCAGACCGGCCGCGATGGCGGCGCGCATCAGCGTGCCGGTCCCCTCGGCCGCCGCGTCGAGCACGGCCGACAACGGCAGCGAACCGCTCGTCATCAGCACCGGGACGAGCGCCTGCACCGCGAACCAGAGCACGAGGCCGACGACCGCGGTCTTCAGGAGCGCCTTGGCGCCGTTCCACAGGGCCTGCGTGCCGAAGACGCGCTTGAGGCCTGCCACCGGGTCGAAGTGGTCCGGCTGCGGGGTGAGCTTGCGGACGTGCACGCCGCCCTGCGCGACCGCGGCGGCGACGACGGCGACGAGCACGACGCCGAGCATCGGGCCGAGGGTGGCCCCGATCGAGCCGAGTGCGTCGTGGAACACCCCGTTCATCGTGCCGATCGTGGGGTCGGCGATGACCCGCTGCACCGCGCGCAGCTGCTCCGACCCGGCTGCGGCGGCGTTCCCGATCGCGGCCGGCATCATCACCGCGGCGGCGGCGATGCCGATCCACGCGCCGAGGTCCTGCGACCGACCGATCTGGCCCTTCTGGTGGACCTCCCGCATCCGCTTCTGGGTGGCCCGTTCCGAGCGTTCCCCGCTGTCCGACACGTCGTCACCCCCGTCCCGTGATCGCGTTCACCGCGTCGCCGGTGAGCGACGACACGACGGACGGCAGCGCCATGAACAGCGCGCCGGCGAAGACGACGGTCAGGCCGATCTTGATCGGGAACCCCATCTGGAAGGCGTTCAGGGCCGGGGCGACGCGGGTCAGGAGGCCCAGCCCGACGTCGGCGAGGAAGAGCACCACGACGAGCGGCCCCGCGATCTGCAGCGTCGCGAGGAACATCTGGGACAGGGCGGTGACGAGGAGCGCGGCCATGCCGCTCAGCTCGAACGTTCCGGTCAGGGGGACGGCGTCGAACGACCGCACGAGTCCCCCGACGATGAGCTGGTAGCCGCCCGACGCGAAGAGCAGCGCGAGCGCGGCCATCTGGAACAGGCGGGTGAACTGCGCGCCGTTGACCTGCGACTGCGGGTCGTACGCCTGTGCCAGGGTGAAGCCGCCGAACAGGTCGATGAGCGCGCCCGCGGACTGCACCGCCGCGAACACCAGGAACACCAGGAACCCGAGGGCGAGGCCGACGACGAGCTGGGTGACCAGGGCGAGGAGGAACGGCCCGGTGTCGAGCTGGTGGTAGCCCACGGCGACCTTCGGGGCGACGCCGATCGCGAGCCCGATGCCGAGGATGACCTTCACGGTGCCCGGGAAGGCACGGTAGGAGAACGGCGGCGCGATGACGAAGAACGCGACGAGCCGCACGCCGGCGAGCATCGTCGCCTCGAGGCGGTCCCCGTCGATCACGAGGTCCATCAGCCGGCCCCGAGGAGCTTCGGGATCATGTCGAACGCCGCGTGCGTGAACCCGATCATCTCCGAGATCATCCAGTTGCCGCAGACGACCAGGGCGATCGCGACGGCCACGGCCTTCGGGACGAAGGACAGCGTCACCTCCTGGATCTGCGTGACGGACTGGAAGAGCGAGATCGCGAAGCCGACCACGAGCGAGGTCACGAGGACGGGGGCCGCGAGCTTCGCGGACACGAGGAGTGCCTGCAGCACGAGGTCGATGACGGCCTGCTGGTTCACCGGGGACCCCCTGACGAGACGGCGCTAGACAACGTGGTAGCTCTCGATGAGCGACTTGATGATGAGGCCCCACCCGTCGACGAGGACGAACAGCAGGATCTTGAACGGCAGCGAGATCATCACCGGCGGGAGCATCATCATGCCCATCGACATGAGCGCCGCGGAGACGACGAGGTCGATGACGAGGAACGGGATGAAGATGACGAACCCGATGATGAACGCGCTTCGCAGCTCGGAGATCACGAAGGCCGGGATCACCGTGGTCATCGGCACGTCCGCCATCGACCGCGGGTTGTCCTGCCCGGCGGCCCGGGTGATGAGCGCGACGTCCTCCTGACGGGTCTGGTGCAGCATGAACGTCCGCAGCGGCTTCGTGCCGACCTCGACGGCCTTCGCGAAGTCGATGTGGCCCGCGAGGTACGGCTGCAGCGCGTCGTCGTTGATGTGCCCGAGCACGGGCGCCATCACGAACAGCGACAGGAAGAGCGCGAGGCCGGCGATCACCTGGTTCGGCGGGATCGACTGCAGCCCGAGCGCGTTCCGGGTCATCGCGAGGACGACGAAGATCTTCGTGAACGACGTCATCATGAGCAGGAGCGCCGGCGCCACGCTGAGGAGCGTGATGCCGATCAGCGTGACGACGGCGGAGGACGGGGTGCCGTCCGGGCCGTTCACGCTGACGCTGAAGTCGCCGTTCGCCGGGGCGGTCGGTGTGGTGGGTGCGGTCGGTTCGACGACCCCGGCCGCGTGGGCGCCGGTCGCGGTGAGCATGAGGAACCCGGCGACGATGGTCACCCCGAGCAGGACGAGGGCGAGGACGCGTCCGAGGCGTGCCGCGGTCACCCGGCCCGCCGGTTCCGGAGCGCCGCGGCGGCCTGCCGCCAGGTGTCGGCGGCCAGGATCGATCCCTGCAGCTGCGCCGAGGTGGGCACGACGGTGCGGTGCGTCCGTCGGTTCCGCGGGCGCATGGGCAGCGGCTCCGCCGCGGCGTCCGGGAGGCGCGGCTCGGCTGCCGTCTGCTGCGCGAGTTCCTGACGGAACTGCTCGGCCGACGCGGGTCGCGCCGGCAGCTGGACGGGCCCGGTCACGATGGTCAGCTCGGGGGCGGGTGCCTGCCCGCTGGTGAGGAGTGCGACGCCGTGTTCCGAGACGCCCAGCACGAGACGCTCCCCCTCGACGTCGACCACGACGACGCTCGCCTTGCCGCCGATGCCCTGACGAGCGACGACCTCGACCGAGGCCGACCGGCGGCCCCGGGTCTTCCCCGCGCCGAACTGGCCCTTCGCCATGCGTCGGTGCAGCACCCACATGAGGGCGAGCACGACGCCGAGCGAGAGCGCGACGCGGAGGGCGATGACGAGCGTGTCCACGGCGGTGCTCAGACGGATTCGGCGACGTCGAGGATCTTCGTGATCCGCACCGCGTAGTCCTGGTCGACGACGACGACCTCGCCGTGGGCGATGAGGCGGCCGTTCAGGAGCACGTCGGCCGGGGCGCCCGCGCTGCGGTCGAGCTCGACGACGGCGCCAGGCTCCATGCCGAGGACGTCGCGGACCGACATCCGGGTGCGGCCGATCTCGACCGTGAGGGTCATCTCGACGTTGTTGATGCGGCCGAGGTTGCCGGTCGGGATCGACACGGTCGGCGCGGCGGGCGCGGACACGGTGCCGTTCTCGCGGACGCGCAGTGCGAACCAGCCGCCGGGGACGCCGCCGGCGGTCAGCTCGAACACCACCGTGTCGGGGTCGGCGAGGAGCGCCGACGCCGACTCGCGGCGGGCGTCGCCGAGGACCCCGACGCCGAGGACGCCCGCAGCCGCCTCGAGGGAGGGGCGCAGCACGTCGGTGACGTCGACGAGCCCGTGCTCGGTGCCACCGGCGGCCGCGACGGCCGCGAGGTCGGTCAGCACGAGCACCAGGTCGGCCGACAGGCCGCCGACGAAGGACGCGACCACGGCGTCACCGGCCGCTTCGAGGGCGACGGGGGTCGCGCCTCCCGGCTGCAGCACCGCTGCCAGCGGTGCCGCCGTCGGGAGCTGCGCGACGAGGGCCTCCGCCGCCTGCGTGTGGAGGGTGGTGGTGACGGTCATGCGCTGGGCTCCGATGTGGTGGTGACGACGATGCCGGCGAGGCGCGAGCCGTTCGCGCCGACCGCGGCCGTGCCGACGGGCTCGCCGTCGACCGTGATGGTGAGGGGACGGTGCTGCGGGTGCGGCAGCGGCAGGACGTCGCCGACGGCGAGCCGGAGCACCTGGGACGGCAGGACCGGCGCCGAGGCGAAGCGCAGGCTGACACCGACCGGGACACCGGCGAGCTGCGCGTCGAGGAGGGCGCGCGCGTCGGCGGGCGTGACGTGGGCTGCGGCCTCGCCGAGCTGGGGCAGCACGGCCTCGGCGGGGAGCGCGAGCGTGCCCGGTGCGACCCGGTCGCCGACGCGGATCGTGAACGAGGCCACGATCATCAGGTCGCCCTTCTGGGCCGCCTGGGCGAACTGCGAGTTGAACTGGAACCCGCCGGCCGTCACGTCGTGCGCGAGCAGGCCGCCGAACGAGTAGCGGAGGTCGTCCAGCGCGTCCTCGACGATGCGGCGCACGAGCGCCTGCTCGATCGGCGTGAACGTGCGGTCAGGCGTCGGCAGGGGCTTCGACGCGCCGAGCGCGTGCGAGACCCAGGTGAGCGCCGCGTCGAGCGGGACCTGCAGCACGCCCTTCGGGGCCATGTCGACGATGGGCAGCAGGACCATGCCGGTGAGCGCGGGCAGCGACGCGGCGTACTCGTCGTACGTCGTCATCTGGACCTGCTCGCTGGTGACCTGGCTCACCGCGCGGACCTTGGCGGTCAGCTGGGTGCCCCACTGGCGGGCGAAGGTCTCGAAGGCGAGCTCCAGGACCCTGGCGTGCTCGCGGGCGAGCGTCGACGGGCGCGCGAAGTCGTACACCTCGGGCGCGGGCAGGGTCTCGGTCACGGGTGCGTCTATCGGTCCGCTGTGGACCTCCCGTCAGTGCTGTACCCCGGAGTGGGGTGGCGTTGCCGCTACCCGGAACGCGCTCCGTCCTGCGCCTTCGCGAGCGCGGGCATGAGGGCGCTGACGTCCTGGTCCTGGTTCGAGAGGACGACGATGTCGACCCGGCGGTTCAGCGTGAGGTCGGCGTCCGTCCCGCCCTTGGCGAGCGGTCGGCTCGACCCGAACCCGACGCTCTGCACGTGGTCGCCCGGCATCCCGCCACGTTCGACCAGGTCCCGCAGCACGCCGGTCGCCCGCGCCGCGCTGAGCTCCCAGTTCGTCGCGTACGGTGCCGTCGAGTTCCGCTGGTCGGCGTGGCCCTCGACGCTGACGTCGTGGGCGGAGGTCCTGAGCACCGGGGCGATCGCGTCCATGATCCGCTTCGCCTGGTCGGACAGGTCCGCGCTGTTCGTCGTGAAGTACGTCTCGCTGCCGACGAGCCGCACCGTCAGCCCGCGGGCGTCGACGGTGAACTGCACGTTCGCGGTCTGACCGGCCTTCGCCAGGTTGCCCTTGATCGCCGCCTCGAGCGCCCGGAGGTCGTCGAGCTCCTGCTGCGCCGCCTCGACGTCGGCCTTCGTCGCGGTCGCCGGCACGACGGTCGACGCCGGGTCGACGTTCGTGTCCTTCACGCCCGACGACGCGGTCGAGTGGTCGGCCTGCGACTTGTCCGTCGAGTACCCCGAGCCGTCCTCCACCTGGTCCTTCGTCACGACGGTGCCGGACGCGGTGTCGACCTTCTGCGACTTCACCTCGCCGAACCCGGTGGCGAGCGAGTTCTTCAGCTGGATGTACTTCTGCTGGTCGACCGTCGACATCGCGAAGAGCACGAGGAACATGCACATCAGGACGGTGATCATGTCCATGTACGACGCCATCCAGCGCTCGTCGGGGTGCTCGGCCTCGTCGTGGGACTTCTTCGCACGGCCGCGACCGCGGCCCCGGGGGTTCGCGCTCATCGTCAGGCCGCCAGCTGCTGGTCGTCGACGCCGGCATCGCCCTTGACGGCCTTCGCCTTGCCGCCCTTGGCGTCGCCGCGTGCGGACGGCGGGACCATGGCGGTGAGCCGTTCACCGAGGAGACGCGGCTGGCTGCCGGCCTGTACGGCGAGCAGTCCCTCCATGAGGAGCGTCTGCCGGTCCGCCTCGAGCTGCGCGAGCTTGCGGAGCTTGCCGCCGATCGGCAGCCACATGAAGTTGGCGGTCAGCAGACCCCAGAGGGTCGCGACGAACGCGCTCGCGATGAGCGGCCCGAGCTCGTCCGGCTTGCCGAGGTTCGCGAGCACGTGGGTGAGCGAGACCACGGTGCCGATGATGCCCACCGTCGGGGCGAAGCCGCCGAGACCCATGAAGAACGCGCTCGCACTCCGTACCGGGGCGGCGTTCGACTCGATCTCGTCCTCGAGCAGGATCCGCAGCTCGTCGCCGTCGGTGCCGTCGGCGATGTTCTGCAGGGCCTTCTTCATGAACGGGTCGTCGTGCTTGTCCGCCTCCTGCTCGAGCGCGAGGAGACCGTTGGCGCGGGCCGTCTCGGCGAGCCCCACCACGTCGTCGATGACCGCCTGGGGCGGCGTGACCTTGCCCGTGAACGCCTTCGGGACGGCCTTGAAGCTGGCGATCGCGTCCTTGAGCGTGGTGCTCGCGATGCCGCAGCCGATGGTGGCACCGAAGACCAGGATCATGGGCGCGGGCAGGAAGAGCCCCGCGAGCTCGACGTGCTCCATCTCGACCATGCCGAAGAGGGCGCCGAAGGCGAGCAGGATGCCGATGATCGTCGCGATGTCCATCTCAGCGGCCCCCGTCCTGCGTGCGGGGTGCGCGGTCGGCGGCGCGGTCGGTCGTCGTGCCGTGGATCGGCGCCACGGCCGCGAGGGTCGGCTGCGGCCCGGTCGCGTTGCGCGGCTCGGTGCCGTAGGCCATCGTGACGATCCGGGCGCGGTACGCGGCGATCCGGTCGATGACCTCGTCCATGGACTCGCGCACGATGTACTTCGCGCCGTCGACCATGATGAGCGTCGTGTCCGGCGTCTCCTGGATGCGCTCCACGAGATCGGGATTGACAGCGAATCCGCTGCCGTTCAGTCGTGTGACGACGATCATGGCCCGTCCTGGTTCTCGATCGTCCCGCCGCCGTCCGTGGGGCGGGATGCGGCCCGTCCGTGGGCCTGCACCGAGGACTATCGGCGGGAGCCCGTGACCCGTTAGCAGCGCGTGCCCTGGGCAGCGGCTGCGCGATCGTTGCGTGTGCAACGAGCGACGATGCACCTGTCGAACGCCGACCACGTTGTCGCATCTTGCTCTCGCAACTGTTGCGTGTGCAACGAGCGACGATGCACCTGTCGAACGACGACCACGTTGTCGCACCTTGCTCTCGCAACTGTTGCGTGTGCAACGAGCGACGATGCACCTGTCGAACGACGACCACGTTGTCGCACCTTGCTCTTGCAACTGTTGCGTGTGCAACGAGCGACGATGCACCTGTCGAACGACGACCACGTTGTCGCACGATGCGCCCGCATCCGTCGATCTCGGCACTCGTAGCTGCCGACACAAACTCTCACGCATGATGTATTCCGCGGCCGGGGTACCCGTTCCTGGGTGTTGTCCCCCGAGTTTTATCTCATGAGCGTGTTACGGTGGCGCCATGTCCGACACCACCATCGTCGATACGCCGGCCTCCAGCGCCACGCCGGCACCGCTCCGCGAGGTCGGCGCCCTCATCCGCGGCGCCCGCAAGGGCCGCAGCATGACGCAGGCGCAGCTCGCCGAACGCGTCGGCACCAGCCAGAGCGCCATCAACCGCATCGAGCAGGGCGGGCAGAACCTGTCCCTCGAGATGCTCACCCGGATCAGCGACGCGCTCGACCAGCAGATCGTCTCGATCGGCGGCGCCCCGCAGCGCGCGCACCTCCGCGTGCAGGGCGGCCGGAAGCTCAGCGGCTCCATCGCCGTCAACTCGAGCAAGAACGCCGCCGTCGCCCTGCTCTGCGCCTCGCTCCTGAACCGCGGCGTCACCCGCCTGCACCGGGTCGCGCGCATCGTCGAGGTCGACCGGATCATCGACGTGCTCCGGAGCCTCGGCGCCACCGTCACGTGGTCGGAGGACGGCGAGACGCTCGAGATCGTCGCCCCGTCCGACCTGCACCTGGACGCGATCGACGCCGATGCGGCCCGTCGCACGCGCAGCGTCCTCATGTTCCTCGGCCCGTTGAGCGGTCGGTACGGCTCGTTCCGGCTCCCCTACGCCGGCGGCTGCGACCTCGGTACCAGGACCGTCGAGCCGCACCTCATCGCGCTGCGCCCCTTCGGCGTCGACGTCGAGGCGACGTCCGGCTGGTACGAGGTCGACGTCGCGAACACCGAGGTGCCGACGAAGTCGGTCGTCCTCACCGAGCGCGGCGACACCGTCACCGAGAACGCGATCCTCGCCGCGGCGGCCCGCGACGGCGTGACCACGATCCGCAACGCCAGCCCCAACTACATGGTGCAGGACCTCTGCTTCTTCCTCGAGCTGCTCGGGGTGCAGATCGAGGGGATCGGCTCGACCACCCTCCGCATCACCGGCAAGAGCCGCATCGACGAGGTCGTGGACTACTGGCCGAGCGAGGACCCGGTCGAGGCGATGAGCCTCCTCACGGCGGGCATCGTCACGGCCTCGACGCTCACGGTGACCCGGGCGCCGATCGAGTTCCTCGAGATCGAGCTCGCGACCCTGGCCGAGATGGGCCTGCGCTTCGACGTCACCGAGGAGTACGCCGCCGCGAACGGCCGCACCCGCCTCGTCGACATCACGGTGCACCCGTCCGAGCTGCACGCCCCGATCGACAAGATCCACGCGATGCCGTTCCCCGGGCTGAACATCGACAACCTGCCGTTCTTCGTGGTCATCGCGGCGATGGCCGAGGGCACCACGCTCGTGCACGACTGGGTCTACGAGGGCCGGGCGATCCACCTGCTCGATCTCACCCGACTCGGCGCGAGCGTCACGCTCCGCGACCCGCACCGGCTCGACGTCACCGGCCCGACGCACTTCTCGGGTGCCGAGGTGAGCTGCCCGCCGGCGCTGCGCCCGGCGGTCGTCATCCTGCTGGCGATGCTCGCGGCCAAGGGCGAGAGCGTCCTGCGCAACGTGGGCATCATCGCCCGCGGCTACGAGCAGCTGCAGGAGCGCCTCAACTCGCTCGGCGCGTCGATCGAGACCTTCCACGACTGAGCACCCGCGGGCGACCGCTCGCACCGCGTGACCCGACGGCCCGTCCCCGCACCGGGGCCGGGCCGTCACCCGTTCCGGTCCTCCGCGCGGCGCGTTGCGCCCGCTCGGCACGGCCCGGTGCGGCAGGCCGTGCTCAGGACGTCGCCAGCCGCCCCGTCAGCCCGGCGCGTCGGCGGAGGTCCTGAGCGGCGGCCACGAGTGCACGGGTGCGCGGATGTGTGCCGTCGTCGAACACCCGCTCGGCGGGGGCGAGGTCGACGAGGCGGCCCCCCTCGAAGACCGCGATGCGATCCGCCACCCGGCGGACGACGGCGAGGTCGTGCGAGATGAAGACGCACGTCGTGCCGGTGGTGCGCTGCAGGTCGAGCACGAGGTCGAGGATCCGCGCCTGCACGGACACGTCGAGTGCGGACGTCGGCTCGTCGCAGACGACGAGCGGGACGGGGCCTGCGAACGCGCGCGCGATCGCGACGCGCTGCTTCTGCCCGCCGGACAGCTGTGCGGGGCGACGGTCGAGGACGTCCTGGCCGAGGCCGACACGGGCCGCGAGGTGTTCGGCGGTGCCGTCACCGCCGAGGAGGCGGATCGCGCGGCCGAGCACCTGGCGGACGGTGCGACGCGGGTTCAGCGAGGCGTCGGCGTTCTGGAACACCACCTGGACCGGCGGGGTGTGCTGCTCGCCGTCCGAGCGGAGGTCGATCGTGCCGTCGTACCGGACGAGCCCGGCGAGGGCCCGGCCGAAGGTCGTCTTGCCGGAGCCGGACTCCCCCACGACGCCGAGGACCTCGCCGCGACGGAGGTCGAGGTCGACGCCGTCGAGCGCGGCCCGGCCGTCGTACTCCTTGCGGAGCCCTCGGACCTCGACCAGGACGGCCGGATCGGCGCCCTGCCCTGCCGGTCCGGACGGGCCCGCGGCGGCGCCGTCGGCCGGCTTGCCGACCGTGATGTCGGGCAGGGCTTCGACGAGCCGCACCGTGTACGGGTCCTTCGGTGCGGTGAGCACCCGGGCGGCGCTCCCCTCCTCGACGAGCGCGCCGTGGCGGAGCACCCCGACCCGGTCACAGTGCGCGGCGACGAGCGGCAGGTTGTGGCTGATGAGGAGGGTCGCGAACCCGAGTTCGGCGCGGAGCTCGTCGATGAGCGCCATGATCCCGGCCTCGACCGTCGCATCGAGCCCGGTCGTCGGTTCGTCCAGGACGAGGAGGCGCGGTCGGGCGACGAGCGCCATCGCGATCGCGACACGCTGCTGCTGCCCGCCGGAGAGCTCGTGCGGGTACCGGACACCGATCGTCTCCGGAGCGGGCAGACCGACGCGGGTGAACGCCTCGACCGTCGCACGCTCGGCCTCGGCGCGGCCGGAGCCGGTCGCGCGGAGCACCTCGGCCACCTGGCGACCGACGGTCATGGTCGGGTTGAGCGCGAGACCGGGCTCCTGGTGCACCACCGCCACGACGTCGCGCCGGAACCGCCGGAGCCGTTCGCCGCGGAGTGCGGTCACGTCGGCACCATCGACCTCCAGCCGACCGGCTCGGACCTCGGCGTCCACGCCGAGCGACGCGGTGAGCGAGCCCGCCGCGGTGCTCTTGCCGGAGCCGGACTCGCCGACGAGGCCGTAGGAGCCGCCGGCGTCGATCGAGAACGACACGTCGTCGACGACCCGCACGCCGCGGTACGCGACGGTCAGCCCCTCGACGAGCACGAGCGGTGCCGGTCCGCCGGTCATGCGGTGACCTCCTTGAGGTTGTCCGCGATGAGGTTCGCGGAGACGACGATCGACGCGACCGCGGCGCCGGGGAAGACGACGGTCCACCACGCGGCCTGCAGGAAGGCCCGGTTCGCGGTGATGTCGAGCCCCCAGTCGGCGGCGGGCGGCTGCGCGCCGAGTCCGAGGAACGACAGCGACGCGGTGATGAAGATCGCGGCGCCGAGGCTCAGCACCGCCTGGATCACGAACACGCCGACGACGTTCGGCAGCAGCTCGGTGAGCATCGCGCGGAAGGCGCTCTCACCCTGCAGTCTCGCGGCCTGCACGTAGGACTTCCCCATCTCGACGAGGACGGCGGCCCGGACGATCCGCGCGATGCCGGGGGCGAACAGCACCCCGACGATGAGGATGAGCGCGGGGGTCGAGATGCCGAACGCGCCGACGAGGACGACCAGGAAGATGAGGCTCGGCAGCGCGAGCAGGACGTCGAAGAACCGCATCAGTGCCGTGTCGACCCAGCCGCGGTGGTAGCCCGCGAGCAGTCCGAGCGTCCCGCCGAGGACCGTGGCGAGCGCGGCGCCGAAGGGACCGACGAGCAGGGCCGGACGAGCACCGGCGGCGACGCGGGCGAACACGTCGCGCCCGAGTGGGTCGGTGCCGAACCAGTGTGCCGCGCTCGGTGCCTGGAGCAGCGCGCCGGTCCTCGCGAACGGCTGCAGCCCGAGTGCGTGCCACCCGATAGCGAGCACCACCCACCAGAGCAGGATCACGACGGAGACCAGGAACGTGGGGCGACGGAGCAGCGCTCGCGCGCCGCGGCGGGACACCGGTCCGGAGACGACGGCGGCCGGTTCGACGGCGGAGCGCGGCTCGGTGTCGAGGGCGCCGGGGACGACGGCGGTCATGCGGTGACGCTCCGTTCGTATCGGATGCGGGGATCGACGACGACGAAGAGCAGGTCGGTGAGGAGCAGCGCGCCGAGGGAGAGCGCACCGGCGAGCATCACCCCGCTCTCCAGGAGCAGCGCGTCCTTCCGCTCGGCGGCGGACACCAGCAGGGCGCCGAGCCCCGGGTACGAGAAGAGCGTCTCGACGATGACGCTGCCCCCGAGCAGGGTGCCGAGGTAGATCCCGAGCACCGAGAACGTCGGGATGAGGGCGTTCCGGACGACGTGCCGCCGGACGATCTGCCCGGTGGTGAGTCCCTTGAGCACGGCGGTCCGGTGGAACTGCGACCGGATCGTCTCGATCGTGCCCGCCCTCACCATCCGGGTGAGCACCGCGAGGTAGGCCAGAGCGAGGACCACTGCGGGCAGGGTCAGGACCCTGATCCGCTCGCCGAAGCCGGCCTCGAGCGCGCCGGAGGCCTGTACGGGGACGACCCGCAGCCAGACGGCGAACACCAGGAGCAGCACGATCCCGACGACGAACTCGGGGACCGCCGAGACGGTGAGGAGCCCCACCGTGATCGCCCGATCGGACCGCTTGCCCTGCCGGTAGGCCTGGACGGCGCCGAGCGCGAGGGCGACCGGCACCATGATGACGAAGGCGTACGCGCCGAGCAGGAGCGAGTTGCCGAGCCGGCCGAGGACGAGGTCACGGACGGGTTCCGAGTACACGAAGCTCGTGCCCCAGTCACCCGTGACGAACCCGCCGATCCAGTGCAGGTACCGGCCGACGAGGGACCCGTCGAGCCCGTGCTCGGTGTTCCAGGCCCGCACCTGCGCCGCCGTCGCGTACTGGCCCAGGGCGTTCCGACCGGGGTCTCCGGGCACGACCTGGACGAGCCAGAAGGTGAGGACGGAGACCACGACCAGGACGAGCGGGATCTGGACGACCCGCTGTCCGACGAGGGCCAGCAGTCGACGGCGGCGCGCGGTGCTCATGACGAGGTGACTCCGATCCCGCGGAAGTCGAACCCGCCGGGGAAGTCCTGCCCGGAGCGGAAGGTGCCGGTGACACGTTCCTGCAGCAGGATCTTGCTCGACGCGAACGCGGGCACGATGACCGGCAGGTCCGTGTACTCGATCTCGCCGATCGTGTTCGCGATGCCCTGGCGCTCGGACTGCGAGGTGGTGGACTCGTACTGGTCGACGAGGGTCTCGAGCTCCGGGTTCGAGTACTTCGAGGCGTTCCAGGCGGCGCCCTCGCGGTAGATGAGGTCGACGAACTGGGCCGGCAGTCGCTGCGCCCAGTTCGTGATCGTCACCGGGGCGTTCAGCCACGGGGTGTCGTCCCCGTCCGCGTAGTACTGCGCGCTCGTGAGCACCTTGAGGGAGACGTCGAACCCGCCGACCGCCTCGAGCTGCTGCTGGACGACCTGCGCCAGCGCCTTCTCGGAGTCCAGCGTCGTGATCTCGAACGAGACCGTCTTCCCGCCGAGCAGGTCCTTCACCTTCGCCGCGTCCTGCGAGCGCTGCGCGAGGCCCTCCGGCTGGATCGCCGAGCTCGGGAAGAACGTGGTGTCGTTGCCGACCGACGCGTCGCCGCCGTAGACGGTCTTGACGATCTCCTTGCGGTCGAGGGCGAGCGCGAACGCCTCACGGACCTCCGGGTCGTCGAACGGGGCCTTCGTGACGTCGAGGAAGATGCCGTCGAACTTGTTGTAGTACGGCTTGGTCTCCTTGTGCGGGGTGCCCTTCAGGGTCGCGGTCGCCGTCGGGGTCGAGGGGAGCTGGTCGATCTCGCCGCTCTGGAAGGCGAGGAGCTGGGCCTGCTCGTCGGCGTAGAACTTCACGTCGAGCTTCGCGAGGTCCACGTCCTTCGCATCCCAGTACTTCGGGTTCTTCGTGAAGGTCGCACCCTGGCCGGCGGAGTACTTCGTGAGCACGAACTGGCCGGCACCGACGGGCTTCTTCGCCCAGTTCGTCGAGGCGGAGAACCCGGCGGGCTGGATCGTGGTGTTGGATCCGGTCAGCAGGTACGGGAAGTCGGCGTAGGGCTTCGCGAGGGTGAAGACCACCGAGGAGTCCCCGTCGGCGGCGACCGACCGCAGGATGCCGTCGAAGCTCGACTTGCCGGGCGACTGGCTGTCCTTCCCGGTGATGGAGTCGAACGTGGCGACGACGTCCTTGCTCGTCAGGGCGGCGCCGTCGGAGAACTCGAGGCCGTGGCGGAGCGTCACGGTCCAGGCCCGCCCGTCGGCGGAGGGCTTCCACGACTCGGCGAGCCGGCCCTCGAGCTTCCCGGTCGCGTCCTGGCTGAGGAGCCCCTCGGACGCGAGTCCGATCAGGTACATGGCGTTGAAGTCGGAGGTGGTGAGCGGGTTGATCGTGCTGTCGGGCTCCTGGAGACCGAGCGAGTAGGTCCCGGCGTCCGAGGAGGAGCCGGGCGAGGCGTTGCCGGCGGACGAGCACGCGGCGAGTGCGAGGGCGAGGGCGGATGCGGCGGCGGCGAGGGCGAGGCGCTTGAGGCGACGCCGTCGCGACGTGAGGTCGACGGTCACGGTGGACTCCAGGGGGGATCGAGTGGTGGGAAGGGCTGGACGAGCGGGGGATCAGCGGTGCGCCCGGTCCGGCACACGCGGGTGTCCGAACCGTTCACGCAGGGTGAGGTCGTCGTACGAGGTCGCTGTCCGGCCACGGCGTTGCAGCTCGGGGACGACGTGGTCGACGAAGCGGTCGATGCCGCCGGGCAGGTACGGGAACTGCACGACGAACCCGTCGGCTCCCCCGTCGTCGGCGAGTTCCTCGAGTCGGTCGGTGATCTCCGGACCGGTGCCGGTGAGCAGCTGTCGGCGGTAGGTCCAGGAGTAGACGTCCCGTGGCGTGGCCGGGCCCTCGGCGAGGAGCCGCTGCACGACCGGCTTCGGGGAGCGTGTCTCGTTCGACGTGTCGAACTCCTCCGCGAAGTCGAACGGGGTGTCGACGTCGCGTCCGGAGAGGTCCTGGCCGATCTGGTGCGACACGTCCTCGAGGATGAGGGCGTCGGGTGTGAGCGCGAGGATCGCGTCCGCCTCGGCACGGGCCTCGGCCGCGGTCTCCCCCACGACGGGCATCACCGACGGCATGATCTTCACGGCGTCGTCCGACCGGCCGTGTCGGACCGCACGGGCACGGAGGTCGTCGACGAACGCGCGGACGTCGCTCGGGGACCCGCCGCGGGTGAAGACGGCGTCGGCGGTGTCCGCCGCGAGCTCGAGTCCGGACTCGGAGCCGCCGGCCTGGAACAGCAGCGGGTGCCCCTGCGGTGGGCGGGCGATGTTGAGCGGCCCGCGGACGCGGAAGAACTCGCCCTCGTGGTCGAGGCGGTGCAGCCCGTCCCGATCGGCGAAGATCCCCGAGGCGGCATCGGCGCGGATGGCGTCGTCGTCCCAGCTGTCGAGCAGCCCGTTGACGACGTCGACGAACTCGCGTCCGCGCTCGTACCGGCGGGAGTGGTCGATGTGCGCGTCGCCGCCGAAGTTCCGCGCCTCTTCGTCGTAGCGGCTCGTGACGAGGTTCCAGGCGGCACGGCCCCGGCTGATGTGGTCGAGCGAGGCGATGCTGCGGGCCACGTGGTACGGCTCGTTGTACGTCGTCGAGACCGTCGCTGCGAGCCCGATCCGCGTGGTCACCTGCGACAGCGCGGCGAGCAGCGTGAAGGGTTCCGGCCGGAGGGCGCCGTAGTGGTCGACGCCGGACGGGTATCGGTCCCAGAAGTACAGCCCGTCAGCCAGGAACAGCGTGTCGAAGACGCCGCGCTCGGCGCTCTGCGCGAAGTGCCGGTGGTGGCCGATGGTCAGGTGCTCGGCGGGGCGGGACGACGGGTGTCGCCACCCGGTGACGTGCGCGCCACCCGGGTGGAAGGCGAACGCGGCGAGCAGGATGCGGCCGTTCACGCGGTCACCTCCGCGGGATCGGATTCGTGGCGGCCCGTCGTGTGGTCGCCTGTTGTCGGCTCGGAGGCGCGGATCGCGTCACCGACGTCGGGCCGCGTGTCGCGCCTCCCGGCCTGGTCGGCGTCCTGACCGAACCCGTCCGCCGGACGGTACCGGCTGGCGGGCCGCTGCAGGCCGAGGTGGTCCCGCAACGTGCTGCCCTGGTACGTGCGGTCGTACACGCCACGGCGCTCCAGCTCCGGCACCACCTGGTCGACGAAGCGGTCGACGCTCACGGGGATCGAGGAGAACGCGAGCATGAACCCGTCCGCCGCGTCCTGCTGGTAGCGCTCGGTGAGGTGGTCGGCGATCTGTTCCGGTGTCCCCGGCAGGAACCGTCGCCGGAGGACCGCGCGGTACACGTCACGGAGGGTGCCTGCGTCGGCCGCGATGCGCCGGACGGACTCGTAGAAGGACTTCGACTGGTTGATCGTCGACTCGTCGAAGGTGTGCTCGAGGGGAGCGTCGAGCGGAGCGTCGGACAGGTCGGTCTGCAGGGCGTGCGAGAGCAGGTCGAGCGAGACCCGGTCCGGCGTGAGCTCCTCGATCTCGTCGAGCTGGCGGAGCGCGTCCGCCTCGGTGTCACCGATGACGGGTGAGACCGCGGGCAGGATGAGGACCGACGACGGGTCGCGACCGGCCTCGACCGCGCGGCGCTTGTAGTCGGCGTAGAGCGTCCGAGACTCGGCGAGGCCGTCCTGCCAGAGCGTGAAGACACCCTCCGCCTTCGCGCCGGCGAGGGCGCGACCGGCCTCGGACGCCCCGGCCTGGAACAGCACGGGGTGCGCCTGCGGCGGCCTGGCGATGTTCAGCGGGCCGCGCACCCGGAAGAACTCGCCCTCGTGGTCGAGGACGTGCAGACCCTCGCGCTTCGCGAAGTACCCGGACTCCTTGTCGTACCGGAAGGCGTCGTCGTCCCAGCTGTCCCAGAGGCCCTGCACGACGTCGACGAACTCGGCGCCCCGGCGGTACCGGACGGCGTGGTCGAGGTTGGCGTCCCGCCCGAAGTTCCACGCTTCTTCGTCGGAGGCGCTCGTCACGAGGTTCCACGCGGCGCGGCCCTCGCTGAGGTGGTCGAGCGAGGCCAGCTTGCGGGCGATGTGGTAGGGCTCGTTGTACGTCGTCGAGATCGTCGCGGCGAGGCCGATGTGCTCGGTCCGCTGCGACAGCGCGCCCAGCAGGGTGAACGGCTCGGTACGGATGTTCACCGCGTGGTCGATGCCGGACGCGAACCGGTCCCAGACGTACAGCTCGTCGGCGATGAAGAGCGTCGCGAACCCACCGCGCTCGAGCGTCTGCGCGAACCGGACGTAGTACTCGATGTCGAGGTAGGCGTCCGGCTCGCTGCCGGGCAGGCGCCAGCTCGTGACGTGCTCGCCGCCCGGGTAGAAGACCATCCCGCCGAGGACGAGGCCGCCGGTGCGGGTCATGCGGACACCGCGGCCCGCTCGCCGGTCGTCGCACGGACCCCCGGCGCGACTGCCTCACCGGAGTGGTCGTGTACGTCGCGGTCGACCTGTGTCATGGAGCACTCCCTCGTCAGTGGAGCGATCACAACACGATCGCCCGACATCCCACGAGCACCCACGTAACGGAGCGTTGCGATGCGTCACACGGCGTAGGAATCGGTCACGGACGGATCTGAGGAGGATCATCCCCGTCCGCCCTCCCGACGGACACCCGCGGCGCGGTGTCAGCCGCGACCGACGAACGGCATGGCGGTGGGCATCACCGTCAGGTTCGGCACGTTCGTGCCGACCGGCATCCCGGCCATGTACGCGACCGCACGGCCGGTCTCGTCGACGTCCATCGTCGGCTCGGCACGGGTCGACCCGTCGGCCTGCAGCGTGCCGTCCGCCGCCCCGGCCCCCATCGTCGTGGCGGCGTTGCCGATGTCGAGCTGACCGCAGGCGATGCCGAAGGCCCGACCGTCCAGCTGGAGCTGCTTCGTCAGACCCGTCACGGCGTGCTTCGCGACCGTGTAGGGCGCCGACAGCGGGCGCGGGGCGTGCGCCGAGATCGAGCCGTTGTTGATGATGCGGCCGCCCTGCGGCGTCTGCGTCCGCATGATTCGGAACGCCTCGCGGGCGCAGAGGAACGAGCCGGTCAGGGTCACGGCCAGCACCTCGTTCCAGGTGTCGAGCGTGATCTCGTCGAGCTGGGTCGCCGGCGCGCCCGTGCCGGCGTTGTTGAACAGCAGGTCGAGCCGGCCGAACCGGTCGAGGGTCTCGGCGAAGAGCCGGCGGACGTCCGCCTCGACCGAGACGTCCGCGACGACGGGCACGATCCGGGCCGAGGCGTCCGCGACCTCGTCGAGGGGTGCACGGCGCCGTCCGGCGACGACGACCGTCCAGCCGTCGGCCGCCAGCGCGAGCGCGGCGGAACGGCCGATGCCGCTGCCGCCTCCGGTCACGACGGCGGTGCGGTGGTCGCGCGCGCGGGCGGAGGTCGTGTCGTCGCTCATGCCGGCACGCTACCGCTGCCGTCCGTTCCCGGGCCCGTCCGTCACGCGCCGCGCCGCCCCGGGGACGGACTGGAGGCGCGGGACGGGTCCGCACCGCGCCTCCCGTCCGTCGCCGGTCGCGACCACCGCCGGGTGCGCGTGTGCACTGTCAGCCAGCGGCGCGTTGACTGGAGTGTCGGTCGAACGAGGAGTGCGTGTGCTGGGACCTGAACTGGTGGTCGTGCTGGGGCTCGCCATCGCCCTGACGGCGGGGATCGCCGACCGCATCCGGGTCGCCCCGCCGGTGCTGCTGCTCGTCTTCGGTGCCGCCCTGGCGTTGGTGCCGGAGTTCGCCGACGTGCAGCTGCCGGCCGACGCCGTGCTGCTGCTGTTCCTCCCCGCGCTCCTGTACTGGGAGAGCCTGACGACGTCGCTGCGCGAGATCCGGAAGAACCTGCGCGGGATCGTGCTGATGGGGACCCTGCTCGTCGTCGTCACGGCCGGCGGCGTCGCCGTGCTCCTGCACCTGCTCGGCCTGCCGTGGGGCCCGGCCTGGGTGCTCGGCGCGGCGGTCGCACCGACGGACGCGACCGCCGTCGGCGTGCTCACCAAGATGCTGCCGCGGCGCAACGTGACGGTGCTGCGCGCGGAGAGCCTGGTGAACGACGGCACCACGCTCGTGGTCTACGGGATCGCCGTCGCCGTGACCGTCGGTACCCAGGAGCTCACCTTCTGGGGCGTCTCCGGAATGCTCGCGTTGTCGTACGTCGGTGGGGTCACTGCCGGGCTGCTGGCGGCCTGGCTCGGCACGCTCGTCCTCCGCCGCGTGGACACGGTGGTGCTCGAGAACCTCGTCACGCTCCTCGTACCGTTCGTCGCGTTCCTCGGCGCCGAGGCGATCGGCGCCTCGGGCGTGCTCGCCGTCGTCGCGGCCGGGATCGTCGTCAGCCAGGTCGGCCCGAAGCTCGACCGCGCCGAGACCCGGCAGCAGGTCCGGTCGTTCTGGTCGTTCCTGACCTTCCTGCTCAACGGCGCGCTCTTCGTCCTGGTCGGCATCGAGGCGATGGTCGCGGCCCGGGCGCTCGACGCGTCCGAACTGC
This sequence comes from Curtobacterium sp. L1-20, assembly GCF_048755855.1. Taxonomy (GTDB): domain Bacteria; phylum Actinomycetota; class Actinomycetes; order Actinomycetales; family Microbacteriaceae; genus Curtobacterium. Next base: position 2,288,198 of record NZ_CP151473.1, on the reverse strand, counting down.
TCCGCGCCACCGGGATCATCGCGGCCGTCGCGGTCGCGCTCGTCGTGGTGCGCTTCGCCTTCCTCAACGCGGCGGGCGGTGCCGTCTGGCTGGTCACGCGGCGGACGGGCGGCGCCCCGCGCGAAGGGCACCGCGACCGCCTGGTGAGCGGCTTCGCGGGCTTCCGTGGTGCCGTGTCGCTCGCGATGGCGGTGGCCGTGCCCCGGACGCTCGAGTCCGGTGCGGCGTTCCCGGACCGCGACCTCATCGTCTTCGTCACCGCCGGGGTGGTCGTCGTGACGATCGTCGGGCAGGCGCTCGTGCTGCCCGCGGTCCTGCGCCGAGCAGCCCTGCCCGAGGACGAGTCCGTCCACGAGGAACGTCGGTACGCCGAGCGGACCGCGATCGAGGAGGCCCTCGCCGCACTCCCCCGGCTCGCCCGCGCCAACGGGGCCGACCGCGCGACCGTCGACCGCGTGCGGAAGGACTACGAGGCGCACCTCGACGTCATCCAGGCGCGCGAGGAGGAGGACGAGGACCACCCGGCCCTGCAGCGGCACGACACCGCCGTCGCGCTCGAACTCGCCCTCGTGCAGCACAAGGCCGCGACGCTGCTCCGACTGCGGGACGCCGACGAGATCGACGACCTGGTGCTCCGGCAGGTGCGTGCCGGGTACGACGCCGAGGAAGCGCGCCTGAACGGCGCGTCCACCGCGTGACGGACGCCGGCGTGGTCGACCTCGACACCGTCCTCCGGACCCTCGTCGGCGTGCTCGTCCTCGTCGCGCTGGCGACGACCGTGCTGCTCCTGGCCCGGGCCCCGTCGCCGTGGGCACCGGCCCGCGCGGTGCTCCGCGGCACGGCGCAGCTCGCACTCATCAGCGTGGTGCTCAGCGGCGTGATCCGGGACCCGCTCTGGATCGCGGCGGCGCTCCTCGTGATGTTCGGCGTGGCCTCGGTCACGGCGAGCCGACGGCTCGGCACCCTGCGGGACCGGTTCCTGCCCGTCGCCCTGGCGATGGTCGCCGGCGTCGTCGGCGCGCTCGGCATCGTCTTCGCCACCGGGGCGATCACGTTCAGCCCGCGGTACGTCCTGGCGATCGGCGGCATCGTGATCGGCAACGCGATGACGAGCGCGACGCTCTCCGGACGGCGGTTCGTGGAACTCGTGGACGACCGCTGGGACGACGTCGAGGGGTGGCTCGCCCTGGGCGCCACCGCTCGGCGCTCCACCGCGGACCTCGTCCGCCGGGCGATCCACGCCGCGATGGTCCCGAGTACGGACCAGACCCGCACGACGGGCCTCGTGACGCTGCCCGGCGCGTTCGTCGGCGCGATCTTCGGCGGGGTCTCCCCCGTCGAGGCGGGGCGCTTCCAGATCGTCGTGCTGGCCGCGATCATCGCCGCCGGCGCCGTCGTCTCCACGACGCTGACCCACCTGCTCGCGCCGGTCCGGACGCGGCCCCTCACCGGGACGGCCGACTGACGGACGGGAGGCGCGGTGCCAGCCGGCACCGCGCCTCCCGTCCGACCGTCCGGGGACGGACGTCACTGCTCGGTGGCGGCCGCCTCGCCGTCACCGGACGCCGCGGCGTCCGTCGCGAGCGCCTTCCGGCGCTGCGCGACCTGGACCGCGATCGCGACCGGCACCGCGGCGAGGGCGATCGCACGCAGCCACGGTCGGTCCAGGGCGTGCCGCGTCGCGTGGTCGAGCGAGACCGGCCCGGGGCCGCCGAGCGCGAACATCGCCGCGGAGAACCCGAGGAAGGCCGGCAGTTCCAGGCCGCCGTCGGCGTTGAAGAAGCCGTTCGGGGTGTGCACGCTGGACGCGACGCCCATCGTGGTCGCCGCACCGGCGCCGGCGATCGGCGTGGCGAGACCGAGCGCCAGGGCGGCGCCGGACCCGGCCTCCCCGATCCCGGCCAGCACCGCGTTGCGGCGTCCGGGCCGGAAGCCCATGGCGTGCATCCCCTGGGCGGTGCCGTCGATGCCGCCGCCGCCGAACGCGCCGAAGAGCTTCTGGGAGCCGTGCGAGACGAGCACCGCCCCGAGGGCGATGCGGAGCAGGGTCGCGGCGGTGACGGCAGCGGTGGTGGTGCGCGAGCTCATGGGGGTCCTCCCGATCGTCAGTGGTCCGGACGCCGTCCGACGCGGACGGGCACGGTGCCGTCGACGCTACGCCGTGACCCGGTGGTGCGTGGCGAGCGGGACGTCAGCTCGACAGGGCCTCGCTCGCACGGCCCACCAGCCACTGCTCGGCGTCGTCCCAGTCCCAGTCCTCGTCGCGGAGGGTGCGCCAGGCGGCGACCCCGAAGAAGAACAGCAGGGTCGTGACCACCCGGTCGACGTCGTCCGACCCCGCGCCGTCCAGCTCGTGGATGCGCCGGGCGGCCTGCGTGAACCGACCGCGGAGGTCGTCCTGCGCGCCGGCGAGGCGTTCCGCGATGAGGGGGTCGCCCCCGGCGTTGTCGTACATCTCGGTCAGCATCCACCGGTGTCGCTCGGAGACGAGCCGCGTGCCGTGGCCGAGGGCCCGGAGCACCTCGGCGGAGGTGGGCGCGCTGGTGACCCGCTGCATGGCCTCGTCGACCGCCGGGTCCCCGGCCGCGGCGTCGAACAGCGCGACGAAGAGCTGCACCTTGCCGCCGACGGCCGAGTAGACCGTCGCGACCGAGACGCCGGCACGCGCCGCGATGCGCGGGACGGTGACCGCGGCGTACCCGTGCTGCATGAAGAGGGCGCGAGCACTCTCGAGGACGTCCGCGCGGGTCTGCGCCGCCCCGGCAGCACGCCGCTCAGATGAGTACGTCCGGGTCGCCATCGTCCCAGGATAGGTGGGTCCACCGAGGTGCATTCATTCCAGGGCCCTGTCCTCGACGGGGACGACGGCTCCCGTACCCTGTGGACCCGCTCACGACATGTTCACCTCGTGGCCCCCGACGAGGGGCCACCGCGGCGGTAGACCTTCCTCATGACCTTCCTGGGCAACCTCGCGGGATGGCGACGCACCGTCGCGATCGCCGCCACGGCCGGCGTCGTCGCCGCCCTGTCGGTGGGTGTCGCCACCGCCGCCGCCTCCGCAGACACCCCCGCCTCGCAGCGCGGGACCACGATCACCTCGACGGGCCTGCGACCCGGCCAGGTGAAGCACGTCTGGCTGATCATCCTCGAGAACAAGTCGTACGACGCCACGTTCACGGGGCTGAACCAGAACAGCTACCTCTGGAAGACCCTGCCGAGCCAGGGCGTCCTGCTGAAGAACTACTACGGCACCGGCCACTTCAGCATGGACAACTACATCTCGATGGCATCGGGCCAGGGCCCCCAGCAGGACACGCAGGCCGACTGCGACGTCGTCGACACCCCGTTCGGGTCCGACGCGAGCACCATCCGCTCCGGTCCGGACGCCGGGCAGGTCCGGTCCCTCGCGAACGCCGCGCAGCCGAGCGGGGCGAACGCGCCCGACGGGACGAACGGCTGCACCTACCCGCACTCGACGCCGACGCTGTTCAACCAGCTGGATGCCGCCGGGAAGACCTGGAAGGGGTACGCGCAGGACCTCGGGAACCAGCCCGGTCGCGAGGACGGCGTCTGCGGTGCTCCCGGCACCGCCGAGAACGACCCGGAGACGAACCCGACCTACCTCACGCCGACCACCGCACGCCCGGCTCCTGCGGGCGTCACGAGCTTCACGGGCGCGCAGCCGAACGACCAGTACGTCGCCAAGCACTTCCCGTTCCCGTGGTTCGAGGGACTGACGGGCGCGAAGGACGCGCACGGGCACACCACCGCAGCGCTGACGACGCCCGTGCAGGGTGGGTCCGACTGCGACGCGGCCCACATCGCGAACCTGGACTCGTCGCAGCACGGCCTGTTCCGGGACCTGCAGGACGAGCGGACGACGCCGGCCTTCAGCTGGATCACGCCGAACAACTGCAGCGACGCGCACGACGCGGTCTGCAAGGGGAACAACCTGTCGGGATCCTTCACGGCGAGCGGGCAGCCGATCTACCAGCCCGGGACACCCGCACCGGAGACCACGAAGCCGAAGAACTCGACCGGCGGCCTCTACGCCTCGGACCTCTTCCTCAAGTACTACATCCCGATGATCGAGCGATCGGCGGCGTTCAAGGACGGCGGGCTCATCGACGTCACCTTCGACGAGGCCAACCCGCCGTTCACCTACTCGAAGAACAGCTTCAACAACGCGAACGCGTACGGACCGACGCAGTCCGACCGTCCCGACGCGTCCTCCGGCCTCGTGTCCGACCGCGCCGGTGAGAACCTCTTCGGCAAGAACGTCGGGACCGAGCCGACCGGGCCGAACTCGACGCTCGGCACGGACGCGAAGGGCAACCAGCTGTACCCGGGTCCCGGGGACAACGCGTTCGTCGACCGACCGCCGACCTGCACGCAGACGACGCCCACCCGGGCGCCCGCGAACTGCGTGCCGGGCATCGTCCGGGCCGGCTCGGGGTCGACCCCCGGTGCCCGCGTCGACGCGGTCGCGGCGAACAGCGCGTCCAGCTACGTGCTCGACCAGTCGATCCTCGCCGACGACACCGGCCGCGGCGTCGTCGACACGACGGACACGACCGGCCCCGGCGGCACGAGCCCGATCCCGGCGGACACGTACGTCGGCGCCGTCAGCGACACCGGACCGCAGTTCCCGACGACGAACTCGGGCTCGGTCGTCGACGGCTCGTTCCAGCTCCTCGACGCCGCGGGCAACCCCGTGACGCCGACCGGAGCGGTGACCAGCCTGACCCTGAGCGCCGAGGGCGCGCCGGGCTTCCTCGCCCCGGGCCAGACCGCCGACCCGCTCTACGACGCGACCGACGCCACCCCCGGCGGCGGCGACACGGGCAGCGTGCTCATCAGCCCGCTCATCCGACCCGGGACCGTCTCGACGACCTACTACAACCACTACAGCTGGCTCCGCACCATGGAGGACGTCTTCCAGGTCAGCGCGGGACACGACCGCCACCGCGTCGGCGGCGGCACGGTCTCCGGCGGCGTGGACGGTCGCGGCCACCTCGGGTACGCGGGCCAGCCCGGTCTCGCCCCGTTCGGACGGGACGTCTTCACCAACGTCCCCAGACGGCACCGGTGACCACCTCGCGCACCACGACCGGGAGGCGGCTCGGACGCGTCGCCTCCTGGTCGTCCGCGGTCGCCGTGGCCGCTCTGACCGCGACGGCGCTCGTCGGGTGCACCGACCACCACGAGCCCGCCGTCGCGAACACCTACGGCAGCCTGCCGTCCTGGCTCGCGACGATCCCGGCCGACACCGACGGGGTCCTCACCGGGACCGCGGCGCACCCGGCGCTGACCTCCGAGGGCGACACGGTCCGGGTGCGCCTGGGCGACGGCTCCACGCTGTTCGCCACGGTCACCGGACCGGTCGTGCCCGGCGAGGGACTCCCCCACCAGGGCGAGACGACGACGTGCACGTGGACGGTGTCGCTCCGGCGTGCCACGCACAGCGTCCCGGTCTCGCTCGCGGACATGACCACCATCGACCAGCTCGGGAACGTCTACCGGCTCGCACCCGTCGCCGGCCACCCCGCGCCGCCGGCGGTGCTCGAACCCGGGCAGCGGGCGTCGTTCGAGGTGCGCACCGTCATGAAGGTCGGCGAGGGCGTCCTCCGGTGGGCGCCGGACGGATCGCACGTGCTGGCGGAGTGGGACTTCGAGGTCGAGAACGACTGATCTCCGTGGGACCGCGGGCGACGCGTGGCGAGGCGCTGATTACCGTCACGGCCATGACCTCACCGTTCTCCGACCTCGCCCGGTACGCAGCACTGCGTCGTGTCGACGGCCTCACCGTGAGCCCCGACGGGGCCCGCGTCGCGCTCACCGTCACGGACCTCACCGCGGACGGGACGGCGTACCGCTCCTCGATCTGGACCGTGCCCGGCGAGGGCGGCGGGACACCCGTCCGGCGGACCCGCTCCGAGGCGGGCGAGGTCGGGGCCGGGTTCACCCGGTCCGGCGACCTGCTCGTCGTGTCGGCACGGCCGTCCGGCGACGACCGCGGCGCCGGTGCACCCCAGCTGTGGCTGCTCCCCGCCGACGGGGGCGACGCACGCCCGCTCACCCGCTTCGCCGGCGGCGTGCAGGGCGTGCTCGGCACCGCCGCACACGCGGACACCGTCGCCGTGGTCGCCGGGATCATGCCCGGGGTGCAGGCGGTTCCGGGCGACGTCGTCGACGCGGACGCCGAGATCCGCGGCCGCCGGACGGACCGGGAGGTCCGGGCGATCCTGCACGAGACCTACCCGGTCCGGTTCTGGGACCACGACCTCGGGCCGGACGAGCCCCACGTCCTCACCCTCGACGCGGGCTCGGTGCGCGCGACGTCGCCGGACCGTGTTCCGTCGGACGTCCCCGTCCCGGTCGACCTGACACCCGCCCCGGCCCGCTCCCTCGAGCGCGTCGACGGCGCGGTCGCGCCCGACGGCTCGGTGGTCGTCACGACGGTGCGCGTCCAGGAGGCACGGGGGTCGCGGGCGACGCTCGTCGCCGTCGACGTCGCCTCGGGGGCGCGGACGGTGCTCGTCGACGAGACCGGTCACGAGCACGAGCTGCCCCGGATCAGCCACGACGGACGGACCCTCGCGTGGGTCCGCGCCGCGCAGTTCGCACCGGAGGCCGCACCGGAGCAGGAGGTCTGGGTCGCCGAGCTCGACGGCACGACGCTGTCCGGCGCGCGACGCATCGCCACCGACTGGGACCGCTGGCCGGACGAACTCGTCTTCGCGCACACGGACGACGCACTCCTGGCGATCGCCGACCAGGACGGACGGGCCCCGGTCTTCCGGCTCCCGCTCGACGGTGGCGCCGTGGAGCAGCTGACCCACGACGACTGGGCGTACTCGAGCCTGCACGTAGCGGAGGAGACCGGCGCGGTCGTGGCGCTGCGCAGCTCCTGGCAGGCCCCGCCGCACCCGGTCCGGATCGGGGACGACGGGACCGTGACGCCGCTGGCGACGCCAGCCGCCCTGCCGGACATCCCCGGTCGCGTGGAGGAGGTCGAGACCACCGCGGCCGACGGAGCACGGCTGCGCGGTTGGCTCGTGCTGCCCGCCGCCGAGGCGGGCGACGGGCCCCACCCGCTCCTGCTCTGGGTGCACGGTGGACCGGTTGGTTCCTGGAACCGGTGGTCCTGGCGGTGGAACCCGCACCTCGCAGCGGTCCGTGGGTACGCCGTCCTGCTGCCCGACCCCGCCGTGTCGACGGGCTACGGCCTCGACTTCCTCAACCGCGGGTGGAACGCCTGGGGCCAGGCGCCGTACACCGACCTGATGGCGATCACCGACGCCGTCGAGGCCCGACCCGACATCGACGAGACCCGCACCGCGGCGATGGGCGGGTCCTTCGGCGGCTACATGGCGAACTGGATCGCCGGGCACACCGACCGCTTCCGCGCGATCGTGTCGCACGCCGGGTTCTGGGCGATGGACCAGTTCAGCGGCACGACCGACATGTCGCAGTTCTGGCACGCGATCCTCGGCGACGATGCCCGACACGAGAACGATCCCCGACGGTTCGTCGCCGACATCACCACGCCGATGCTCGTCATCCACGGTGACAAGGACTACCGGGTGCCGATCGGTGAGGGCCTGCGGCTCTGGTCGGAGTTGGCGGAGCACCACGCGGCGTCCGACGGCACGATGCCGCACCGGTTCCTGTACTTCCCGGACGAGAACCACTGGATCCTCAAGCCGCAGCACGCCGTCGTCTGGTACGAGACGGTGTTCGCCTTCCTCGCCCAGCACGTGCTCGGCGAGGAGTGGGAGCGGCCCGAGCTGCTCGGGTAGGGCTTCGGCTCGGTCCGTTGCCGACCAGGAACGACATCGTCGACGTCGTACGACGACGGGGATGTCGTTCCGGGTCGGCAGCGCACCTGGCGCACCTCGGGGGTTTCCACGGTGGGCGAGGACGAGCGCTCGACGTACCGTCCGAGGATGGTCACGGAGAACAGGACGAACGACGGAACCGCACCGGTGGACACCGGCTGGCACACGGTGGAGGTGGACGGCCTCCGGGTCGCGTACGAGGTGCGGGGCTCGGGCCCGATCGTCGTCGCGCACTCCGGCGGGCCGGGCTCGGACGCCGCCTACCTGCGGATGCCCGAGGTGGAGCGGACGGTGACGGTGGTCTACGTCGACCCCGTCGGGACCGGCCGGTCCGACCGGATCCCGGACGGCGACTACTCGCACGCCGCCTACGCCCGGATCGCCGCGGGCCTCATCCGAGCGCTTCCCGGCGGACGTGCGGTGTTCCTCGGCCACTCCCACGGCGGCATGGTCGCGCTGCAGCTCGCGCTGGACCACCCGGAGGTGCTCGACGGCGTGATCGTCTACGACGGCCTTGCCACGAACGTCGACCTCGTCAGTCGTGCGACCGCCCGCGTCGACGCCTTCCTCCGACGGTTCCCCGGTGACCCGGTCGCGGCCGAGGTGCGGGCGGCCTGGGACGACGCCGTCGCGCAGGAGGAGTCCGACCCGGCGTCCCGCTCGGAGGCCGAGGCGACGTCGATCGCCCGCCGTCTGAAGCCCGCGTACGTCGCGGACTTCCGCGCACGGCCCGACGTGCTGCAGCAGCTGCTCGACGACGACCGGCACCACGAGGACCCGAACCGGCAGCCCGGCGGCGCGTGGGACGTGCGACCCCGGCTCCCCGAGGTGCGGGTGCCCGTGTCGGTGTTCGTCGGGAAGCACGACTTCATCTGCGGGCCGGTCGCGGCCGCCGAGATCTGGCAGGACGTCCCGGGCGCCGAGCTCGTCACCTTCGCGGCGAGCGGCCACTTCGCGCACCGCGAGGAGCCCGGGGCGTTCGCCGAGGCCGTGGAGCGCTTCGTGGCCCGGGTCGCGGTGCCGAGCCGCTGACCCTGCCGGCGCGACGGAGCTGCGGGACGACGAAGGAGCAGGGACCGTCGGGTGGCTCGCGCCGGACCGACGATCCCTGCTCCCGGACCCGCGGGCGCGGGCGACGCGCCTACCGCTTCAGGTTCGTCAGCTCCTGCAGGACCTCGTCCGACGTGGTGATGATGCGCGCGTTCGCCTGGAACCCGCGCTGGGCCACGATGAGGTTCGTGAACTCCTGCGACAGGTCGACGTTCGACATCTCGAGCGTGCCGGACGCGAGCTGCCCGACACCGGGCGAACCGGGGGCACCGACGGCCGCCGTGCCCGAGTTCGCGGTCGCGCGGTAGCCCGACGCCCCCGTCTTCTCGAGGCCGGCCGGGTTGGCGAAGGTGGCGAGGGCGATCCGGCCGATGGCGACCGAGGCGCCGTTCGAGAACGAACCGGTGATCGTGCCGTCCTTCGCGATCGAGTAGCCCTGCAGCGAGCCGGCCGAGCTGCCGTTCTGCGAGGCGATCGACACCGTGCTCAGCGTGGCGAAGCCGGTGAGCTCCGTCATGTCGACGGCGATGCCGCCGACCGCGATGGAGCCGCCGGCCGTCAGCTTGCCGTCGGCGCCGAAGGTCAGCGAGGAGGTCGCGCGGTTGCCCTGTCCGTCGGTGGCGGCCACGTCCCAGCCGGCGGCCGTGCGGGTGTAGGCGAGCGACATCGTGTGCTTGGCACCCGAGGCGTCGAACACCGTCGCGTCGCGGGTGATGGTCGTGCCCGCAGCGGTGTCGGAGGGCAGGTTGCCCGTGACGCCGGCGGTGGTGGTGCGGACGGCGGGTGCGGCCGCGTCGAGCGGGAGCACGATGTCGCTGAGCTGACCGTTCTCGTTGACGACGCCGTTCGCGGCCGGGTAGCCCTGCACGACCTTGCCGTCGGCGGACACGAGTCGACCCGAGGCGTCGAAGTCGAACGCGCCGGCGCGGGTGTAGATCGTGTCGTTGCCGAGCTTCGTCACGAAGAAGCCGTCGCCGCTGATGTCGAGGTCGGTCGCCTTGCCGGTCGCCTGCGCGGAGCCCTGCACGAAGTTCGTGGAGATGCCGGCGACCTGCACGCCGAGGCCGATCTGGGCCGGGTTCGTGCCGCCGATGCCGGTCTGCGGACCGCCGGCGCCCTGGGTCATCTGCGACAGGGTGTCCTGGAAGACGACCGACGACGACTTGAAGCCGACCGTGTTCACGTTGGCGATGTTGTTGCCGGTGACGTCGAGCATCTGCTGGTGGGAGCGGAGGCCGGAGATCCCGGAGTAGAGCGAGCGGAGCATGGTGCGTCCTTTCGAGGAACGGAGCCCGGCGGAGCGGAGCCCCGGAGGGGAAGAAGTGTGCGGAGGGACGGTCAGGAGGTCGGAGCGGCGGTGGTGATGCCGGAGATCACGTCGAGGGCGACCTCCTTCCCGTTCACGGTGACCGTCGGCACGCTGTTCGCGTACGAGACGGCCGTTGCGGTGCCGGTGACGTCCTTGCCACTGGCGGCGTCGGAGTAGCTGACCTGCTTCCCGACGAGGTTGGCGGCGGCGATCCGCATCTGCAGCGAGAAGTTCTCGTTCGCCGTCGTGGTCTGGTTGGTGATCTGCTCCATCATCGCGAGCTGCGTCTGCTGGCTGATCATCTGGTTGGTGTCCATCGGCGAGGAGGGGTCCTGGTTCTGCAGCTGCGTGACGAGCAGCTTCATGAACACCTCGGAGTCCATCGTCTGCGACTGCTTCCGCGATGCGTTGGCGGCGAGGGCGGCGGCCTGTGCGGCCGGGTCCACGGTGCCGGTGATGCCGTCCATCGGCATGGTCGTTCCCTTCGGTGGTCGCGCGAGCGCGGTGTCGTCGCTCAGGCGAGGACGTCGAGTCCGACGGTGCGGACGGTGGGCGTGTGGGCGGTGCCGGGTGCGCGCGGGGTGGGCCGCGCCTCCTGGCCGGGGTCGACGCGCGTGGCCGCCGGGGCGGGGCGCTCGTCGCGACCGGACCGTGCGTCGGGTTGGTTCTGGGACGACAGGTCGAGCGTGGTGGCGAGGCCGGTGCCGGCCGCGTCGCGACGGAGGTCGGGCAGCACCTGGCGGACCGCGTCGCGGCCCGCGTCGGACACGGCGAACAGCTCGACGTGCATGCCGTGCGCCGTGACGTGCGCCCGCACCGTGACGGGCCCGAGCGCGTCCGGCGTCACCTGGACGGTGACGACGTGCTCGCCCGGCCTGGCCTGCGCCAGCGTGAACACGGGACGGGCGAGCTGCTGCGCGAGGGGTGCCGGGGCGTTCGCCGTGGCGGCTCCGGAGACGGGAGCCGCCGCAGTCGTCGGCGTGGTGGCCGGGACCGCGAACGGCGTCTCGCCGCCGCGTGGCGCGGTGACGGTCTGGAGGCTCGGCTCCCCCTGGGCGGACCGGTGGTCCTCCGCCCCGTGGCCGGTCTGGGCACCGCCGCCGGTGGTCGGTCCGGCGGCGCCGGGCACGGCCGTGGTCGCCACGGCGGCCGTCGCGCCGGGTGTCGACGGAGCGGTGCGCTCGGGGCCGGCCGGTGTCGGCGTCGCGACGACGACGGGGCTGCCGGTCGTCGTGCTCGTGGTGGCGGTGGCAGGGGCTCCGGGGGTCGCGGTGGCGTCGGTCACCGGGGTGCCGGGCGTCGGGGTCGTCGGAGCTGCGGCGGGCCGGCCGGCACCGGGCATCACCGTGGCGGCCACCGGTGCGGTGCCCGGCGTCGTGCCGGCGATCGGCGGGGCGCCGGCCGGCGTCGTGGTGGTCGACGTGGCGGGGACCGCGTCCGCGGTGGTCGACGGGGCCGGGGTCCCGAGGCCTGCGGTCCCGGTGCCCGCGCCGGCGAGGCCGTGCGCGCTGCCCGCGGTCGTGCCCCGGGTCGTGGTGGCCGTCCGGCCCGTGGCGCCGGTCGGCGCGGTGCCGTCCGCGGGTGCTGCTCCCGCTGACGGGGCGACGGCGGCGGGCGCGTTCCCGCCCAGGGCGGCCGCGGCGGGCGTCGCGACCGGCGTCGTGCCGGTCGGGATCGTCCTGTCGGTCGACGTCGTGGTGCCGGTCGACGTCGTGGTGCTGAGGACGGCGGAGGATCCGGTCGCGGCGACGGCGCTGGCCGTGGCCGACGTCCCGGGCTCGACTGCGCCCGCGGCCGTGCCCTCGCCTGCGAGTGCGCCCATGGCTCCGCCTGCGACCGCGCCTGCGACTGCGACCATCAGGGCGCCGTCCGGTCCCGCGGTTCCGGAGACGGCGCCCGTGAGCGGACCGGCGGCCGTCGCCGGGTCCGTCGTGGTCGCTGCGGCCAGCGCGCCCGTCCCGCTCGCGTCCGTCCCGCTCGCGTCGGTGGCGGTCGTCGAGGTCGGCGTCAGGACTCCCGCGCTGTCGGGCCCTGCGGCGACGGCCTCCGGGCTCGTGGGGTTCGTCGTCCCGGCGTCCGGTCCGGTGCCGGTGGTCGCGTCGCGGTCCCGGTCGGTGCGGTCGCCGGCGGTCCGTGCGCGATCGGCCCGGTCGGAGCGGTCGCAGGCGGTCCGTGCCCGGTCGGCCCGGTCGGAGCCGTGGGCTCGCTGTCCGGCGTCGTGCCCCCGCTCGGGAGCGCGACGGGGAGCGCCCGCGCCGGACCGGTCGTCGGCAGCGCGCTGCGGGTCGGAGCGGTGCGCGTCCACGGCGGCCAGGGCGGCGCCGAACGCGTCGCCGGTACCCCGCCGGGCGCCGGCGGACGGTGTCGTCGGGGCGGGGGCGACCGCGGACGTCTGCGTGGGGATCGTCAGGCTCATGCGGCGCTCCCGGCGTTCATCAGCGACATCAACGCCGCGGTCTGCAGGTCGGTCGAACCGCCGGCCGGGGTCGCCGTCGCGGCCGGCGTCGGTGCGGCGTGCGCGGGCACGATGCGTCGGATCGTCGCGATGTCCGAGTCCTTGTACCAGTTGTCGACGATCCGGACGTCCTTGCCCGGGTGCGGAGCGTGCAGCACCTTGCCGTCGCCGACGTAGATGACGACGTGGCCCTCGCCCTTCGGGATGATGAGGTCGCCCGGCTGCGCGTCCCTCAGCGAACCGACCTCGACGCCCATCTTCGCCTGGTCCGGCACGACCCGGGGCATGGTCACGCCGAGGTCCTTGAACACCGTCTGCACGAGTCCCGAGCAGTCCATGCCCGACCGGGTCGTGCCGCCGAAGACGTAGGGGACGCCGAGGTACTTCTTCGCGTCGGCGACCACGTCCGTCCCGGTGGCGCCGCTGCCGGTCGCGATCGTGCCGGTACCGGCGTCGACGGAGGTGGCGGGGCGCGCGGTCGCGGTCGCCGCGGCGGCCGTCCCGGTGCTCGCCGGCGTGGACCCCGTCGCGGTCGCCAGTGCGTCGGCGAACGCGGTCGACGAGTCGGCCCCCGCCGCGGACGACGGACTCGCCGCGGTGGCGGTCGTCCCCGTGCGCAGGGCGTCGATCTGGGTGCGGATCTCGGAGATCCGCGAGAGCACGGCGTCCACGCTCATCGGGCACCACCTTCCGTGCGGCGTCGGGCCGCGATCTCGTCGAGGGTGTTCTGTTCGGTGCGGAGCTCCTCCGCGGTCTGCTGCTGCACGTGCTGCGTCTCGAGCTTCTCGAGGCCGAGCGCCGACCGGCGGGCGCTGTTGTACGCGTCCTGCGCCTGGTCGGCCTCGGTGCGACGCGACCGCACGACGGCGTCGAGCTCCTCGAGCATGCCGCGGGTCGCGGCCCGCGCGGCGGCGACCGCGCTCAGCGTCGCTGCGTCCTGGATCGGCTGCCCGCCCTCCGCGTCGGCGAGGCTGCGGCGCGCGGCGATCCGGGCGTCGGCGGCGTCGCGGACGCGCTCGTTCGCGGCGGCGAGGCCCGCGGCCGCCCGGTCCTGCTGGGCGTGCCGCAGGCGGAGGAGCCCGGCGAGCGGGAACCGGCGCGCCATCAGGCCACCGCCAACTGCTGCACGAGCCCGCCGAGGCGCTGCCACGACGCGTCCGCGGTCGCGCGCTCGTCCATGCCCTGCCGGAGGAACGCGTCGATCTGGTCCTGGTGGTCGACGGCTGCGTCGACCAGCGGGTTCGTCCCCCGCTGGTACGCGCCGACGTCGAGGAGGTCCTGCGCCGCCTTCCGCGCGGCCATGACCTTCCGGAGGGTGGTCGCGGCACCGCGCTGCGCCGGCGACGTCACCTTCGAGGCGACGCGGGACACGGACCCGAGGGCGTCGACGGACGGGAAGTGCCCGGTCACGGCCAGCTTCCGGTCGAGCACGACGTGGCCGTCGAGGATGCTGCGGGCGGCGTCGGCGATGGGCTCGTTGTGGTCGTCGCCGTCGACGAGCACGGTGTACAGGCCGGTGATGCTGCCGACTCGGTCGGTCCCGGCGCGCTCGAGCAGTCCGGCGAGCACCGAGAACGTCGACGGCGGGTATCCCCGGGTGGCAGGCGGTTCCCCGACCGACAGCCCGATCTCGCGCTGCGCCATGGCGACGCGGGTGAGCGAGTCCATCATCAGCACGACGTCCTGACCGGCGTCGCGGAAGGACTCGGCGATGCGGGTCGCCACGAACGCGGCGCGCAGGCGCATGAGCGCGGGCTCGTCCGAGGTCGAGACGACGACGATCGACCGGGCGAGGCCCTCCGCACCGAGGTCGTCCTCCAGGAACTCCCGCACCTCGCGGCCGCGTTCGCCGACGAGCGCGATGACGTTGACGGCGGCGTCGCTCCCCCGCGCGATCATCGACAGCAGCGAGGACTTGCCGACGCCGGAACCCGCGAACAGCCCCATGCGCTGCCCCCGGCCCACGGTGGTGAGGGTGTCGAGCACCCGGACGCCGAGCTGCATCGGGGTGTCGATGCGCGTGCGCGCCATCGCGTTCGGCGTCTCGTGGTCGAGCGGCACCCACGCGTCGGTGTCGAGCGGTCCGCGGTCGTCGATCGGCCGTCCGAGGCCGTCGAGCACCCGGCCGAAGAGTCCGGTGCCGGTGGGGACCAGCACGGGGCGTCCGGTCGGGCGGACGGGGGTGCCGGCGGTGACGCCCGTCAGGCGCCCGAGCGGCATGCACCGGACACCGCTGACGTCGGTCGCGACGACCTCGACGGCGGTCTGCGGCGCGTCCTCGGCGCCGACGGTGAGGACCTCGCCGACACGGGCGTCGAGCCCGGCGACCGTGAGGCCCAGCCCGACGGCGCTCGTCACGACGCCGACCCGCTGGGGCGCGGCCTGCCGCAGCGCCTCGTCGAGGCCGCGCGGTCGGAGCAGTGTGGTGGTCACGGGGCGACCCCCAGCGCGGTGCGGGCGCGCTCGAGCGCGGTCCGGATCCGGGCGTCGAGCAGGCCGTCCGGCAGGTCGACGACGGCGTCGCCGTCGGACAGGGCCGGGTCGGCCACCACCGGGACCGGCAGGTCCAGGTGGGCCACCCGCGCAGCGTCGGCGACGCTGAGCCGGACCGCGACGGCGACCGTGCGGTCGATCGAGGCGAGTGCGCGCGTCAGGGTCGCCTCCGCACCGGACGTGGCCCGCGCCTCCCGGCCGGTGTCCTCCGGTCCGGTGGTCGCCGCGCCGGACGGCCTGGAGGAACGGATTGCGTACCCGACGACGGCTTCTGCGAGGTCGACGGCGGCGGCCGCGACCGACTGCTCGGCGGTGTCGAGGACCGGCGCCACCTGCGACAGCATCGCGGTCGTGGCGGCGTCGAGCACCGCGATGCGGCGCGCGGTGTCGGCCTGCATCGACGCGGTGAGCGCCGTGTGCTCGGCCTCGAGCCGCGCACGCAGGGCGTCCGTCTCGGCCTGCGCGGCGCGCAGGCCGGCCGCGTACCCGGCCGCGTGACCGCGGACGTCGGCGCTGGCGGCGCGGTCCCGCTCGGCGGTCCCGCCGATGACGGGGAACGCGACGCGCTGCACGGTGGTCTCAGTCAACGAGCTCGTCCTCCTCGGCGCGGTGGACGGTGATGACACCCTGCGCCTCGAGTTCGCGGACGGAGCGGACGACCTCGGCGCGGGCCTCCTCGACCTGCGAGACGCGGACCGGACCCATCGACTGCAGTTCGTCGTCGAGGAGCTCGCGGTTGCGCTCGGAGACGTTCGCACGGATCGTCTCCACGACCGGGCCGGCGGCGCCCTTCATGGCGGTCGCGAGCAGCTTCGAGTCGATGCCGCGCAGGACCTGCTGGATGTCGCGGGCCTCGAGCTTGACGATGTCCTCGAAGGTGAGCATCCGCGATCGGATGTCCTCGGCGAGCTCGGGGTCGCGTGCCTCGAGCCCGTCGAGCACGGCCTTCTCGGTGGCGACGTCGGAGCGGTTGATGATCTCGACGAGGGGCGCGATGCCGCCGACGACCTCGAGGCTCTCGCGCGGGGACACGACGGCGCCGGCGCGCTGGCGGAGCACCCCGGCGACGATCCCGACGGCCTCGGGGGTGGCGCTGCCCATGGTCGCGAAGGCCTGCGCGACGTCGGTGCGCGAACGCTCGTCGACCCCGGCGAGCACGGCGCTGGCCTGGGCCGGCTTGAGGTGCGCGAGCACGAGCGCGATGGTCTGCGGCAGTTCGCCCTCGAGCAGGGTGATGACCTGGCCGGGCTCGGCGTCGTCGAGGAAGTCGAAGGACTGGCCGGCCAGGTTCGACGCGAGCCGGTCCATCACACCGGCGGCGCGCTCGGCGCCGAACGACGCCTCGAGCAGGCCGAGCGCGGTCTCCTTGCCGCCGCGCTTCTGCAGCCGGCCGGTCAACGTCATGCGGTGGAACTCGCTGAGGGTGCGGTCGACGACGGTGTCCTCGACGCGGCGCATCCGGACGATCTCCGCGGAGATCTCCTCGGCCTCCATCTCGGAGAACTGCTTCATCACCTCGGCGGCACGGTCCGTCTCCATCTGCATGAGGATCAGGGCCACCTTCTGGGCGCCGGTCAGCGGGCGGTCGGCGGAGCCGCCGGTGCCGCCGACGGGCGCGGGCGTCAGCGCGCTCACACCGTCGTCCGGTCGTCGAGCAGCCCGCGGAGCAGGTCGGCGGTGCGCTTCGGGTCCCGCTCGGCCAACGCCGAGATGTCCTGCCGGCGGCGCTCGGCGGAGATCTCGTCGGTGGTGAGGATCTCGGTCGGTGCGTCGTCGTGCGGGATGCTCGGCAGCGCCACGGTCGGCGCGTCGCCGGCGCCGAGGGAGGCCCGGTCGTCAGCGCCGTCCACCGCGAGGGGCAGCTGGAAGGTCTCGCCACCGAAGGCGTCGAGCTCGCCGAGGTCGACCGCTTCGCGCTCCTGCTTGCGGCTGCGGCGGACCAGGAACACCAGGATCGCGACGAGGGCCAGCAGGCTGCCGAGGACGATGCCGGCGGTGCGGATCGCCGACCACAGCGCCTCCTGCTGGTCGGCCTTCTGCTGCGCCTCGAGCGCCTTCGTCGCCCGGTCGGCGGCGCTGGTGTCGAAGTCCATCATGGCGACGCGGACCTGGTCGCCGCGCGTGGAGTCGACACCGGCCGCCGCGGACACGAGGTCGTTGATGCTCTGCAGGTTCGCGTTCTGAACGGCGGTCGCCTTGGAGTTGAGCGCGACCGAGATCGTCTGCCGGTCGAGGCCGCCGGCGGGCAGCTGCGTCGTCTCGGTGGTGTGGTCGACGGCGTTGTTCTTCGTCGCCGACTCGTTCTTGTACCCGTCGTCGCCGGTGCCGCTCGACGCGGAGCCCTTCGGCACGGCGATGTTGTCCGGTCCGAGCACGCCCGTGGCGCCGGCACCGCCCGCGCCGGAGCCAGACCCGTACTGCTCGGTCGAGGACGACTCGTTCAGCGCCACCGGGCCGGTGGTCGGGGTGGTGTACGACTCCGACGTGCGGGTGCCGGAGTTCTGGTTCATCGTGGCCGACACGACGACGGTCGCGTTGCCCGCGCCGAGCGTGGTGTCGAGGAGGTCCTGCACCTTCTTGCTCGTCGTGGCGTCGTAGTCGGCGGCCTGGTCCGCGCCGCTGCCGGTCGCTCCGGTGCCCACCGCGGAGAGCGTCTGGCCCTTCGCGTCGACGACGGAGACGTCGGTCGGCTGCATGCCCTCGACCGCGGCACTGGTCAGGTGGACGATCGCCTGGACCTGGTCGGTGCTCAGCTCGACGCCGTTCTTCGTCGCGACGAACACCGACGCCGTCGGGTCCTTCTCCTCGGCGACGAACACGGTCTTCTCCGGGATCGCGAGCTGCACGGTGGCGGTCTGCACGCCGTCCATCGCGCTGATGGTCTTGGCGAGCTCGCCCTCCATCGCGCGCTTGTACGTCACGTCCTGCTGGAACTCGGAGCTCGTGACGCCCATCTTGTCGAGCAGCGAGTAGCCGCCCTCGTTGGACGACGGCAGGCCGTTCGACGCGGCCTTGAGGCGCTCCGAGTACACGGAGCCCTGCGGCACGAGGATCGTCGCGCCGCCGTCGGTCAGCTGGTACGGCACCCCGTCGGTGGTGAGCTGGTCGGTGACGCTCGCCGCGTCGGCCGCTGCCAGCCCGGTGAACAGCGGTGCGTACGAGGCCTTGCCGAGCCAGCTCGCGAGGGCGATCCCACCGAGCACGAGTGCGGCGATCACCAGGATGGCGATGGTCCGCTGTGCGGCGCTGAAGCCCTTGACGTAGGCGGCGAGGCGACCGAAGAGGTCCTTGACGGCGACGGGCATCAGGCCTGCATCCTCATGATCTCGTTGAAGGCGTCGACGCCCTTGTTGCGGACCGCGGCGACGAGCTCGAGGGTCACCTGCGCGCGGGTGGACGCGATGGTGGCGTCGTGGATGTCGTCGAGGTTGCCGGTGACGGCCTTGAGCGCGAGGGTCTTCGAGTCGCTCTGCAGCTGCTGCAGGCCGTCGACCGCGTTGCCGAGGCTCGCGGCGAACCCGCTGCCGTCGGTGGCGGTCGTCGCGCCGGTGCCGGTCAGCCCGTCCGTGCCGGTCACCGCGCCCGCCCCGGAGGCGGCGTCGGCGGCGCCCGTGAAGGCGCGGGTCATCGCGTTGGTGGTCACACCGTTGACGGCGTCGATGGGCATCAGTTCTTCCCGATCTGCAGTGCCGCCTCGTAGGCGGTCTTGGCACGGTCGACCACGGCGGCGTTCGCCTGGTAGCCGCGCTGGGCCATGATGAGGTCCGCCATCTGCGTTCCGAGGTCGATGTCGGGCATTCGGACGTAGCCCTCCTCGTTGGCGAGCGGGTTGTCCGGGTCGTAGGTCACGCGGCCGGCGGCGCTGCCGAACGCGGCGCCCTTGACGTAGGCGCCGGAGACGCCCGCGCCCTCCTGCACCTCGACGTAGCGGGCCTGGAAGGCGGTGTCGTCCATCGACTTGACGGTGTTCGCGTTCGCGATGTTGTCGGACACCGCGTCGAGCCACTTGCGGTGCACGGTCATGCCGGTGCTCGCGATGCCGATCGCGTCGAAGGTCGTCACGAGTTCGTCCGCATCGCCGCACGGACGCTGGTCAGTTCGGCGTTCATCGCCTGCGTCGCGAACTGGTACCGGAGGACGGTGTCCACGTTCGAAAGCGTCTCCTCGTCGAGGTTGACGTTGTTCCCGTTCGTGTTCGTCGGCTCCAGGCTCCGCGCGACGGTGGCCGTGGTGCTGCCGTTGCCGTCCACGATCGACTTCGCGAGGGCGTCCTCGAACTGGACCTTCTCGGCGTGGTAGTTCGGCGTGTTGATGTTCGCGACGTTGTTCGCGATGACGCGCTGGCGCATGGAGAGTCCGTCGAGGGCGCTCTGCAGCGCAGCCGACGTCACGGAATCGAACACGGGAGGACCGTCCCCTCGATCTGCGACGCCCCTGTGACGTCGCCGATTGGCGGTGGCCGATCCCTGGCCGAACTGGTGAGCGATCCGTGCTCGGGGGGCGCTGTCGGCCGGGGCCGGGGGCACGTTAGGGGTCGCCCCGAACGGGGGGCGGTGCGGTGCGGGGGGTGCGTTGCGGGTGCGTCGCGGGGGCGTCTTCGCCGCCGCCGAGCGCACCCCACGAGTCCGAACGACACCACCGCAGTCGTACGACATCGACCATGTCGCACCGTGCACGCGCCAGCTGTTTGCACACGCCTGCACTTGCACCCGCGCGCCAGCGACAACCCCGCAGTCGTACGACATCGACCATGTCGCACCGTGCACCCGCCGACTGTTGCACGCGCGCACCAACGACACCACCGCAGTCGTACGACATCGACCATGTCGCACCGTGCACCCGCCGGCTGTTGCGCCCGCCAGCTGTTGCACGCGCACACCAACGACAGCACCGAAGTCGTACGACATCGACCGTGACGCACCGTGCACCCGCCGGGCGTTGCACGCGCCTGCTATTGCATGCGCGTACCGACGACACCACCGCAGTCGTACGACATCGACCATGTCGCACAGTGCGCCCGTCGGCTGTTGCACGCGCGCACCAGCGACACCACCGCAGTCGTACGACATCGACCGCGTCGCACCGTGCACCCGCCGGCTGTTGCACGCGCGCACCAACGACACCACCGCACTCGTACGACATCGACCATGTCGCACCGTGCACGCGCCGGCTGTTGCACCCGCCTGCTGTTGCACGCGCGCACCAGCGACAACCCCGCCGTCGTACGACAACGACCTTGTCGCACCGTGCGCCCGCCGGACGTCAGCCGCGTCAGCCGGGTGCGTCAGGCCGAGGCATCGAGGTACACGGACCCGCGCGGCTCCCGCGTCGCGTCGACCGCGCGCAGCGCCCCGAGGTGCTCCCCCGCCGAGCGGCGTCCCGCCTCGAGGTCGGTGATGCGGTCCCGCTGCGCGGCGAGCAGCCGGGAGGCACGTCCCACCAGGCCGCGTGGGATCGGTCCCAGCCCGGTCGGCTCCACCCACGCGCCACCGGTCACGTCGTCGGCCGACGGCCCGGCGTCGTGTTCCAGCTGGTCGAGCACCGCCACCCAGCGGGCGTGCGCGTCGTCGCGCGTCCCGAGCTCAGGCGACACCGAGCGCACCGCCCGTGGAAGGCCGGGTCGCCTGCGCGGCGGGCAGCGACGCCGCGGCCTCGTGCCAGGACTGCCGCAGGGGCTCGAGGATCCGGATGCAGTCGCGGGTGGCCTGCACGTCGCGGTGCACGTTCGCGGTGATCAGCGACGACGACGCGTAGTTGTAGATGGCGAGCAGGCCCTCGCCGCCGTCCCAGGCGTCGATGCGCAGCGTGGAGGACAGTTCACCGACGATCGCCTGCGCGTGCAGGAGTTGCTCGCGTGCAGCCTCCCAGTCCGCGGTGGTCTGCGCGGCCTCGGCGCGGTGCAGGTCGAGCAGCAGCCGGTCGTAGAGCATCGTGACGAGCTGCGCCGGCGTCGCGGAGAGGACGGCCTCGTTCGTGTACTGGGCGCGGCGCTGGTCCGTGACGGTGCGCGGCTGTGCGGCCTGACGGAACGCAGCCGTCTGGAGGTCGAAGGTGCTCATGTCGTTCCCGTCAGCTCGACTGGGTCGCGAGCTGGCCGGCGAGCCAGCTCGACTGGGACTGGAGTTTGCTGAGGCTCGTCTCGAGGGCCGAGTACTGCGCCTGCAGGGTGGCCCGGCGGGCGGTGAGGCGATCGGTCCACGAGTCGATCTGCGTGGTCAGGTCCTTCGCCACCGACTGCTGCCCGGTGATCGAGGTGGTGATCGAGCCGGTGTACTTGTCCGATGCGGTGCTCGCTGCGGCGCCGACGTTGGCAGCCACGGCGGACAGCATCGCCTGGGTGCCCTGCGGGTCGGTCGACAGCGCCTTCTGGAAGGCGTCCGCGTCGAAGGTGAAGTCGCCGTCCTTCGTGATCACGATGCCGATCGACGAGGGCGACTTGCCATTCACCGGTTGGGACATCGTGCTCGTGAGCCGCTGCATGACGTCACGCGTGGTGGCGTCGCCGGTGAGCGTCCCGGCCTTCGTGGTGGTCGTGCCGTTCGTCGGGCTGACCGTGCTCGTCACGGCGGTGTTCGACGAGAAGTAGCTCGCGACGGCGTTGAGCGCGTCGACGAGTCCGGAGGCGACGGCCTGCGCCTTCGTGGCGTCCTGCGAGACGGAGACCGTCACCGGGTCGGTCGTGGGCTGCGTCACCGTGACGGACACACCGGGCAGCAGATCCGAGAACGTGTTGGTGGCGCTCGTGACCGTCTGCGCGGCCGCGGTGCCTGCCCAGAGCGTCACACTGGCGTCGCGGCCCTGCGTGACGACGGCGGCCCCGGTCTCCCCGAGGACGTTCGAGGCCGTACCCGCAGTGACGTCGGCGCCGGTCCCTCGGTAGACCTCGAAGGCACCGTCCGCGCCGGTCTTCGTGGCAGTGAACTGCACGCGGTACAGCTTCGTCCCGTCGGCGGCGGTACCGGCGGCGACCTTCGTCGCGCTGACCCCGGCGCCTGCCTTGTTGATCGCCGAGACGGCGTCGTCCAGCGAGCCGGACGACGGCGTCACCGTGGTCTGCTTGCCGTCCGCTCCGACGATCGTGATCGGGCCGGCGGCGTCCGCCCACGTCGACTTCGCGGCGGTGACACCGGTGTGCGCGGCGGCGGTGGACCCGACGATGAACCCGACCGAGCCGACGGACGCGCCGGTCGAGGTGGTCACGGTCACACCGGTCGAGGACGAGGTCGCCCCGAACACGTCGAGCGAGGTCGCCTTCGCGGCGTCGGTCGCCTTCGTGGCGAGCGTCTGCACGAGGGAGTTCATCGTCTGCAGTGACGAGATGAACGCGTTCGTGTCGGTGAGCTTGTTCTTGAGGAGCGTCTGCGGGACGCCCTCGACGCTCATCAGCGAGTTGATGAGGTCGGTGGTCTTGAGGCCGCTGACGAGGCCGTCGATCGCGAGGCCGTTGGCCGATGACACGGACGACATCGAGGGCTCCCTGCCGTCGGAGGTTGTTGAGGTCGGATGCGGGTGACGCCGCCGCCCGGGAGACCTGAACGATCCCGGACGGCGGCGTCGGTTGCGTGCTAGCGGAGGAGCGAGAGCACACCCTGCGTGCTCTGGTTCGCCTGCGCGAGCATCGAGGTGCCGGCCTGGCTCAGGATGTTGTCGCGCGTGTACTTGACCATCTCCTGCGCCATGTCGACGTCGGTGATGCGCGAGCCCGCCGCGGTGAGGTTCTCCTTGGCCACGTTCGTCACGTTGATGGCGTGGTCGAAGCGGTTCTGGACAGCACCGAGGTTCGAACGAGCTGCCGACACGTACTTGATCTGCGTGTCGATCGCGTCGATGGACGCCTGGGCCTCCGTGGCCGAGCCGAACTTCAGCGTGCCGGTGGCGCCGGTCGTGAGGGCCGCCGCGACGTCCTTCACGCTCGACTTGCTGAGGTCCACGTCGATCTGGCTCGAGGTGCCCGAGTTGGCGCCGACCTGGAACTTCATCACGCCCGCCGTGCCGGCGCTGCCGTCGAGCAGGTTGATCCCGTTGAAGTTGGTCGACTCCGAGATCCGGCCGAGCTCCGCCTGGAGCTGGGTGACCTCGGTGTCGATCGCCGTCCGCGAGTCCCCGTTGTTCGAGTCGTTGCCGGCCTGGACGGCCAGGTCGCGCATGCGCTGGAGGATCGAGTGGGTCTCGGTGAGCCCACCTTCAGCGGTCTGCACGACGGAGATGCCGTCCTGTGCGTTGCGGGCCGCGACCGTGAGGCCACCGACCTGCGACTTGAGCCCCTCGGAGATCGACAGACCGGCAGCGTCGTCGGCAGCACGGTTGATGCGGAGACCCGTCGAGAGCTTCTCGAGGGACTTCGACAGGTCGTTCTGCGTCGCGTTGAGGTTCCGGTACGTGTTGAGTGCCGAGAGGTTGGTGTTGATGGACATACCCATGGTGGTTTCCTCCGTGAAATCTGGGTCGTACGTCGGCCCGTCCGTGGGCTGACATGGATGACTCTCGACCGGTTGGCGAGAGCCGTTAGGTGATCGACGAAAAAGTCTCCGTCGACGGCTCAGCTCGCCGCCACCGCAGGGGTGGTGGCGTCGTGCACGGCCCGCGCGACGCCGGCTGCGGCGTTCGCGGCGACCCGCGCCAGGTAGGCGCTCCGGCGCGCAGCGGTCGTGCGCGAGGCGGGCTCGACGGCCGCACCCTCGTCGCCGTAGTGCGCGGCGAGTCCGTCGCGGAGCAGGCGCATCGCCTCGGAGCGCTGCTGCGACACGGCGGAGTGGGTGATCCCGAGTTCGGCGGCGACGTCGGTCACCGTGCGGTCCCCGAAGTAGACGTTCTCGACGATGAAGCGCATCCGGTCGGGCAGCGCGTGCACGGCGGCACGCAGGTACCGGCGC
Source organism: Curtobacterium sp. L1-20 (assembly GCF_048755855.1). Taxonomy (GTDB): domain Bacteria; phylum Actinomycetota; class Actinomycetes; order Actinomycetales; family Microbacteriaceae; genus Curtobacterium. The sequence goes on along the minus strand of NZ_CP151473.1, from coordinate 2,264,177 downwards.
TTCTCCGCCTCGAGCAGGTCCTCGCCGGGCAGGGGCGTCTCGGCCGCGAGCACGTCGTGCACGGTCTCGTCGATCGGGCTGACGGTGCGGGCCGCGTCGGTCATCGCGTCGGCGGCGGTCTGCCGGTCGACGCCCATGGCGTCGGCGATCTCCTCGACGCTGACGCTGCGGCCCAGGCGGGCGGACAGCGCCTCCTGCGTGGCGAGGGTCTCGCGGATCCGCTTCCGGGTCCCGCGGGACGCCCAGTCAGCGGAGCGCATGTCGTCGGCGATCGCCCCGGTGATGCGTGTGCGGGCGTAGGCACCGAACGGGACGCCGAGCTCGGGGTCGAAGGCCTCCGCCGCTGCGACGAGTGCGAGGGACCCGACCGCGGCGAGGTCGTCACGGTCGAGGTGGGTGGCGCGTGCGCGGACGTCGGCGACGATGTAGCCCACGAGCGGCAGGTGCTCCACGATCATCGCGTTGCGTTCGGTGCGGTCCATGTACTTCCCCTGGTCATCCCGGCGTGACTGACCCGTCCGTGGGCGCGGCGGACACCGGCCTCGGTCAGCCGGTGTGTACGCCGAAGAACCACCCGGGTCCGTCCGGGTGGCGCCCCGCGGTGTCCCCCGCGGTGCGGTTCGAATGTATCGGCTGGCAAAGCGCTGAACACCTGCACAACCGTCCCCAGTGCGGGGGTGCAGGCGCGTTTCGCCGGTCGTCATTTTGGGGGACCCCGGTCGGGGAACGGTCGTTCTTGTCCCCCGACCTGGGAGTGGCCGGGAGGCGCGACCCGCCTCTGGCCGTCGGCCCGCCACCCCGGGTGCTTACGCCCGGCACCGGCGGACCGATAGGTCCCGGTGTCCTCAGGACGACCGACACACACGACCACGGGAGGAGCTGATGAGCGTGAACGAACTGTCCGCCGTGCTCTGGCGCGAACGCGAACTACTCGAGCTGCTCACCTTCAAGCTGGAGGAGGAGCAGTTGCTGCTCGCCGCCGGCCGCTCCCGCTGGGTGTCCCACGCCAGCCGTGAGGTCGAGCAGGTCCTCGAGCGTCTCCGCAGCACCGGGCTGGAGCGTGCCGCGTCGAGCGCCGAGGTCGCGGAGGAGTGGGGCGTCCCGTCCGACGCTCCCCTGCGCGACGTCGTCGCCGCGGCGCCGTCCGGCCCGTGGGGCGAGATCCTCGCCGCGCACCTCACCGCCATGGTCGAGTTGACCACGCAGATCGGTGCGCTACGCGACGAGAACGACCGCTTCCTCCGCACTGCAGCGCAGGCGACGGAGGAGACCCTCGCCGGCACGGTGACCGGGGCTGCCACGTACGACGCCTCCGGCACCTCCGGCTCCGGGTCCGACGGCGCGCGGCTCTTCGAGGGGACGCTGTAACCGTGGTCAGCACCTTCGGATCCCTCGCCACCGCCTACTCCGGCCTGGCCGCAGCCCGCGCCGGCATCGACGTCACCGGGCAGAACATCGCGAACGCCGGCACGGCCGGGTACACACGGCAGCGGATCACGCAGTCCTCGATCCCGGCGGTCCAGACCGGGTTCGTGCGGGGCACCGCAGCCCTCGCCGGCCAGGGCGTCTCCGTCGACGGCATCGCCCGCCTGGCCTCGCTGACCCTCGACGCCGGCGTGCGGGTCGCCGCCGGATCCTCGGCCTACGCCGGCACCCGGGCGACCGCACTCGGCGCGCTGGAGGACGGGCTGCACGAGCCGGGCGACGACGGCCTGTCCGCGAAGCTCGACGCCTTCTGGTCCTCGTGGGGCGAACTGTCCGCGCACCCCGACGACCCGGGAGCCGCGAGCGCGGTGATCGGCGCGGCGACGACCGTCGCCACCACGCTGTCGACCGGGTCGAAGGCCGTCGACGCGCAGTGGACCTCGGTTCGGGGCACCGTCCAGGGCCAGGTCCAGCAGCTCAACACCGCGGCGACGCAGGTCGCCGACCTGAACGGCCGGATCCGGACCACGCTGGCGTCGGGGGGCAACGCGAACGAGCTCCTCGACCAGCGCGACCAGCTCACCGAGCAGATCGCGACGCTGGCCGGCGGCACGGTCCGCGCGAACGGCGACGGCACGGTGGACGTCCTCATCGGCGGCAACGCGATCGTGCAGGGCTCCGACGCCCGCTCCGTGGCGCTCGGCGGTGCGGAGCGGCTGACCGACGGCGGCGCGGTCACGCTGACCTGGACGTCCGGCACCGCCGGCGCGGTGTCGATGTCGGGCGGCACCATCGGGGGCGGTCTCTCGCTCCTCGCCCCCGCGACCGCCGACGGCACGGGCGGGGCACTCGCCGAGGCGGCCGTCTCGTACGACCGCGTCGCGACGCAGCTCGCGACCGCGGTCAACGCGGTGCACGCCACCGGCACCACACCCTCCGGCCAGACGGGTACCGCCTTCTTCGCGCTCGCCGCCGGCGTCCCGGCGGCACAGGGCCTCTCGGTCGTGCCCACCGACGGCAGCGGGCTGGCGACGCGGAACGCGGCGGGCCAGCTCGACGACTCGTTCACCGACGCGCTGTCGCGGCTCGGGGCGGCGCCGGACAGCGCGGACCGCGCCTGGGCGACGTTCGTGGCGGGGGTGGGGAGCGCCTCCAGGACGGCCACGTCGGAATCCACGCTGACCGGACTCGCCCTGACCAACGCGCGCACCCAGCAGCAGTCGGGTGCGGGCGTCGACCTCGACGAGGAGAACGTGAACCTGCTGAGCTACCAGCACGCGTACCAGGGCGCGGCACGCGTCCTGACCGCCGTCGACGAGATGCTCGACACCATCATCAACCGCGTCGGACTCGTCGGGAGGGGCTGACCGTGATCACCCGTGTGACCACCCAGATGTCGATGGCCGCTGCGTCGGCACGCCTGCAGGCGGGCGCCGTGAAGGTCGCCCAGGCGACCGAGCAGGCCACGACGCTCAAGAACATCCAGCGGCCGTCCGACGACCCGGTGGGTACCGTGTCGTCGATGCAGGTGCGCAAGGAACAGGCCGCTGCCGCCCAGTACACGCGCAACGCGAACGACGCCGTCGGGTGGCTCGCCACGACCGACAGCGCCCTGTCGAGCGTCTACTCGGTGCTCAACAGCGTGCGGGACCTCACGGTGCAGGCGGCGAACAGCGGCACGATGAGCGACACCGACCGCGACGCGTTCATCACCCAGTTCCGGTCGCTGAAGAGCGACCTCGAGGCCCGCGCGAACACCACCTACGGCACTCGCTCCGTCTTCGCGGGCTCCTCCACCACCCCCACCGCGTACGACCCGGCGACGGGCTGGGCACCCTCGGGCACCGACGTCACGCGCCGTGTCGGCGACGGGACCACCGTTCGGGTCGACACCGCCGGCGCGGACGTCTTCGGATCCGGCTCCGGCTCGGTGTTCGCCATGCTCGACTCCATCGTCGACGACCTGCAGAACGGTGTGAACGTGAACGCCCAGATCGGCTCCGTGGACGCAGCGATCACCACCGTGCGAGGGGTCCAGGCCGACGTCGGTGTGCGCCACGCCGCCGCCCTCACCGCCCAAGACTCGCTGAAGACCGCGACCGTCTCGCTCGAGAACCGCCGCGCCGGCATCGAGGACACCGACCTCGCGAAGGCCGTCCTCGACCTCCAGGTGCAGCAGACCAACTACCAGGCAGCCCTCGCGGTCACCGCGAAGGTCCTGCAGCCGACCCTGATGGACTACATCCGATGAGCATCGACCTGACCTTCGCCGTCCCGCCCTTCGGACTCTCCGCCGCCGACGCCTTCACCCTGACGCCGGTGGACGGCGCCGACGGGCTGTTCACCCTCGTGGGCGCCGACGAGCGGCTGTTCGTGCTCGACGCCGCGGTGCACCTGCCGTCGTACTCCCCCGAGCTCACCGACGAGCAGGCCGCTGCGCTCGCCCTGACGGACCCGGCGGACGCGATGCTCCTCGTCGTCGCGAACCCCGGCGGGTCCGGCACGACGGTGAACCTGCTCGCGCCGATCGTCGTGAACGCGCGGACCTCGGCGGGGGCGCAGCTCATCCTCGAGGACCAGGACCTGCCGCTGCGGGCGGAGCTCGCGCGGCGCTGAGGCGCGGGCGGGGCGGGGCGCTGCCGACTCGGAACGACATCGTCGACGTCGTACGACATCGACTTCGTCGCAGCCCCGCCTCCGCAACAGTTGCACGCGCCCACGGGCGACACGACCGCTGTCGTACGACATCGACGGTGTCGCACGTTGCACACGCGCGGTCCCGCCGCTGGTCCCCGCGAAGCCCCGCCCCGCTGCCGGGCACAACACGAGCTGAACGGTTGCCGGTCCCCCGCGCCCCTGCGGCCCTGCGCCCCACCGCCACCGGGTCGCCGAGCCGGAACGACACCGTCGCTGTCGTACGACAACGGCTTCGTCGTAGCCGCGCGTCCGCAACTGTTGCAGCCGCGGGCCGACGACACCACCGCAGTCGTACGACATCAGCGACGGGCGGACACACGCACGCCATAGCCCTCCACAAGCCAGGAGGCTCGGCGCCCCGTCCACAGACCGGTGGTCACCCGACCCGGGGCCGAGCGCAGTCGGCCATCGTCGACGCATGCACGAACGAGTCCTCGCCGTACCGCTCCTCCGCACCGGCGGTCATCCGAGCGCAGAGCGGCGCGCGCTCCAACGCCGGGTGCACCGCGGTGAACTCGTCGCGATCCGGCCCGGAGTCCTCGTCGACCCGGCACACCTCGTCGGACTCCGTCCCGAGCACGAGCACCTGCTCCTCGTGAAGGCGACGGCCCCGTCGATCCGGGCACCGACGATGATCTCCCATGCCTCGGCGGCGGTCGTCCACGGGTTACCCGTCGTCGGTCGGCCGCCCGTGAAGGTCGAGGTGACCGACCCGCGTCGGGAACGCAGCGAGACGTCGGCGTTGCTCCGCGTGCACGGCGCTCCCTTGCGGACCGAGCGGGACGAGCGGGACGAGCGGGACGAGCGATGGTCGGGTCTCCCACCGACCTCTCCGATCGAGTTCTGCGGTGCGACCACGACGTCCCTCGTGCGCACGCTGGTCGACGTGGCGAGCACGATCCCGCTCCTCGAGGCACTGCCGATGATCGACGCAGCACTGCACGACCGACGCCTCCTCCCGGACATGCTCGTCGAGGAACTCGATTCACGAGCGCGGAAGGGACGGGCGAAGGCCGCGCTGGCGGTCGGGATGGGGTCGGCGCTGTCGGAGTCGCCGGCGGAGTCGGTCTGCCGGGTGCGCTTCCGTCAGGTCGGGGCTCCCGACCCGGTGCAGCAGCACGTGTTCGCGCGTGCCGGGGAACGGAGCGCCGTCGTCGACTTCTGGTTCCCGGAGCAGGGCGTCGTCGTCGAGGTCGACGGGCGCGCGAAGTACACCGAGCACGGCGACTCCCCTGCCGACGCACACTGGCGCGAGAAACGCCGCGAGGACTTCGTCCGGTCGTTCCCCGAGGTCCGCTTCGTGGTCCGGCTCAGCTGGGCCGACCTGATGGACGCCGATCGCGTCCGGCTCGCGCTCACCCGGGCAGGTGTGCCGTGCCGGTGAACGTCCCGCAGAGCCCCGACCCGGCGGCGACACCGACACCGACACCGAGCACGGTACCGAGCAGCGCGACGAGCCCGACCGACGGAGTTCCCATCCGTGCGGCGTACCGTCCACTCCATGGCCCGAGAGCAGAAGGACCAGGCGATCGTGCCGTTGCCGGTCTCCTCAGTCACGTCCCGTCCCGACGACCCCGACGCGCGCGTCCCCGTACAGGGCCAGCCGACGGGCTGGGTGAAGATGCTCGACCGCGTGATCAGCGTCCAGCGACCCGTCGTCGTCGCGCACGTGAAGGCCGTGCGACGCCGTCACCCGAACGCCTCCCCGGCGGAGATCATCCAGATCCTCGAGCGCCAGTACCTCGCCGCGGTGACGACCGGCGGTGCAGCGGTGGGCGCGAGTGCCGTGATCCCGGGCGTCGGGATGGCCGCGGCCCTCGGACTGAGCGGCGCGGAGACGGTCGGCTTCCTCGAGACCACCGCGCTCTTCGCGCAGTCGGTGACCGAGGTGCACGGCATCGCCCTGGAGGACCCGGAACGCGCCCGCATGCTCGTCATGGCGATGATCCTCGGCACCCCGGGAACACAGCTCATCAACCAGCTCGCCGGGCAGATCGCCGGCGGCCAGGTCCGGACGGCGTTCTGGGGCGAGATGGTGACGTCGTCGCTCCCGAAGCAGGTCGTCAACGGCATCGGCGGCCAGGTGCGCGACCAGTTCATCAAGCGCTTCGCCGCGCGGCAGGGCACCACGGTCCTCGGCCGTGCCCTCCCGTTCGGGATCGGTGCCGCCGTCGGCGGTCTCGGCAACCACGCCCTGGGGCGCAAGGTGATCCAGGCTTCGCGCACGGGGTTCGGCTTGCCGCCGGCACACTTCCCGATCGTGCTCGACCCGAGCGCGAAGGAACCGAAGCAGAAGCCCGACAAGCAGAAGTCCGGCAAGCGCGGGTCCGACGAGCAGAAGGCTCCGAAGGAACGCCGTGCGCTGGGTCGTCGGAAGGGGCGCGAAGACCTCTGGGCCGACACCCCGACCGCCACGTCTCCGGACGGCCGAGACTGACACCGCCCGCACGGACGAATACCGGTCCGCCGCTCCGCGTACCACGTCAGGGTCGGCCAGTCGCTGCACGGCCGTGAGCTGTGCGCCGGGGACGAACACATCCCTCAGTGCGTCCGCCGCTTCGGGCTCTCCCACCGCGCGCGCGTGGCGCGGCGAGCGTCCGCGACGCACGGCGAGCATCCGCGACGCACGGCGAGCGTCCGCGAACCGCGGGCCACGCTCACGATCCCGAAGCTGACGGACGGGAGGCGCGGTGCCGACCCGGCCCGCGCCTCCCGTCCCTCGCTCACAGCGCGGTCAACGACACCGCACCGGCGTCGTCACCACCTGCCCGGCGTGCGCGAACCCTCCGCCGAAACCGAACAGCAGGGCGGGTACGCCCTCGGGCAGCTCCCCGCGGCTCCACGCCTTCGACAACCCGAGCGGGACGCTCGCCGCCGACGTGTTGCCGGACTCGACGACATCGCGCACGACGTACTTCGACTCCCCACCGAGCGCCGTGACGAGCGGCTCGATGATCCGCAGGTTCGCCTGGTGGAACGCGAAGACCTCGATGTCGTCGAGCGTGAGGCCCGCGGCCTCGACGACGGCGCGCGCGTGCCCCTCCGCTTCGGTGATGGCCCAGCGGTAGATGGAGCGCCCCTCCTGGTTGAAGCGTCCGGGGTCGCCCTCGACCCGGACCGCGTCGAGCAGGTGCGGCACGCTCCCCCAGGACACCGGACCGATCTCGGGCGTCTCCGCGACGCCGAGCACGGCGGCGCCGGCTCCGTCGCCGACCAGGACGCACGTCGAGCGGTCGGTCCAGTCGGCGATGCTCGAGAGCACTTCGGACCCGATCACGAGCGCGGTGTCCGTCGACCCGACGCGGATGGCCTGGTCGGCGAGGGCGAGCGCGTACTCGAAGCCGCTGCACGCCGTGTTGATGTCGATCGGCGCGGGACCGTTCGCCATGCCGAGTGCCGCCGCGACACGTCCGGCCGTGTACGGGGCCCGGTCCTGGTGCGTGGTCGAGGCGACGATGACCAGGCCGACCTCCGACGGTGCGACACCGGCGTCGGCCAGGGCACGACGGCCGGCCTCGATCGCCAGGGAGGTCACGGTGTCGTCCGGTCCGGCGATCCGCCGGGTCTCGATGCCGGTGCGTGTGCGGATCCACTCGTCGTTCGTGTCGACCATCGTCGACAGCTCGTCGTTCGTGAGGACCCGGTCCGGCTGGTGGTGCCCGAACCCGAGGATCCGGCTTCCGCGGAGTGCTGGGGTGTTCATCCTCGGCACGCTACTCCGTCGCGTGGGCGCCTCATGCCCGAGCAGGAATGGAAGCGGTGGCTCCCGCCCGCCGTCAGCGGCGTGCGGCGGCCGTCGCCCGGTCGTTCGCCTTGCCGATCGCCTCGACCAGTTCGTCCTTCGTCATCTTGGAGCGCCCACTGACGTCGAGCCGCTTCGCGACGTCCATCAGGTGCGCCTTCGAGGCGTTGGCGTCGACGCCACCCTCGGTCTTCCCGGAGCCGCGCGTCCCGGCTGCTCCGGAGTCGGACGGCCCCGCGGAGTCCTTCTCCTCCCAGTGGTCGCCGACCTTCTCGTACTCGTGCTTCACGGCGGCGAAGGCCGTGCGGTGTGCGCGTTCACCGGGGCCGTACGACTCGTTCGCCGAGTCGAGGGTCTTCTCGAAGATCTCCTGGGCGTGCTTCGGCGATCGCTTGAGGGTGCTCGGGATCTCGTCCTCGGCGGGCATGGGGTGCTCCTCTCGGTTCGTCACCCCTGACTACTCCCCGCACCCGGACGGGTACTCCCAGGGCCTGGCTGGCGCGGCACGCCCCGAGTAGACCGGACGCATGGACTACACACACCTCGGACGGACAGGGCTGTCGGTCTCACGCGCGGTGCTCGGCACGATGAACTTCGGGCCGGAGACCAGCGAGGACGACTCGCACGCCATCATGGACCGCGCGCACGAGCTCGGCGTGAACTTCTTCGACACCGCCAACGGCTACGGCGGCTCGGTGGGCAAGGGCGCCACCGAGGAGATCATCGGCCGCTGGTTCGCCAAGGGCGGCGGCCGGCGCGAGAAGACCGTCCTCGCGACGAAGGTCTACGGCGAGATGATCGACTGGCCGAACGGCGGCAAGCTCTCCGCGTTCAACATCCGCCAGTCGCTCGACGCGAGCCTGCAGCGCCTGCAGACGGACCACATCGACCTGTACCAGTTCCACCACGTCGACCGTGCGACGCCGTGGGACGAGATCTGGCAGGCGATCGACGTCGCGGTGCAGCAGGGCAAGATCCTCTACGTCGGCTCGTCGAACTTCGCCGGATGGCACATCGCCCAGGCGCAGGAGGCCGCCGCGCGCCGCAACACGCTCGGCCTCGTCAGCGAGCAGTCGATCTACAACCTGGTCGTCCGCGACATCGAGCGCGAGGTCCTCCCCGCCGCTCGCGAGTACGGCCTCGGTGTCATCCCGTGGTCGCCGCTCCAGGGCGGCCTCCTCGGCGGCATCATCGAGAAGACCGAGCAGGGCTCGCGCCGCCTGAGCGGCCGCAGCGCCGAGTACGTCGAGGGCCACCGCGACCAGCTCACGGCCTACGAGTCCTTCGCGAAGGAGCTCGGCCACACCCCCGGCGAACTCGCCCTCGCGTGGCTGCTGCACCAGCCCGGCGTCACCGCGCCGATCACCGGCCCGCGCACCATGGAGCAGTGGGAGTCCGCGGTCCGCGCCGTCGACATCCGCCTCGACCAGCGTGCGCTGGACCGGCTCGACGAGATCTTCCCGGGGCACAAGACCTCGCCGGAGGACTACGCCTGGTGACGTCGCCGACGGGACCAACGGGTCGCTGACGCGACCATCTGCCTGGAGGCGCGGTGCGGGTCGGACCCGCACCGCGCCTCCAGTGCGTGGTCACGTCGAGAACGCGACCACCGTCGCGGTCAGAGCGCCGCGATCTCCGCGTCCTGCAGGCCGATGGCCCGCAGGTAGTCGTCGACGCTCCCCCAGCGGCGCTCGACGTGCTCGATGACCGTGGTCATGATCTCGGGGACGCACCGTTGCGCGGTCGCGGTGGCCTCGGGGTCGGTGCTCGCTGCGCGTTCCCGAGCGAAGCGGTCGACGAGCCGCTCGGCACTCACCGCGTAGTCTGCACCGACCGCGTCGAGGTCTGCGCCCCAGTGCCGGGCGAGCAGCGCGCTGACGATTCCGGTGCGGTCCTTCCCGGCCGAGCAGCAGACCAGCACGTCACCATCGGTGGCCGCGACGGCACGGAGTGCGTCGGCGATCCCGCTGCGGTGCCGGTCGAGCCAGTCGATGTACTGGTCCTCGAGGGTGATCGCCTCGGCGGCCGACTCCAGGCCCGACGACGGATCGAACATCGGGACACTCCGGTAACCAGGGGCAGCCGCGAGAGGGTGCGGAACGGCGGCGGTCTCGTCAACGCGGCGGAGGTCGATCACCGCGGCCAGGTCGGACGGGTACGCCTCGGGTCCGACCGGCTCGGTGTTCGCCCGGTACACGGTCCGGTGGTGGTCGGCCTGGAGGGCGGTACTTCCGACGGGGCGGAGGTTGGTGAGGGCGTTCGACGTCGTCGTCATGAGTCCACTCTGCCGGAGACGAGTCACCTGCGACGATCGACAAGCCAGTCGAGGACCGGCGGGGACAGCCCTGCTCTGCCGGCGATCGGAGCGGTTCGGGCGATCTCGTCACACCACTCGCGGCTCGTCCCCGTACGCGAAAGCGAGGCGCAGCTCGGTCGCGCCCCAGATGGACTGCAGCGCACGTCCAAGGTCCAGCCAGTCGTCCTCTGCAGCGGCACCCAGACCGACCGTCACTCGATCGCCGAACCTGCTCGCACGGAAGTCGAGCGCGAACTCGTTCGGTTTGTTGACCACTGTTTGGGAACGACCGCCCGCCGTGACGGCAACGTGGAGGTACGCCCCCACTGCCAGTTCCGCGATCAGGGACAGACCGAAGCCGCGCATCGGTTCCGGACGACCGTCCACGGTGTAGACCGACTCCGCGATGATCGCTGGCCACGCCCCCTCGACCGACGCATCGACCTGCTGCCCACGGACCGTCCAGACACCGGCGAACGAGGGAATCGCTCGCCGATCAGCTCGGACGCCTTTGACAGACAGGCACTGATCTGGTCCGGCGTGTCGGGGCGAGCGTCCCAGTCCACGACCAGGAGCCACTCGGTCACGTCAGTCTCCATGGTTCCACCGCTCGGCCGGGTGGCGACCAGGGCGAGGAAGGCCCGGCCGCCGATTCCGAAGTGTGCGACTGGATCGATGTTCGCGTTGAACTTCACGATCTGGCAAGGCGAGTTTGCAGACCGCGCCCGGCGAGGTCATCTCGTCAGTCATCCTGCCCAGCGTGCTCGATCACCTCGATGGCGGCTCCGCAACACGAGGTCCGCGACCTGGGGGGCCGCATCCGCTGCCGCATCGCCTACCGCCCCTCGGGCCGGGCGTCGGTCGTGCCGTCGGTCGGGGCGCCGACAACGAGTCCGCCAGCGTCCTCGACCACATCGGCGGTCGCGACGATCCCAGCGACGGTGGTGACCAGGTCGTCATGACCGACATCGATGTTCAGCCAGGTTCCCTCGTCCGAGACTCTGATCTTCGCAACCGCGGGCAATTCGATCGCCGAGAAGAACGAGCCGCGGTCGCCGCGGAAGTAGTTGGTCAGCCCCACCAGCGTCTTGAACCGCCGCTGGCTCCGGCTGGCATCACGAAGGGTGACCTGCGCGAGGTCCGGAGACCAGATGTCGACGAGGCGCTGCAGTACCTCGACCTGATGACGGCCGAAGGAGTCCCGGAGGTCGGCTGTCGCGTCCGGCACGACGGCTCGCTGCGTCACAGTGAGCTCGTTCACGACGTAACGGTTCACCGTGGCCCCGACGTGCAGGCCAACGGAGACCCCGACTCCGTCCACGAGACCGCTCACCAGAGTGGCGCCGTAGCCGTCCTTCGGGAACGGCTCTCCGTCGTGGTTCCGCGCGACGCCGCGTCCGAGGACCCGCCGCACCGTGTCGTCGTCGAGCAAGTCGATGCGGGCGCCGTCCGCGTCCCGCGACGCCGGGTCGGAAAGCTTCCAGGGTCCGGCGAACGGCCGACCGCACAGCGCGAGCACGTCCAACGTCTCGCGGAGAGCGCTGACCGTGTCCGCCGGGTCGTACGCGCGCGTTCCCCACTGCAGCCGAATCGAGGGCTGTTGGGTCGTCCAGATCGACGTCACCACACTCCGTTCGTCAAGTTGGCATCGATCGGAAGATCACGTCGACGTCGAGCCGTCTGTCCATGAGCGCGTCCTCGAGGACTTCCCCGATGCCAGGCATCCATCACACCTCCGGAGGGGTTGTGGATGCGGTCTCGATGAAGAAGCCCGAGCAGGTTCAGTCGAAGACCTTCGGAACCGCGCCGTCGGCGAGCTCGTCGACTCGTTGCCCCACTTCCCGCAACAACGCTCGACCTGACCCCGAACTGATGCGGTAGTTCACGTTCATGCGACGCAGGAAGGTCTCTACGTCGCCGTCGTCTGCGCGATCAGCGCCCAGCGAGACGAACTCCTGCCGCATCGCAGCGAGCTCTTCCGCGGTGAATCCGTCGACGTAGAAGTCGACGTAGTCGGCAATGGACGAGTAGTCGTCCCACCAGTACTGGTAGAGATTCTCCAAGAAGCCCCCGAGCAGCGGGATCGCGTCAGGAAAGTTCTCGTACCCGATGTCGCCCAGTTCAATCACGTACCGAAACCGGAGTGCTGGATCATTGATCACGGCCGACGCTTCGACCACAGCCGCAACAACCGCATCCACCTCCTCGCTGCCCGGACGAACGTCGATCCAGACGCCGTCTTCGACATTCGAGATCTCGACGCTCGCCGGCATCGGGACCTGCGTGAACGGAACGGTACGATCCCGCAAGAACGTCGTCAGCCCCAGGCGAAAGAGAAGCTTGCGTTGCGCGCGGTCCGCCTTCGCGATTCCCAGACGACCTGACGACGCTCCCCACAATCTCACCAAAGACTCGAGAGCCTGTCGTCCGTCCTTGCCGAGGGATTCGCTCACGTCGAGGTTCGCGGCTCTGTCCGATTGCATGATCGACACCGTGAGTGATCCCGAGTTCGGCTGGTCCGATGCTGCACCGATGTGCAGCTCGATCACCGCACCGGTCCCGTCGGAAGGAGTTGTCGCGAGGCTCGCTGAGTACCCCCCAGGCTCGAACACCGAACCGTCGTGGTTCCGGTCGACACCCCGCTCGATGAGGCGCAGGAGCGCGGCATCGTCCAAGTCATCGACGCGCACCGCATCCGCATCCGGACTTCCCCAGACGGCAACGCTCCACTCACCAGCGAACACGCCGCCGAGCCGAGCGACCGTTCCGACCGATTCGCGGATCCGCTGCGGCGAATCCTCGAGGGGATGCTCCTCAGCACGCCAAGAAACTTGGATGTACGGCTGCGACGACTGCCAAACACTCACCACGGCGATCTCCTTCGCTCCATCGGCCGGTAGAAGATGTCCACATCGACGTCCCAATCGATGTTCGCACGATCGACGGCATCGTCGAGAAGTCGCGCGAAGCGCTCGTCCGTCACGATGTACTCAAGCCTGCCGCCTCCGAGCCGATCGATGGCCGTGACCTGCCGACGTACCTGATCCACGGTGCCCTGGATCTCGGTGCGATCCTTGAGCGCGATTCTTTCGGCCGACCAATTCTTGGAGTCGTACCAGAAGGAGTGATTTCCCTTCGTGTCCCTGAAGACACGCTCACCGTCCTCGACACGGTAGCCGTCGAGAGCAACCGACCTTTCGTCGTCGAGACGCGCGACCAACTCCGGAACTCTGCCGTCACTCTGCCGGTGAATACCCGTGAAGTGTTGCTGCTCGGCCATCCCTGGATCGTTGCGCTTCACGAGTTCCCACGTTGCGGTGGCGTGCTCCGCCTGGAGTTCGACGTGCCCGATGATCGGCTGTTCGTCTACACCGATGGCCGTCCACCGAGGCAAGCAATCGCATCGGAGGCCTTCTGGTACCGAGCTCGGACACGTCAACCACTGCAGTCTCCGATCCGGGTCGGGGAAGCGGTCCGGATCACACACCGTTCGATCCCGTGATCGAGAGAGTTGGTGGTCGTGAAAGCCCTCGAACCCGACGATGAGTCCATCTCCCAAGTGGGGTAGAAGATTGCAGGGAGGAGAGACGAGAGTGCAGGAAGGGTTCGACGAAGTTCCACCGTGCCAAGATCTTCAATGTCAGGCATGTATCGCACCTCCGGAGTGCCCGGTGATCCGCAGTGGCGAATTCTTCCGTAGAAGTATCTACAACGCCGATGCAACAATCGCCCGGATGCGCTGCAGCCATTCTAGGCCGTCGAGCCCGTTCCGCCCAGGAGGGGCGTCCGAATCAAGGCGCGAAAGCAGGCCTTCCGCGTTGGACGGCGCAAGTCCGGTGGCGAAGACATCATCGAATTCCCGCAGCATCCGCTTGATGTCGTCTTCATCGTAGCCTTCGATGAGATCGAGAACGATCTCGTCGACGGAATCGAAGTCGACGTACCACCTGAGGTACATGCCCTCCAACAGTCGGCCGACCATCGGAAGGAGCTCGCGGTACGTGTCCTCATCGATTCGTTCGACCTGTTCGATGTTCATGCTGCTCCTAAGGCTTCGGATAAGCGGTACGGATCCAGAAGTGCCCCGGCGCTTGCTGAGACCACTTCAGCTGAATGAACACTCGTCGCACATCGGTGAACTTCCCCTCGGCAAATGTCGCCCAATATCCGAGTCGAACACGACTGTGAACTGAGTCGACCCTGGTTTGGCGGGCTTCGCCGGGTCGTCCCCGAGCCAAGACCTGATCTCATCGAACTCTGAATCGAGCGCTTGACCGATGAGTCGATCGAGCTCGTCCGGCGGTACTCGGAACGCGCTGTTCCCCTTCGGGCTCATGTCTGCCCGCGACGCGATCTCAGCGTCTGTCATCGGCCCGTGTCGACCGAGATAGTGCTCTTCGAGTGTATGCGCCTTCGGATAGCCACCGGGTCCCTCATGACGTTCCAGCCCGCCGGCATCGAGGAACGAGTGCGAGAAGTGATGGTCGGTCAAGAGCGACGGCGTGCCGTCTCTGTCGACTGATGTTGCTGCGCCATCGAACAGCTTCGGGGGTGCATCGGAGTGCACGCTTCGGACCTCGTCCCCGGAGGTCCCGCCCTCCTCAACTCATTCACCGAGAAGGTCCTCAGGAGCACGGTCGGCAACCTTCATGCTCTCTGCCTCCCAGAGCACCTCGAGGGACTTTGCGAGATCAACGAATGCTTCGAAACCCGGACCCGACGTCCTCAGAGTCACCGGCTCGCCGAAATCCACAGAAGAAAAGTCCAGAGAGACCGAGTTCGGTGCCACCCGTCGCGTTTGATGTGTGGCACCGGCACGCACGCGGATGGCCGCATAGCTACCGTCCATCACTGGCGAGAGCAGCAAGAAGCTGAACCCCCGAGCCGGATCCGGCTCACCGTCGACACGCAGCAGGCTCGATCGCACGAGTTCGGGCACTGCGTTGTCCCTGTACTCGACCGAGCCGACCTCGCTGCTCACCTTCCACGCTCCCTCAAACTCCGGGAACGCTCGGACGAACCGATCGCAACTCTGCAATGCGAGATCCGCGATCTCCTCAGCGGACTGTTGCCGCGCTGCCCACTGCACTTTCAACTGCCAACCTGAAACGTCAATGACGCTGCTCACCATCCCGCAAACCCATCCTGTAGAGGCCGGTACTCCACGACCAGGACTCCGCCGTTCCCCCGGCGGCGTCAGCGATGCTGCGCACGATCCGCTCGGCTGTCCCCCGGAACGGGGGTTGTGCTGCCGCGTGGACCTCGCTCCACCATAACGGATCAGGTGCCGTCGACAAGGGATGGCCGAGCAGCCGTCCGGCGTCGGACGGATCGTCGAGCCTCCGGGACTGGAAGAGCGTCAGGAGCACCACGCCGTCGTCGGTGACGAGCTGCAGGGCGTCGCCCTCCCAGAGCTGGCGGATGCCGACGTCCGGGTCGACCGCGGCGGCTCCGACGAGCACCGCCGCGGCGTCGACGTGTCCGGCGGTCAGGATCGTCCACTCGGCGCTCACCGGGCGTCCCCGAAGCCGAGCAGCGAGGTGGCGCGGGGGCCGAGGGCGGTGCCGAGCACCGCGAGCCGACGCCAGCGCGCCTCGACCTCGGCGCCGCCCGTCAGGCCAAGCTCCGACGGTGCGAAGTCGAGCAGGAGCGAGGGCACCCGGGCCGGTCCGACGACGGACGCCCCGTCCGGGAGCGTCGCCGGGTCCACGCCGAGGTCGCGCACCGCCGCAGCACCGACGACCGCGCCGAGCGGGACCGGCATCCCGCGCTGCCGGGCCGCGAGGGTGCCGTCCGGGTGGCCGCCGGACCGCCAGGCGGTGGCGAGGAGGACCCGCTGGCGGCGCGCCAGGTCGCCGAGGACGGCCACGACGGGACCGTCCACCGGCGCCGGAGCGTGGCGGTCGAGCCGAACCGCGCCTCCCGACCCGTCGCGGTCGAGCCGAGTCGTGCCTCCCGACCCGTCGGGGCGGGAGCCCGACCGTGGCAGTGCCAGCCGCGTCTCCTCGGTGACGCCCGTGGCGGACCGCTCCACCCGGATCTGCACCGAGGCGACACCGCCCTCGAGCGGGGCGACGGCGACCAGTCGGGTCGGGCGGGGTGCGCGACCGCGAGCGAAGTCGGTGACGGCGCCGACGTCCCA
Source organism: Curtobacterium sp. L1-20 (assembly GCF_048755855.1). Classification (GTDB taxonomy): domain Bacteria; phylum Actinomycetota; class Actinomycetes; order Actinomycetales; family Microbacteriaceae; genus Curtobacterium. The sequence goes on along the minus strand of NZ_CP151473.1, from coordinate 2,247,875 downwards.
CGCGAGCGTCGCGGGCTCGACGGTTCCCCACCCGGTCGGGGCGGTGTCGGCGAGCCCGGCGAGCAGGAGTTCCGCGGTGCGTCCGATGGCGGCCTGCTCGGTGGCGGGGTGGTGGACGGCGGCGACGACCTCGACCCAGGGGACCTCGTCGGCGCCGAGGCGGGTGCTCCGTGGCGAGTCCTGCGGGGCGAGCATCGCGGTAGCGACGTCGTCGGTGACCTCGGCGGAGCCGGCGGCGCGGTAGCGGTCGCCCTCGCGGACGACCCAGGCGCTGCTGGTCCGACGGAGCATCGCGAGCATCGCCGGCGTGACGCGGCTGGAGGACGGGGTCAGCAGGACGAAGGCCGCGTCGGCCGCGCGCGTCTCGAGGACGAGGCCCGTGCGGGCGGAGGAGAGCGACACGACCGCGGCGTCGGTCTCGGACACCACGAAGCCGGGCCCGACGGCGTCGACGAGTGGGTGCGCGAGGGTGACGTCGTCCACGCCGGAACCCTACCGGTCGACCGCGTTCCGGGATCGAACCCCGATGACGGTGCCCTCGGCCGGCGCCGACACGACGACGGGCCCCGCGCTGCTGTGTGCGCGGGGCCCGTCGGACGGGTGGTGCTGGTGCTACCGGACGTTGACCGGGGTGCGGTCGGCCTCGTCGTAGAGGACGTAGCCCTCTTCGCCGTGGACCGCGGTGTCGATGCCGGCGACCTCGTCCTCGGTCTTCACGCGGAAGCCCATCGTCTTCTCGATGATCGTGCCGATGATGAAGGCGAGCACGAAGGAGTACGCACCGACGGCGCCGGCGGCGGCCGCCTGCTTGCCGAGCTGGGCGAACGAGCCGGAGTAGATGAGGCCGGTGTCGTTGGCGAAGAAGCCGAGGTACAGCGTGCCGACGATGCCGCCGACCAGGTGCACGCCGACCACGTCGAGCGAGTCGTCGAAGCCGAGACGGTACTTCCAGTCGATCGCGAAGCAGCAGATGATGCCCGCGATGAAGCCGAGCAGGATGCCCCAGCCCGGGGTCAAGTTGGCGCAGGCCGGGGTGATCGCGACGAGGCCGGTGACGGCACCCGACGCGGCACCGATCGAGGTGGCCTTGCCGTCCTTGAGCTTCTCGACGAGCAGCCAACCGAGGATCGCGGCAGCCGGGGCGGCGAGGGTGTTCACCCAGGCGATCGAGGCGATGCCGTCAGCGGCGCCCTCGGACCCGGCGTTGAAGCCGAACCAGCCGAACCAGAGGATCGCCGCACCGAGCAGGACGAAGGGCGGGTTGTGCGGCTTGTGCGCACCCTTCGCGAAGCCGACGCGCTTGCCGAGGACGAGCGCGAGGGCCAGGCCCGCGGCACCGGCGTTGATGTGCACCGCGGTGCCACCGGCGAAGTCGATGACGCCCCACGTCGCTGCCCAGCCGGAGGTGAGGTTGAACACCCACGAGGCGACCGGGAAGTAGACGACCGTGACCCAGACGCCGGCGAAGACCATCCATGCGCCGAACTTGGCGCGGTCGGCGATCGCGCCCGAGATGAGGGCGACGGTGATGATCGCGAAGGTGGCCTGGAAGCCGACGAACGCCATCGAGGGGTACGCGGCGTTGATCTTCGACGCCGTGGCCTCCTCGAAGGCCTGGCCGAGACCGATCTGGTTCCAGTCGATGCTGAAGAAGCCGACGACGCCCGACACCGCCGTGCCGTCGCCGTGGTTGGCGAACGCGATCGCGTAGCCGTAGAGCACCCAGAGGACGCTCACCAGGGCGATCGCCCCGAAGGACATCATCATCATGCTGATGACGGACTTGGCCTTCACCAGACCGCCGTAGAAGAAGGCCAGGCCGGGTGTCATGAACAACACCAGCGCCGCCATGACCAACACGAACGTCGTGTTGCCCTGATCAAGCATCTGTTCACCTCTCGATTGCGCCGACGGCTCTTGGACCGCTTCGGGTGTCACGAGTCTGGCGAGGCGAGGTTTCACGAGGGAGCACGAAGTGTTTCGCGGGTGTAACGCGAGGGCGCTCCGTGTAAACGTCGTGTTTCGTACGGCGGGACGGCCCCTGTGGAACGGTCGTGCGCGCGATCAGGCGCGGGACAGCGCGACGACGCGGCTGGCAGCGCGGAGGTACTTCTTCCGGTAGCCGCCGCTCAACATGCTCTCCGGGTACACCTGGTCGAGCGGCGTGCCGGACGCGACGATCCGCACCTGGGCGTCGTACAGCCGGTCCACGAGTGCCACCCACCGCAGGGCGTCGGTCTGGTCGGCGAAGGGCTGGACGTCCGTGAGCCCGACCGCGTCGAGCCCGTCGACCATCGCGACGTACCGCGACGGGTGCACGGACCCGAGGTGTGCGACGACGGTCCGGAAGTCGTCCAGCGTGACGTTCCCCGCCGGCAGCGCCCCCTCGACGTCCGACACCACCCGGGCCGACTCGTCGACCGCGCGACGGCGGTAGTCGAGACCGTCGATGCGCAGGGTCTCGAAGCGGTCCGACATCGCCTGGATCTCGCGGAGGAAGTCCTGGGCGGCGAAGCGCCCCTCGCCCAGCGCCCCCGGCGGGGTGTTCGACGTCGCGGCGAACCGGGTGCCGGACTCGGACAGTTCCTTGATCAGCCGGGTCATCACCATCGTGTCGCCCGGGTCGTCGAGCTCGAACTCGTCGATGCACACGAGCGCCGTACCGCGCAGCAGGTCGACCGTCCCCTGGAACCCGAGGGCGCCCACGAGCGCGGTGTACTCGATGAACGTGCCGAAGGTCTTCCGGCCGGAGGCCGCGTGGTACGCCGCGGCGAGCAGGTGGGTCTTGCCCACGCCGAAGCCGCCGTCGAGGTAGACACCGGACTTGGCGGCAGCGTCCGTCGAGGCCGCCTTCCGACGCCCGAACAACCCGCGGCGCGGCGAGGCCGCCTCCGGTCCCGCGACGACGAACGCCTCCACCGCGTCCCGGACCTCCGCCTGGGACGGGTAGTCCGGGTCCGGCCGGTACGAGGCGAACGACGCCTCGGCGAACTGCGGCGGCGGCACCAACGAGGCGGCCATCTGCTGCGGGGTGACCTGCGGGTCGCGGTCGGCGAGGTGAGCGGGGTTCGGCAACTGCTGGGCCCTCCGGGAAGCATGTCGTGCGGTGTCACGTTGCAGGAGGCGAACGGCACGTCCGCGTACCGTTGCCCACAGGCACCGACGACCGATCCTAGTCCGGTGCCGTCACGACGATCCGTCGCCAGTCCACAGGAGGTACCCCCGATGACCGCACCGGTCGACCCGTCCGAGAAGTTCGCCGCCTACGCGCACCCGGAGCGCCTCGTCTCCACCGAGTGGCTGCAGGAACAGCTGGACGCGGGCACCCCGGACCTGGTCGTGGTGGAGTCCGACGAGGACGTCCTGCTCTACGAGACCGGCCACGTCCCGGGCGCGGTGAAGATCGACTGGCACACCGACCTCAACGACCCGGTGCTGCGCGACTACGTCGACGGCGAGGCCTTCGCCGCCCTGCTCGGCAGCAAGGGCATCGGGCGCGAGACGACCGTGGTGCTCTACGGCGACAAGAACAACTGGTGGGCCGCGTACGCCCTCTGGGTCTTCTCCCTGTTCGGCCACGAGGACGTTCGCCTGCTCGACGGCGGCCGCACGAAGTGGATCGCCGAGGACCGCGCGCTCACCACCGACCGCACCGACGTCACCCCGACCGAGTACCCCGTGGTCGACCGGGTCGACACCGAGATCCGCGCCTACAAGGACGACGTCCTCGCCCACCTCGGCAAGCCCCTCATCGACGTGCGCAGCGCCCCGGAGTACAGCGGGGACCGGACCACCGCGCCCGACTACCCGGAGGAGGGCGCCCTCCGCGCGGGGCACGTCCCCACCGCCGTGAACATCCCGTGGGCGACCGCCGCCGCTCCGGACGGCACCTTCAGGTCCCGCGCCGAGCTCGACGCCGTGTACCGCGACGGCGCCGGCATCGGCGACGCGGACGAGGTCATCGCCTACTGCCGGATCGGCGAGCGGTCGAGCCACACCTGGTTCGTCCTGCAGCACCTGCTCGGGTACCCGAACGTCCGCAACTACGACGGCTCCTGGACGGAGTGGGGAAGCGCCGTGCGCGTGCCCATCGCCGTCGGCACCGAGCCGGGTACGCTCCCGAACCGATGACCGACAGCACCGACACCCCGCTCCCCCCAGCGCTCGCCGAGATCCGCGACGACTTCCTCGAGCTCACCCAGCAGGACCGGCTCCAGTTGCTCCTCGAGTTCTCGAACGAGCTCCCCGCGCTGCCCGAGCGGCTGCAGGGGCACGAGGACGAACTCGAGCGTGTCGAGGAGTGCCAGTCCCCCGTCTTCATCACGGTCACCGTGGGCGAGGACGGCGACGCCCCGGACGTCGTCCGCATGCACGCGACCGCACCGCGCGAGGCGCCGACCACCCGGGGCTTCGCCTCGATCCTGGCGCAGGGTCTGTCCGGTCTCACCGTCGAACAGGTGCTGGCCGTCCCCGCCGACTACCCGCTGACGCTCGGACTGAGCGAGGCGGTCAGCCCGCTGCGGATCCGCGGCATGGTCGGGATGCTCGGCCGGGTGCAGCGACAGGTGCAGGCGGCCGTCGCGGCGTGACCGGCCCCGCACGACGGACGGGAGGCCCGTGGCGGACCCGCCACGGGCCTCCCGTCCCGTCTCGTGGTGCGCCTACCGCGCGCTGGTCGCGTCGGTCGGCTGTACCACCTCGGTGAGCCACGCGAGGATGCGGGCGTCGAACCAGTCGGCGTCGTGGTTCCAGAGCTTGGTGTGCCGGGCGGTCGTCTGGATCTCGAGCCGCACCAGGTCCGGCCGCGCCGCCGCCAGGGCACGGGACGCCGAGGACGGCACGAAGCCGTCGTCGTCGCTGTGCATGAGCAGGATCGGCACACGGAGCTCGTCGGCGCGGGCGACCATGTCGAGCTCGCGGAGGTCGACCGGCCGGCGCAGGCCCGTGAGCCGGTGCAGTACGGGTGTGCGGAGGAGCCGCTGCGCGACCTTGCGGACCGGCCGGGGCAGGCGGAGCAGCTGGCTCTGCGACTTCAGGACGGCGTGCCAGTCGACCACCGGCGACTCGAGGACGACGCCGTCGACGAGGTGCGCGAAGCGGGACCGGACGAGGGTCTGCAGGACCACGGCGCCGCCCATCGACCACCCCATGAGCACGACGCTCGAGGCGCCCTGCGCGGAGAGCCAGCGGAGGACCGCGTCGACGTCCTCCCACTCGGTGCTGCCGAGCCCGTAGCGGCCGTCGACGCTGCGCGGGGCGACGCCGTCGTTCCGCCACGACGCGAGGACCACGGAGTAGCCGGCGGCGCGGAACACGGGGAGCGCGCGGATCGTCTCGGCACGGGTCACGCCGCGCCCGTGCACGAGGACGGCCCACGGGGCGTCCGGGGCGTCCGCGCGGACCACCCAGGCCGGGGCGGGGCCGTTCGGCGTCGGGACGTCGACGTCCTCCACCGGCACGTCGAGCTCGCCCGGCGTCAGGTAGAACCAGCCACCCCACCGTCCGCGTCGTGCGGCGGTCGGGTCGCCCGCGTCGATCGCGATGATGCGCCGCGTCACGGTGGTGTCCGTCGTCCCGAGGACCTCCCCGATCCGCATGTGGCCGGTCCCGCCGCCGAACCACAGGCTGTACCGGCCCTGCAGCTCGGTGTCCGCGGTGCGTTCGATCGTGACCGTCATCCGTGTCGGGTCGACCGCGTGGATCGGGACGCGTTCGGCGCGCTTGCGGTCCGGGGTGACGACCGCGCGGGCGACCGCGGCGACGAACCCCCCGATGACCGCCGTCGTGACGGCGGCTGCCGCGACCCCGGCCCCGAGGGCGACCAGTCCGGCCGATCGGGCGGTGTCCTGGACGGCGTCCTCGGCGGGTCGCGCGGATCGGGACATGGTCCGGAGCCTAGTCTGCATTCGTGTCCGAGAACCAAGAGCCCGACGCCTTCGCGCGGCTCCGTGCGTTCGTGGCGTCGGGCGGCACCCGCGCCGAGACGACGATCACCGAGATCCCCTCGCCGTCCCGCATCGCGCCGTTCTCCATCGCCCTCGCGGCGGACGTGTCCGGCGCCGTCCACGGGATCGACTCGGACCTCGGCACCGGCCGGTTCATCGCCCTGCACGACCCGGACGAACCGGAGGGCTGGGGCGGTCCGTTCCGCATCGTGACCTTCGCGCAGGCCCCGCTCGAACCCGAGATCGGCGTCGACGAGTTCGTCGCCGACGTCACGTGGAGCTGGCTCGTGGACGCGCTCGCGGCGCACGGAGCGACGTACGACCGGGCCTCCGGGACGGCCACCAAGATCATCTCGCGCGGGTACGGCGACCTCGCTGCCCAGGGCGACGGCGCACAGCTCGAACTGCGCGCGTCCTGGACCCCGCGGGGGGACGACCTCACCGCACACGTCGAGGCGTGGGAGGAGATCGTGGCGATGCTCGCCGGTCTGCCGCCCGCGTCGGACGGCGTGACCCTGTTGGCCCCGAGGAGGCTCGCACGTGACTGACCCCGACGCCCCGGCAGGCTCCGCCGCTCCGGGGGGCTCCGCCGGTCCGGTGGACTCCGCTGGTCCGGGGGGCTCCGCTGGTCCGGGGGGCTCCGCTGGTCCTGCTGCTCCGGCCGGTCCTGCTGCTCCGGCCGGTCCTGCTGCTCCGGCGTTCGAGGCCTCGCACGACGCCGTCCACGTGATCGAGACGCGCGAGGAGTACCTCGACGCCGTCGCCGCGATCGCCGCCGGGCACGGGCCGGTTGCCGTCGATGCCGAGCGGGCGAGCGGCTACCGCTACTCCCAGCGCGCCTACCTCATCCAGGTGTTCCGCCGTGGTGCCGGCGCCTTCCTGTTCGACCCGATCCCGATCGGCACCTTCTCCGAACTCCAGGACGCGATCGTCGACGAGGAGTGGCTGTTCCACGCCGCCTCGCAGGACCTGCCGTGCCTGCAGGAGGTCGGACTCGTCCCGACCCGGATCTTCGACACCGAGCTCGGGGCACGCATCGCCGGGTTCCCGCGCGTCGGACTCGGCGCGGTCGTCGAGCAGCTGCTCGGCATCACGCTCGCGAAGGCCCACTCCGCGGCCGACTGGTCGACGCGACCGCTGCCGCAGGCCTGGCTCGTCTACGCGTCGCTCGACGTCGAGCTCCTGCCCGACCTCCGCGACGCGCTGGCGGAGAACCTCGAGGTCGCCGGGAAGACCCGCTTCGCGGAGGAGGAGTTCGCCGCGGTCCTCAGCCGGGGGCCGAAGCCGCCGCGGGCCGAGCCCTGGCGACGACTCTCCGGGATGCACGCCCTGCGCGGCGCGCGCGCCCTCGCGATCGCCCGGGCACTGTGGACCGCTCGCGACGCCTACGCCCGCGAGGCCGACATCGCTCCGGGCCGGACCATCCCGGACTCCGCCATCGTCGCCGCCGCCGCCGCGAACCCCGCGTCGAAGGGCGAGCTGAGCGGGGTGAAGGCCTTCACCGGCCGTGCCAGCCGGTCCGAGCTCGACCGGTGGTGGGCCGCCGTCGAGGAGGGCCGCACGACCGAGGACCTGCCGAAGCTCCGCGGGACCGGCGAGGCCACGCTCCCGCCGCCGCGGGCCTGGGCCGACCGGAACCCGGCAGCGGACCGTCGCTACAAGGCAGCCCGCGCCGCGGTCGTCGCCCGCGCCGAGGAACTCGACCTGCCCGTCGAGAACCTCCTCACCCCGGACACGCTCCGCACCGTGTCGTGGGAACCGCCGACGCCGGTCGCGACCGAGACCGTCGGCGCCGTGCTCGCCGCGCACGAGGCCCGTCCGTGGCAGGTGGAGGAGACCGCGTCGATCATCGCGCACGCCTTTGTCGCTGCTGCACAGGCCCCTGCTGCCGAGAGCAACACGGAATCGTAGGAACGCCCCAACGGGCATGCGACCGCACAGCGTCGGGGCATAGCGTCGACCCAGCATGCCGGGTACGTCCCGGCCGGTCGGGGCGGAACGTGCCCCGACACGATCGATGAGGATCTGGAGGCCCAGATTGCCACAGGCAGCAGAAGTCGTCTTCGTGGACGGTGTTCGGACACCGTTCGGCCGAGCCGGGGAGAAGGGGGTGTTCTGGAAGACCCGCGCCGACGACCTCGCGGTGCACGCGATGCGCGGGCTCCTCGACCGGAACGCCTCGTTGGACGGTGCGGCCGTCGACGACGTCGCCGTCGCGGCCACCACGCAGCAGGGCGACCAGGGGCTGACGCTCGGCCGGACCGTGGGCATGCTCGCCGGTCTGCCGAAGACGGTTCCCGGGTACGCGATCGACCGGATGTGCGCCGGAGCCATGACGAGCGTCACGACCCTCGCCGGTGCCATCGCGTTCGGCGCCGCGGACGTCGCCATCGCCGGTGGCGTCGAGCACATGGGTCGGCACCCGATGGGCTTCAACGCCGACCCGAACCCACGCTTCGTCGCGGAGCGCCTGGTGAACGGCGACGCCCTCGTGATGGGGAAGACCGCCGAGCGTCTGCACGACCGCTTCCCCGCGATCACGAAGGACCGCACCGACGCCTTCGCCGTGCAGTCCCAGCAGCGCTACGCCGCAGCGTGGGCCGGCGGCAAGCTGCAGCCGGACCTGGTGCCGGTCGAGGTCAACACGGGCGAGGGCTGGGACGTCGTCTCCACCGACGAGCCGCCCCGCCCCGGGACGACCCTGGAGGCCCTGGCCGCCCTCAAGACGCCGTTCCGCCCGCACGGACGGATCACCGCGGGCAACGCCGCCGGCCTCAACGACGGCGCGACGATGAGCCTCCTCGCGTCCGCCGACGCCGCGAAGCAGCACGGACTGCCGACGAAGATGCGCATGGTCTCCTTCGCCTTCGCGGGCGTCGACCCCGAGGTGATGGGCATCGGTCCCGTCCCCGCCACCGACAAGGCCCTCGCCAAGGCCGGGTTGTCGATCGACGACATCGGCCTGTTCGAGATCAACGAGGCGTTCGCCGTCCAGGTGCTCGCCTTCCTCGACAACTACGGCATCGCGCAGGACTCCCCGAACGTGAACGCATGGGGCGGCGCGATCGCCGTCGGGCACCCGCTCGCGTCCAGTGGTGTCCGGCTGATGACCCAGCTCGCGGCACAGTTCGCCGAGCGACCGGACGTCAAGTACGGCATCACGACCATGTGCATCGGGCTCGGCCAGGGCGGCACCGTCATCTGGGAGAACCCGAACTTCAGCAAGTCCGCGGCACGGAAGGCGGCCTGAGCATGACCATCGTCGACAACGACCGACTGTCCGAACTCAGCGAGGACGAGGTCGTCACGCACTCGTACGTCAAGCACGTCGCGCTGCCGTCCGGTGGCACGCTGGCGCTGATCACGCTCGACAACGGCAAGGACTACAAGCGCCCGAACACACTCGGCCCGCGCACGCTCCGTGAGCTGTCCCGGGTGCTCGACACCCTGCGGAGCGAGGCGGCCGCCGGCACGATCCAGGGCGTCGCGATCACCGGCAAGGACTACTGCTTCGCCGCCGGTGCCGACCTGTCCCAGGCCGCGTCGGTCCCCTCCCGCGACGTCGCGCACGACCTCGCCGCGCTCGGTCACGCCACCCTCCGGAGGTTCTCGGACCTCGGCGTCCCGTCCTTCGCCTTCGTCAACACGTTGGCGCTCGGTGGAGGGCTCGAGATCGCGCTGCACTGCACGTACCGGGTCTTCTCGTCCGCCGCGCAGGGCATCGGTCTGCCCGAGGTGTTCCTCGGGATCATCCCCGGCTGGGGCGGTGCCACGCTGCTCCCCCGGCTCATCGGCCCCGAGCGGGCACTCCGGGTCATCGTCGAGAACCCGCTCAAGAACAACCGTCTGCTCGACGGTGCCGCCGCGGTCGACCTCGGCATCGGCGACGCCCTCATCCCGTCGGTGACCTTCCTGCCGTCCTCGGTCGCCTGGGCGGACGGCGTCATCGCCGGGCGCACCAAGGTCGTGCGGAAGAACGAACCCGGCATGCTCGAGAAGGCCGCGTGGGGCACGGTCGTCAAGGTCGCCCGCGGGCAGGTCGCGTCGAAGATCGGCACGGTGCCGAAGTCGCCGTTCCGGGCGCTCGACCTCGTCGCCGCCGCACGCGGTGGATCCCTGGACGAACGGTTCGCCGACGAGGACGACGCCCTCGCCGACCTCATCTCCGGCGACCAGTTCGCCGCGTCGATGTACGCGTTCGACCTCGTGCAGAAGCGCGCGAAGAAGCCCGTCGGTGCACCGGAGGGTGTCGAGCCCAGGAAGATCACGAAGGTGGGCGTGCTCGGTGCCGGGCTCATGGCGTCCCAGTTCGCCCTGCTCTTCGCCCGACGGCTCGGCGTCCCCGTCGTCATCACCGACGTGGACCAGAACCGCGTCGACGCCGGCGTCGAGCGGATCCGCGGCGAGGTCGACAAGCTCCTCGACAAGGGCCGGGTCTCCCCCGACGACGCGAACCGCATCAAGGCCCTCGTCAGCGGCTCCGTGTCCTACGACGCCTTCGCGGACGCCGACTGGGTGATCGAGGCCGTCTTCGAGGAGATGAGCGTCAAGCAGGAGGTGTTCCGGAAGATCGAGCAGGTCATCGCGCCCGACGCGATCCTCGCCACGAACACGTCGTCGCTGTCCGTCTCCGAGATGGGCTCGGTGCTGTCCGACCCCTCACGGCTCGTCGGCTTCCACTTCTTCAACCCGGTCGCCGTGATGCCCCTGCTCGAGGTCGTCCGCACCGCGGACACGTCGGACGAGACGCTCGTCACGGCCCTCGCCGTCGCGAAGACCCTGAAGAAGACGGCGATCATCACCGCCGACCAGCCCGGCTTCGTCGTCAACCGGGTGCTCGCCCGGGTGCTCGGCGAGGCGATGCGCGGCGTCGAGCAGGGCACGTCGTTCGACGTCGTCGCCCAGGGTGCGGCGCCGCTCGGCCTGCCCATGTCGCCCTTCGAACTGCTCGAGCTCGTCGGCCTGCCGGTCGGCGCGCACGTCCTCGACTCCCACCACGCCGCGTGGCCCGAACGGTTCTACCCGGGCGACGGACTGAAGCGTATCGCCGAGTACGGGCACATCCTGACGCGCGACAAGAAGGGCAACGCGACCGGGTACGACCCGGCTGCCGTGAAGCTCGTCGCGCCGTCGAAGAAGGACGCGCAACCGGTCGACGCGGCCACGATGCAGCAGCGCTTCGAGGACGCCCTGGCCGACGAGGTGCACCGCATGCTCGAGGACGGCGTCGTGCAGCACGTCGAGGAGATCGACCTCGGGCTCATCCTCGGCGCGGGCTACCCGTTCCAGGCCGGCGGCATCAGCCCCTACCTCGACCGCTCCGGTGCGTCCGAGCGCGTCTTCGGCGGGACGTTCCACGACCCGGCGATCGTCGGGCCCGCCTCCCGCTAGCGTCGGCGGCCGCGTCACGTCGTCGCCGCCGCCGTACAACGAACGTCACCCCGAACCGCGGCACTGCGTGGTTCGGGGTGACTTCGCTCGTGCGGCACCCACGCGGCAGAGCCGTCGCGGCGTACCGGCGTACCGTGCAGGCATGACGACGGAGTGGTGGGCACCGCGTGCGGCGGCTGGCCCGTGCGTGACCCTGCCCGTCCCACTGGCGGTCGTGCCCGCCCTGTTCCAGCAGGCGGTCGATGTCGTCCCGGGTGCAGCCACGATGGAGGTCCGCGACGACGGAGCCGTGGTCGCGCGCCGGACGTCGTTCGCGGCCCGAGCCGAGAACGTCGTGTTCGCGTTCCGTCGCGCCGGTCCTGCCTCCTCGACGGTGCAGATTATCCGCGAGGGTCGCGACGGCCTGTCCTTCGGTCAAGTGCTCTTCGTGACGCCGATGGCACGGTCGATCCTGCGCGAGCTCCGCGCCGCCGCCGGCTCGTCACTCGGCTGAGCCGCTGCCGAACCATGGAACCGACGTCGAACCAGGCACTCGCCCTGGTTCGACGTCGGTTCCCTGGTTCGACGGGGTGTCGACCCACGGCACGTGACCGTGGACGGACCGACCAGCCCCGGCGTCAGCCGTCGACGGACGACCGCGACCGCACCGGCTTCGCCTGCGGCAGCTTCGTCCCCACGACCTGGTCGATGACGTCGCGGGCGATGGCCTGCGCCGTCAACCCGACGTCGGCCAGGATCTGTGACCGCGACGCGTGGTCGATGAACGCGTCCGGCAGCCCGAGCTCGTTCACGCCGGTGTCGACGCCCGCTGCCCGGAGGTCCTGCCGGAGCCGAGTGCCGACGCCGCCGACCCGGACGCCGTCCTCGATGGTGATGACCAGTCGGTGGTCCCGGGACAGCTCGATGAGCGACGCGGGGATCGGCACCACCCACCGCGGGTCCACGACCGTCACACCGATCCCCTGGGCCTCGAGCAGCTCGGCGGCCTCGAGCGCGACCGGCACCATCGAGCCGACCGCCACGAACAGGACGTCGGGCGATGCGTCGGGCGCATCGCGCAGCACGTCGACGCCGTCGTCCATCCGTCGCAGCGCGGGGATGTCCGGGCCGACCTGCCCCTTCGACCACCGCAGCACGGTGGGTGCGTCGTCGACGGCGATCGCCTCGCGGAACTCCTCGCGCAGGGTCACGGCATCGCGCGGGGCGGCGATCCGGATCCCCGGCACGACCTGCAGCAGTGCGAGGTCCCACATGCCGTGGTGGGAGGGGCCGTCCGGACCGGTGATCCCGGCGCGGTCGAGCACGAACGTGACGCCGGCCTTGTGCAGGGCGACGTCCATCAGCACCTGGTCGAACGCACGGTTGAGGAACGTCGCGTAGAGCGCCACGACCGGGTGCAGCCCGCCGTACGCCAGACCCGCCGCGGTCGTGACCGCGTGCTGCTCGGCGATCCCGACGTCGTACACGCGGTCGGGGTGCTGCTCCTGGAACAGGTGCAGCCCGGTCGGACGGAGCATCGCCGCGGTGATCGCCACGACCCGTTCGTCCTCGGCTCCGACCGACGCCAGGGTCGACGCGAACACCGAGGTCCACGACGGACCCGCCGACACGTCGAGCGACTCACCCGTCTCGGGGTCGATGTGCCCGACCGCGTGGAACTGGTCCGCCTGGTCGCGCAGGGCCGGCTCGAACCCGTGGCCCTTCTCGGTGATGGCGTGCACGATCGTCGGCTGGCCGTACTCCTTCGCCTGCCGCAGCGCAGCTTCCATCGCACGCTGGTCGTGGCCGTTCACCGGGCCGATGTACTTGATGTCGAGGTTCGAGTAGAGCGCCTCGTTGTTGGTGAACCGCGACAGGAAGCCGTGCAGGCCGCCGCGCACGCCACGGTAGATCGCCCGCCCCGGCGCTCCGAAGCGGTCGGCGACGGCACGGGACCGCTCGTAGAGGGCGCGGTACTCCTGCCGTGTCCGCACGGAGCTGAGGAAGCGCGCCATCCCGCCGATCGTCGGCGCGTACGAGCGCCCGTTGTCGTTGACGACGATGACGAGCCGTCGGTCGTTGCCGTCGGAGATGTTGTTGAGCGCCTCCCACGTCATGCCCCCGGTGAGCGCGCCGTCACCGACGACGGCGACGACCGAGCGGTCGGCCTGCCCGGTCTGCACGAAGGCGCGCGAGATGCCGTCCGCCCACGACAGCGAGGAGGATGCGTGCGAGGACTCGACGATGTCGTGCTCGGACTCGCTCCGCTGCGGGTAGCCGGCGAGTCCGCCGCGCTCCCGGAGCCGCGAGAAGTCCTGCCGGCCCGTGACGAGCTTGTGCACGTACGACTGGTGCCCCGTGTCGAACACGAACGCGTCGTGCGGCGAGTCGAACACGCGGTGCATCGCGAGCGTCAGCTCGACCACACCGAGGTTCGGTCCGAGGTGACCGCCGGTCTTGGCCACCTCGGCGACCAGGAAGCGCCGGATCTCCGCGGCGAGGTCCGTCATCTGCGCGTCCGACAGACGCTTGAGGTCGCGCGGCGAGGAGATGCTGCTCAGCAGGCTCACGGGCGCTCCTTTCGTGGTGCTGACCACTCACTCTAGGCGCGTGGGGGCGGAACGGACTGGAGGCGCGGTGCCAGCCGGCACCGCGCCTCCAGTCCGTCTCGTGGTCGCGTCAGACGAGCGACCGGAGCACGTACTGCAGGATGCCGCCGTTGCGGTAGTAGTCGGCCTCACCGGGGGTGTCGATGCGGACGACCGCGTCGAACTCGATCGTCTGCTTGCCGGCCGGCGAGTGCTCGCTCGGCTCCGCCGTGACGTGCACCGTCTTCGGGGTGCGGCCCTCGTTGAGCTCGGTCAGCCCGGAGATCGACACGACCTCGGTGCCGTCGAGTCCGAGCGACTCGACGGACTCGCCCGCCGGGAACTGCAGCGGGACGACACCCATGCCGATGAGGTTCGACCGGTGGATGCGCTCGAAGCTCTCGGTGATGACCGCCTTGACGCCGAGCAGGTTCGTGCCCTTCGCCGCCCAGTCACGCGACGAGCCGGAGCCGTACTCCTTGCCGCCGAAGATGACGAGCGGGATGCCCTGCTCCTGGTAGTGCTGCGAGGCGTCGTAGATGAACGACTGCTCGCCGTCGGGCGTCGTGAAGTCGCGGGTGTACCCGCCCTCCACGCCGTCCAGCAGCTGGTTGCGCAGGCGGATGTTCGCGAACGTGCCACGGATCATCACCTCGTGGTTGCCGCGACGCGAGCCGTAGGAGTTGAAGTCCTTGCGGTCGACGCCGTGCTCGGCGAGGTACTTGCCCGCCGGGCTGTCGGCCTTGATCGAGCCGGCCGGCGAGATGTGGTCGGTGGTGACCGAGTCGCCGAGCTTCGCGAGGACGCGGGCGCCGGAGATGTCCGACACGGCGTCGGGCTGCATCGTCATGCCCTCGAAGTACGGGGGCTTCCGCACGTAGGTCGACTCGGTGTCCCACTCGAAGGTGTCGCCCGTCGGGGTCGGCAGGTTCTTCCAGCGGTCGTCGCCCTCGAACACGGAGCCGTACTCGTGGGTGAACATCTCGGTGTCGATCGACGCGTCGATGACCTGCTGGACCTCGACCGCGTCGGGCCAGATGTCCTGCAGGAAGACGTCCTTCCCGTCCTGGTCGGTGCCGAGGGCGTCCTTGTCGAAGTCGAAGTGCATCGACCCGGCGAGGGCGTAGGCGATGACCAGCGGCGGGGACGCCAGGTAGTTCATCTTCACGTCGGGGTTGATCCGACCCTCGAAGTTGCGGTTGCCGGAGAGCACCGCGGTGACCGCGAGGTCGTTGTCCTGCACGGCCTGCGAGATCTCCTCGGGCAGCGGGCCCGAGTTGCCGATGCAGGTGGTGCAGCCGTAGCCGACCGTGTAGAAGCCGAGGTCCTCGAGGTAGCTGGTCAGACCCGCCTTCTCGTAGTAGTCGGTGACGACCTTCGACCCGGGCGCGAGGGTGGTCTTCACCCACGGCTTCGCCTTCAGGCCCTTCTTCGCGGCGTTCCGCGCGAGGATGCCGGCGGCCATCATGACCGACGGGTTGGACGTGTTCGTGCACGAGGTGATCGCCGCGATCGCGACCGCGCCGTGGTCGATGGTGAAGGGGGCGCCGTCGGCGATGGCGACCGAGGTCGGCTTCGAGACGGTGCCGGGCGCGCTCGACGCGTGCACCGGGACCTCGGACGCCGGGGCGTCCTGCAGGTCGTCCACGGCGTGCTCGTCACCGGGGGCGGCGGCCACCGGGTCGGACGCCGGGAACGTGTCCGCGACGGCCTTGTCCTCTTCGGTGTGGTCGATGCTCGCGTAGTTGGCGAGGTCGACCTCGAACTGGTCCTTCGCCTTCGAGAGCTCGATGCGGTCCTGCGGGCGCTTCGGGCCGGAGATCGAGGGGACGACCGTGGAGAGGTCGAGTTCCATGTACTCGGAGTAGTTCGGCTCGACCGACGGGTCGTGCCAGAGGCCCTGTGCCTTGGCGTACGCCTCGACGAGGGCGATCTGCGCGTCGTCGCGACCGGTCAGGCGGAGGTAGTCGAGCGTGACGTCGTCGACCGGGAACATCGCCGCGGTGGACCCGAACTCCGGGGACATGTTGCCGATGGTGGCGCGGTTCGCGAGCGGGACCTCGCCGACGCCCTCGCCGTAGAACTCGACGAACTTGCCGACCACGCCGTGCTTGCGGAGCTCCTGCGTGATGGTGAGGACCACGTCGGTCGCGGTGACGCCGGCCGGGATCGACCCGGACAGCTTGAAGCCGACGACCTTCGGGATGAGCATCGACACCGGCTGGCCGAGCATCGCCGCCTCGGCCTCGATGCCGCCGACGCCCCAGCCGAGCACGCCGAGGCCGTTCACCATCGTGGTGTGGGAGTCGGTGCCGACGAGGGTGTCCGGGTAGGCGTAGGTCTCGCCGTCGAAGTCGCGCGTGTAGGTGACCTTCGCCAGGTACTCGATGTTCACCTGGTGCACGATGCCGGTGCCCGGCGGGACGACCTTGAAGTCCTCGAACGCGGTCTGCCCCCAGCGGAGGAACTGGTAGCGCTCACCGTTGCGCTCGTACTCGAGGTCGGTGTTGCGCTGCAGGGCGTCCTCGCGGCCGAACAGGTCGGCGATGACGGAGTGGTCGATGACCATCTCGGCGGGCGAGAGCGGGTTGATCTTGTTCGGGTCGCCGCCGATCTCGGCCATCGCCTCGCGCATGGTGGCGAGGTCGACGATGCACGGCACGCCGGTGAAGTCCTGCATGACGACGCGCGCCGGCGAGAACTGGATCTCGGTGTCGGGTTCGGCGTCGGGACGCCACGAGCCGAGGGCGCGGATCTGCTCCTCGGTGACGTTCTTGCCGTCCTCGGTGCGGAGGAGGTTCTCGAGCAGCACCTTCAGGCTGTACGGGAGCTTCTCGTGCCCGGGCACCGTGTCGATCCGGTGGATCGCGTAGTCGACACCCCCAACCGAGAGTGTGTCCTTCGAGCCGAAGCTGTTGACTGCAGCCACTGTGCCGCCTCCCTACTGATCGGTGTGCCCCCAAGCCTGGCGGTCCGCGGGGCGTCGCACCAGCAAGGCAAACCTAATCCCGTGCGCACGAGCGCGCCCACGAGAACTGTCTTGATGTCGAGACAACTCTACACCGCGGGGGCGTCGTCCCTCCGCACGAACACCGTCCGGACGAGCAGCCAGGTCACCCAGAGCACCGCGGCGTAGAGCGGCACCCCGAGGATGAGCTTGAGGCCGGCGAGCAGTTCGACCTGGGTCGTCAGGTACAGCGGCACCTCGACGGCGAGCCGGAGCGCGAAGAGCCCGACCCAGATCCAGGTGGCGACCGTCAGGACGCGGCGCTTCGCCGGGTCGTCCCGCCAGTGCACGTGCGACCCGTCGTCGGCCGCCGGCAGCAGGAAGCCGACCACCAGCCCGATGAGCGGCCAGCGGACCGCGAGGGAGACGAGCAGTCCGACGAGCCAGACCGCGTTGATGAGGATGCCGGGGATGAAGTTGCTCTCGGCACGACCGGTGATGAGCGCGAGCCCCGCGGACACGGCCACGCCGAGGATGCCCGCGAAGGACATCACGACGGACTGACGCTGGAGGAGCCGCACCACGACGAACACCACACCGATCGCGACCGGGATCAGGACGCTCGGGACGAGCTCCTTCGTGATCGCCCAGACGACGAGGAACGCGAACCCCGGCAGGACCGACTCGGCCAGTCCGCGGACCCCACCCACGGCGCCGAGGAGGGCACGACCGGACGGCGTCTCCCCCGGCGCGACCCGTGCGATGCCGGTGTTCGCCACCGCCGCGCGGAACTGCTCGCTGAACGACACCGGCGCGTCGTCGGGGCCGGGCGCCCCGGGTCGGGTGGCGTCGTCGTGGTCCGGCACCGTGCCTCCTGGCCTGGTCGGGGGGGCGGGTCAGACGGCCGACTGCGTCGACTTCGGCATGTGCAGCGGGATCAGGTCGCGCGGCGGCATCGGCGTGGTCCCACGGACCACGACGACACTGCGGAACAGGTCCTCGATCTCGGCAGCGTCGTCGGGCTGCTCGGCCGCCTTGCCGGCGATCACGCCGCGCAGGAACCAGCGCGGACCGTCGACGCCGATGAACCGGGCCGGGCGTGCGCCGTCCGTCACGCCGGAGCCGTCGGTGACGACCGGCACCTGGGCGCGGAGCTCGGGGCCGAACGGCCCGTCGACCTCGGTCACGACACCGCCCTGCCGCTCGATCTGCTCCGCGATCTGGGCGCGGATCTCGTGCCAGAGTCCGGTGGAGCGGGGTGCCGCGAACGGCTGGACCTGCAGGGTCGACTCGTCGTAGTCGAGCCCGACCGCGACGACGCGCTGCGAGCCCTCCTCGACCTCGAGCCGGAGGTGCAGGCCCTCGCGCGGCAGAACCTTCACGCCGCCGAGGTCGACGTACGGGCGCACCAGGTTCGCCTCGGTCTCGTCGTGCGGCCCGTTGTCGGCGCGGTCCTCGGGCCCGGACTTGTCCGTCGGGGCGACCGCGTCCACCTCGTCGAGGTCGGCGTCGGCATCGGTCGCGATGTCGACCTCGGGGGTCGTCTCGGCGACCTCCGCGTCGTCGGCGACGGCGTTCGCCACCTCGACCTCGTCACGCTTGCGTCGGCCGAACTTCATGCGCGCGTTCCTTCCTGAACCTCGTCGGCGGTGCCGCTGGGGACACCGCTCCGGTCACCGTAGCCCGACGAGCCGAAGCCACCCTGTCCGCGGACGCTGTCGGGCAGCTCGTCGACGCGGGTGAACGACACGCGCGGCACCGGCATGACGATCACCTGGGCGATGCGGTCACCGACGTGCACCTCGTGCGGCGCGGACTGGTCGGTGTTGAGCAGTGCGACCTTGATCTCGCCCCGGTAGCCGGCGTCGACGGTGCCCGGCGCGTTCACGATCGTGATGCCGTGCTTCGCGGCGAGGCCGCTGCGCGGGACGACGAACGCCGCGTACCCCTCGGGGAGCGCGATCCGGAGCCCCGTGCCGACGAGACGGCGTTCGCCGGGCTGCAGCACGAACGCCTCGGTCGAGACGAGGTCGGCACCGGCGTCACCGGGGTGGGCGTAGCCGGGAGCGTTCTCCCCGGTCCAGAGGACGTCGACTGGTTCGGTCACGTGTCGAGGGTAGTGCAGACCGTGACCGTTCCGTGACCTCGGGCAAGTCGTGGTGGGATGGACCCGTGACCCTGTACCGCGAACGACTCTGGGCGCCGCCCGCCCTCTACCTGGCGACCGCGCTCGTCATCCCCGCCAGCCTCCTGGTCTTCCTGCCGATCAGCGTCCTCGCCGGGGTCCTGGTCGCGATCGGGATGTACGCCGGCATCGTGGTGGTGCTGACCCTGCTCGCGCCGACGGTCGAGGTCACCGAGACCGAGTTCCGCGCCGGCCGCGCACACCTCCCGCGCACGCTCGTGGGCGAGGTCGCCGGCTTCGAGGGCGCCGAGGCCACGACGCAGCGCGGTCCGAAGCTCGACGCGCGCGCGTGGACCCTGTTCCGCGGCTACGTGCGCGGGGTCGTGCGGGTCGAGGTGCAGGACCCGGCCGACCCGACGCCGTACTGGCTGGTGAGCGTCCGGAACCCGTCGGCCGTCGTCGCCGCGTTGCAGTCCTGAGACCGGGTCGCGTCGGTCGTCGCACCGGCGCCTCCGTCCGGTCCGCGGGTGCTCACCCCGGGGCAACCGGGAGGCGCGACACAGCCCCGGCGCGCACGTCCCGTCCCGGGCACTCGCCGGCTCCGCGGTGCCCGCTCGCCCGCCACGCTCCGTCCCGGGGCACTCGCCGCCTCCGCGGCACCCGCGACGGCCGGCCTCCCCGGCACGCAGAACGGCCCGCCACCTCGGGGAGAGGTGGCGGGCCGTCGTGCGTGTGGGCGTTCCCTAGAGCGCTGCGCACTCCGCGCAGACCGGGCCGAGCTTCGACTCGTGGTCGAGCTGCGAGCGGTGCTTCACGAGGAAGCACTCGACGCAGGTGAACTCGTCGACCTGGGGCGGGAGCACGACGACGTCGAGGTCGACGTCGCTGAGGTCCTGCCCGGCGAGCTCGAAGCTGCCGGGGTTGTCGGAATCATCGTCGACGACCCCCGACATCTTGTCGGGAACGCGCTCCTTGAGGGCCTCGATCGACTCCGAGTCAGAGTTGTCGTCGGTCTTCCGGGGGGCGTCGTAATCGGTGGCCATGCCCATCCATTTCTCGTATCGAGAGGTCGTCGCCGGTGATCGGCGGCGACAGTTTGCACCACGTCCCGCCAGAGCGCAAACCGAGTGTTCCGGCGGGTCGTCATGGCCGTGCAACCCGACACCCGTCGTCGCCATTCCCGACGGCCGGAAACGCGCGCACGACAGTCCGCGGCACGCCCGTGCGCCTCCCCGGGATCGGCTCCGGACGGCTGCATACTCCTGGGGTACGACGCTCGACCGTACGCGACGCTCGGAAGGCGGAACCATGCAAGACGTGAGAGTCATCGGAGTGGAGTCCGGGGCACTCCTGCTCGCGACCGACGGCGGCACCGAGTTCCGGTTGCCCGTGACCTCGTCGCTGCCGGGCCAGGTCCGGCAGGCGAACCCCGACGGCGCTCCGCACAAGCGTGTGTCCCCGAAGGACGTGCAGGCCCGCATCCGCGGTGGCGCCGACGCCGCCGAGGTCGCAGCCGCCCTGGACGTCGACGTGGAGTACGTCCGACGGTTCGAGGGGCCGGTCCTCGCGGAGCGTGCCTTCATCCTCGACGCCGCGCGCCGCGTCCCGGTGACGCCGGCCGACGACGACGCACCCGACGTCTTCGGCGAGGCGATCACGACGAAGCTCGAGGCGGGCGAGGCGAGCGCGGTCTCGTGGGCCTCGTGGAAGGACCCCGAGCACGGCTGGCGCGTCCGCGTGCACTACACGGCCGGCGAGGTCGAGCACGACGCCCAGTGGCTCTTCGACCCCAAGACGTCGACGCTCACGCCGGACAACGGCGACGCGCACCGTCTCTCGCACTCCGACGACGAGGGCATCGCACCCCGTCTCCGTGCGGTCGAGCCGGAGCACCAGGACTCCGACGGCACCCGCTTCGACTCCGGCGCCTTCCGCGTCGACGAGCCGGACGACGACGTCACGAACCCCGACGTGCAGGAGCGCCCGCTCCGCGCGCCGCTCCCCCGCATCGGCGTCGCCGCCGTCGAGGAGCGTGCTCCGGGCAACGAGACCGCCGACCTGCTCGAGGCCCTGCGCCGTCGTCGTGGCGAGCGCGAGTCGGCGGCGTTCGGCGAGCAGCAGGACGAGCCCCGCGGCACGTCGATCAGCGTGGTCGACATCCCGCTGCAGGGCTTCGAGGAGGGCCCGTCCGGCGCCCAGCAGCAGGACGCCCGCCCCGCGTCCGCCCCGGAGGCCGACGGGGGACGGCAGGAGCGCAAGAAGCGCAACCGTCGCTCGATGCCGAGCTGGGACGAGATCGTCTTCGGCACCCGTCCGGACGACGACCCGGCCTGATCGGCACCGGCCGCCCTCCGACCCCGGACGGCGGCAGCTTGGAGGCGCGGCTCGACCCCGGCATGCTCGTCGCGTCCCGGGGTCGCGTCAGTTCGCGAACGCGCCCGCCAGGCGCAGCGGCACCATCGTCTCCTCGTCGGTCATCGCGCCGTGCTGGCCGATCATCCGCTTCGGTTCGGCGCCGTCCCGCAGCCCGCGGTCGTCGTTGAACGCCCACGACCCCCGGGCGACGAGGACGACGTCGCCGATGCGGTCCAGGACCTCGTCGGCGACCGCCCCGAACCAGCCGGCGGCGACCGCTTCGTCGCGGCTCGCGACGTACGCCTTCTTGCCGTAGCGCGCGCGGAACGCCCCGACCAGCCCGCGCACGTCGGTCCCCGGCGCGACGGTCAACTGCCGGCACCGCGGATCGCCGGCGACGCCGACCACGTCCTCGAGCAGGACGGGGTCGATGGAGATGTTCGCGTGGACGGGGACGTCCAGCACGCCGTGGTCCGCGGTCACGAGGATCCCGACGTCGGACGCGCCCCGGGCGTCGAGGCGGCCGAGTTCGCCGTCGAGCAGCTCGAGCGCCGCGGTCCAGCGGTCGGACTGCCAGCCGTGCTTGTGGCCGATCGAGTCGAGCTCGGGCACGTAGAGGTAGACGAGCGAGCGGCCCGAGGCGGTCTCGGCGAGGGCGGCGTCCACCCGCTGGGCGATCGTGTCCGCGGGGACGTACCGCGCGCCGCCGAGCACGTTCGCCGTCATGCCGGAGGAGCGGTAGCGCGCCGGTCCGACGACCACGGGGTCGACGTTGAGCTCCTGCGCCGCCGTGAAGAGCGTCGGGGTCCGCAGCCACCCCGCGGGGACCTCGTCGTCCCACCCGCTCAGCAGGTTCATCACGGACCCGGTGTCCGGGTTCCAGCCGCTGTAGCCGACGACGCCGTGCGTGCCGGGCGACCGACCGGTCGTGAGCGTGCTGAGTGCGGCGGCCGTCGTCGTCGGGAAGCCGCTCCGGAGTCGCTTCGCGGTACCGCTCCCCTTGGCCGCGGTGAGCCAGCGGGCGTGACCCGCGCGAGCGGCCAGTGCGCCGGCCCCCAGGCCGTCGACCAGCACGACGATCGCGGAACGCGCGGGACGGAGGGTGATCCGCGCCTCCAGTCCGGAGGTGCGCAACCACGCGTCGTCCGCGACCCCGAGCGCCACGAGGCAACTCGGGAGGACGTCGGCGAGGTTCGCGGTGGCGTCGGGTGCCGTCGGTACGCTTGTTCCCATCTCCCCCAGTCTCCCAGAAAGGTGCCATGGCACGCACGGAAGCAGTCGGCCTGCCCGACGGTGAACGCATCGAGGACGTCGACGTCTCCGAGGAGATGCAGGGCTCCTTCCTCGAGTACGCGTACTCCGTCATCTACTCGCGGGCGCTGCCGGACGCGCGGGACGGCCTCAAGCCCGTGCAGCGGCGCATCCTCTACCAGATGGCGGAGATGGGCCTGCGGCCCGACCGCGGGCACGTCAAGAGCGCGCGCGTCACCGGCGAGGTGATGGGGAAGCTGCACCCGCACGGCGACGGTGCGATCTACGACGCCCTCGTGCGCATGGCGCAGCCCTTCACGATGCGCGTGCCGCTCGTCGACGGGCACGGCAACTTCGGCTCGCTCGACGACGGGCCCGCCGCGGCGCGCTACACCGAGGCGCGCCTGGCCGAGCCGTCGATGGCGATGACCGAGAACCTCGGCGAGGACGTCGTCGACTTCGTCCCCAACTACGACAACCAGATCATGCAGCCGGGCGTGCTGCCGGCAGCGTTCCCGAACCTGCTCGTCAACGGCGCCTCGGGCATCGCGGTCGGCATGGCGACGAACATGGCACCGCACAACCTCGGCGAGGTCGTCGAGGCGGCGAAGCACCTCCTCATGAACCCGGGCGCCTCCCTCGAGGAGCTGATGGAGTACGTGCCAGGGCCGGACCTGCCCTCCGGCGGCACGATCGTCGGACTCTCCGGCGTGCGCGACGCCTACGCCAGCGGCCGCGGCTCCTTCCGGACCCGGGCGAAGGTCTCCGTCGAGAACCTCACCCCGCGGAAGGTCGGACTCGTCGTCACGGAGCTGCCGTACCTGGTCGGGCCCGAGCGCGTCATCGAGAAGATCAAGGACGGCGTCCAGGCGAAGAAGCTCGTCGGCATCTCGGACGTCAACGACCTGACCGACCGCAACCACGGGCTGCGGCTCGTGATCGGCATCAAGTCCGGCTTCAACCCGACCGCGGTGCTCGAGCAGCTGTACAAGCACACCCCGCTCGAGGACGGCTTCGGCATCAACAACGTCGCCCTCGTGAACGGGTCGCCCCGCACCCTCGGGCTGCGCGAGCTGCTCGACGTCTACGTGCAGCACCGACTGTCGGTCGTGACCCGGCGCTCCCAGTACCGCCTCGCGCGCAAGCGGGAACGACTGCACCTCGTCGAGGGACTGCTCATCGCGATCCTCGACATCGACGAGGTCATCGAGGTGATCCGTTCCTCGGACGACTCCGAGGCCGCGCGCGCCCGCCTGCAGACGGTGTTCGACCTGTCCGAGGTGCAGGCCGAGTACATCCTCGAGCTCCGGCTCCGGCGCCTGACGAAGTTCTCCCGCCTCGAGCTCGAGGGCGAACGCGACCAGTTGCTCGCGGACATCGCCGCCCTCGAGGAACTGCTGGCCTCCGACGAACGACTCCGCGCCCAGGTGGCGCTCGAGCTGACCGAGGTGTCGGACCGGTTCGCGACGCCGCGCCGCACGCTCCTGACCGAGGCCGACGCCCCGGTCCGCGGCGGCAAGAAGGCCGCGGTGGACCCCGAGTCCCTGCAGATCGCCGACGCGCCGTGCCGCGTGCTGCTCTCGACGACCGGCCGGCTCGTCCGGGTCGACATCCCCGACACCGACCTGGGCATCGTCCGGGTGCCGAAGCGGTCGAAGCACGACGCCGTCCGGTCGACCGTCGTGTCGACCGTGCGCGGGCAGGTCGGCGCGCTCACCTCGACGGGGCGGGTGCTCCGGTTCTCGCCGGTCGACGTGCCTGCGGTCCCGCCGGCCTCGGTCCGGCTCGATGCGGGCGTCCGCGTCGCCGAGTACCTCGGGATCGCCCGCACCGAGACGGTCGTCGCACTCATCGACCTTGCGCCGGACGCTGCCGACTCGCTCGCCATCGGTACGGCACAGGGCATCGTCAAGCGGGTCACCGCCGGAGCCTGGCCGGACAAGGACGAGGTCGTCGCGATCGGCCTCAAGCCCGGCGACGCGGTCGTCGGGGCGGCACAGGCGCCGGAGTCCGACGACCTCGTGTTCATCACCTCGAACGCGCAGCTGCTCCGGTTCCCGGCCTCCGGCGTTCGGCCGCAGGGCCTCCCCGCCGGTGGTGTCGCCGGCGTGGCACTGGCCTCCCGGGCATCCGTCGTCTGGTTCGGCTCCGTCGCGCGCTCGGAGGACGCCGTGGTCGCCACGGTGTCCACGTCCTCGTCGGCGCTGCCCGGCACGGACACCGGCCGGGCGAAGGTCTCGGCGCTGTCCGAGTTCCCGGCGAAGGGCCGGGCGACGCAGGGCGTCCGGGCGCATGCCTTCCTCAAGGGCGAGGACGGCATCACCGTGGCCTGGGCGGGTATCGCACCCCCGCACGCGGTCGGCACGGACGGCGCTGCCCGGACGCTGCCGGACTGGCTGTCGAAGCGCGACGGGTCGGGGGCGCCGCTCGACGCGGTGATCGGCACGATCGGCGGGAGCGCTGCGGCGCTCGACGGGACCGCGGGCGACGCGTAGCGCGCGGGCGCGCCCGCGGCGCCCGCGCCCGCGCCCGCGGCGTCCGGCGGCCTGCGGCAGCCTCCACCGCGAAAGCGACAAGCTGCCGCCGTCCTCTGCCGCCAGTCTGTCGCTTCGGCGGGAGGGACCGCGACGGCTGGCGGCACGCTGACGCTTTCACGGCACGACGACGTCCCGGGCACCGCTCGACCGCGGCCGTCCGCCGCCGAGACTCGGGTCCGCGGACACGGTGCGGGCCGCGGGAGCGCGAGACTGTCCGCCCTGCCGAGACTCGGGCCGCGCGAGCGGTCGCGGCGGCGGCCCCGCGAAAGCGACAGGCTGCCGCCGTTCTCTGCCACCAGTCTGTCGCTTCGGCGGCAGGGACCGCGACGGCTGGCGACACGCTGACGCTTTCGCGGCACGACGACGGCCCGGGCACCGCTCGACCGCGGCTGTCTGCCGCCGAGACTCGGCCCCGCGGACACTGCGCGGGGTTCGGGAGCGCGAAACTGTCCGCCGAGCCGAGACTCGACAGCGCGGCAGCGCGGCAGCAGCTACGCGTCGATGCGGTCGCGGTCGAGACCCTCGCCGGCCAGGATGAACTCCTTGCGCGGCGCCACGTCGTTGCCCATCAGCAACTCGAACACCTTCGCCGCACTCTCGGCATCGGTGATCTTCACACGACGGAGTGTGCGGTGCGCCCGGTCCATCGTGGTCTCGGCCAGCTGGTCCGCGTCCATCTCACCGAGGCCCTTGTACCGCTGGATCGGCTCCTGGTACTTCTTGCCCGACTTCTCGAGCTTCTTCAGCACCGCCTGCAGCTCCTGCTCGGAGTAGGTGTACAGCGTGTCGTTCGGCTTGCCCCGGTTGACGACGACGACCCGGTGCAGCGGCGGCACGGCGGCGAACACCCGGCCTTCCTCGATCATCGGGCGCATGTACCGGAAGAAGAGCGTGAGCAGCAGGGTCCGGATGTGCGCGCCGTCGACGTCGGCGTCGGACATGATGATGATCTTGCCGTAGCGCGCTTGGTCGATCTCGAACGAACGACCCGAGCCGGCGCCGATGACCTGGATGATCGAGGCGCACTCGGCGTTCGAGAGCATGTCGGACACGGACGCCTTCTGCACGTTGAGGATCTTGCCGCGGATCGGCAGCAGTGCCTGGTACTCGCTGTTGCGGGCGAGCTTGGCGGTGCCCAGCGCGGAGTCGCCCTCGACGATGAAGAGCTCGGTGCCCTCGGCGTCCTGCTTACGGCAGTCGGCGAGCTTCGTCGGCAACGAGGAGTTCTCGAGCGCGTTCTTGCGGCGCTGGGTCTCCTTGTGGGCGCGGGCCGAGATGCGCGTCTTCATCTCGGCGACGACCTTCTCGAGCAGCGTCGCGGCCTGCGCCTTCTCGGCCCGCTGCGTCGACGTGAGGATCTCGTTCAGGCGCTTCGACACGACCTGGTCCACGATCTTCCGCACGGCCGGCGTGCCGAGGATCTCCTTGGTCTGCCCCTCGAACTGCGGCTCGGGCAGGCGGACGGTGAGCACGGCCGTCATGCCGGCGAGGACGTCGTCCTTCTCGAGCTTGTCCTGCCCGACCTTGAGCTTGCGTGCGTTCGCCTCGACCTGGGCTCGCACGGCCTTCACCACCCCGGACTCGAAGCCGGCCTGGTGCGTCCCGCCCTTCGGCGTGGCGATGATGTTCACGAAGCTGCGGAACACGGTCTCGTAGCCGCTGCCCCACCGGAGTGCGAGGTCGACCTCGCACTCGCGGTCGACCGACGTGGACACCATGTGCCCCTTGTCGTCGAGCATCGGCACGGTCTCGGTGAAGGTCCCGGTGCCCTGGATGCGCCAGACGTCGGTCACCGCGGTGTCGACCGCCAGGTGCTCGACGAACTCGCCGATCCCGCCCTCGTACCGGAACCGTTCGATCACCGGGCCGGACGGGAGCTCGGCCCCGGTGGCCAGCGCACGAGCGGCCGCAGCCTCGATCGAGGCCGGACGCGCGTCCGTGATGGTGAGTCCGAGACCGGGCACCAGGAAGGCCGTCTGCCGGGCGCGGCTGACCAGGTCGCTCGTGCTGAACTTGGCGTCCGAGGTGAAGATCTGCCGGTCGGCCCAGTACCGGATGCGGGAACCGGTGACGCCCTTCTTCACCTTGCCGACGACCCGGAGTTCGCTGCCCGAGGTGAAGGGCGAGAACGGCGCGTCCGGCCCGATGCCCTCGGAGTCGTCGAACGTGCCGGGCTCGCCACGGTGGAACGACATCGCGTAGGTCTTGCCGCCGCGGTCGACCTCGACGTCGAGGCGCTCGGACAGGGCGTTCACGACCGAGGCGCCCACGCCGTGCAGGCCACCGGACGCTGCGTACGACCCGGACCCGAACTTGCCGCCGGCGTGCAGCTTCGTGAACACGACCTCGACCCCGGTGAGACCGGTCTTCGGCTCGACGTCGACCGGGATGCCGCGAGCGGTGTCGCGGACCTCGACCGAGCCGTCCTCGTGCAGGACGACGCCGATCTCGTCACCGTGTCCGGCGAGGGCCTCGTCGACGGAGTTGTCGATGATCTCCCAGAGGCAGTGCATGAGGCCGCGGGAGTCGGTCGAACCGATGTACATGCCCGGGCGCTTCCGGACCGCCTCGAGCCCTTCGAGGACGGAGAGATGGCGTGCGGAGTAGTCGGAGCTCACCGTCCGATGGTAGCGACGCGCACCGACACCCACGGCCGGACACTCGGACTGGGGACAGTCGGTCCGCGCTGAGCGAAATGGGGGTACCACAATGCGTCGTTCTCAGGCATCACGTGTTGAAATGGTCGAACCACCCGGCACCACCTGCGATCCGTGAGGAGCACAGCAATGACCCAGACCGTGCAGGACCCCTCCATCGACGAAGTCAGCAGCCACCAGCTCACCGCTGCAGACCGCTGCGACAGCTGCGGCGCGCAGGCGTACATCCGAGCAACCATGGCGAGCGGCGAGCTCTACTTCTGCGCCCACCACGGCGCCGAGTTCAAGGACAAGCTCGCGGCGACCGCCATCGAGTGGCACGACGAGAGCAGCCGACTCCACGAGTCGAAGTAGTCGTCACCCGACGAACAACAGACGGGAGGCGCGGTGCCAGCTGGCACCGCGCCTCCCGTCTGTTCGTGGTCGCGTCTCAGGCGATGCGCTTGAACGCCTTGTCGACGTAGCGGTCGACGGTGGCACGCGCTTCGCGCGCGAACCGGTCGATGGTCGCCGTGCGCTCCGGGTCCGGGGCGTAGGCACGGCCGAGCCGCGCGGTCGCCGCGGCGAGGACACCGTCGGTCAGTTGCGGGTTGAGCGGCAGGAGCGGTCCCTGCGTGTGGGTCCCGAACGACGCACCGACGATCGCACCCTCGACCGGAGCCCCGGCCTGGTTGCCGCCGCCCGACACGACGTCGGCGAAGGGCTGCACACCGGCGCCGAGCTCGATCGTCGTGGCGTGGTCCTCGAAGCCCGCGAGGCGGGTCGGCGCACCGGGGAGCAGCGGGTAGCGCGTGTCGAGCACGAAGTAGTTGACGCGCCGTTCGGCACCGCGGACGGCCCGGGCGTCGAACACACCGAAGCCGCTGACGACCGGGCCGTCGGTCGGCACGACCTCGCTCGTCGCGAGGTCGAACCCACCACCGACGGCAACGACCGGGACACCGTCCTGGGCGAACGCGCGGAGCTGGGCGCCGACGCGCGTGACGTCGTCGCCCAGGGAGCGCATCGCGCTGAGCGGGCCGTTCCCGATGACGACGACGTCGGCCGAGGTCGGCAGGTCGTCGCCCGGCGCGTACTCGACGACCTCGGTGACGACGTCGGCGGCCTCGGCACGGCGGACGAGGGCCGCCACGTTGCCGCGGTCGCCGGAGACGCCCATCTGCCGGGGGTAGACGTGCAGGATGGTCAGCCGTTCGGCCGTCATGCGGTCTTCTCCATGTCCGCGTGGCCCAGGGCCTTGCGCGCGATCATCATGATCTCGTAGTTGACGATGAAGTTCTTCGTGCCGGTGGTCGTCGACCCGAGCTGCTCCATGTGGCGGATGGCCTGCTCGACGTCCGGCTCGACGCGGCCGATGCGGACGCCGGCGTGCTCGAGTGCGATCGCGATCTGCCACGCCTTGTCGCCGGAGACGACGTCGACGTGGTCGAGCTTCGAGAAGTCGATGTCGTAGATCCACGAGATGTCCGGCGTGCCCTCGTCGATCGCCATGAGCACCTGTTCGGGGTGGTCCGGCAGCGCGTCGAGGTTGAGCTGGAGGCTCGCGGCGTTCTTGAACATCGTGAACTCGGCGGACTCCCCCGCGATCGGCAGTCGCTCGCCGCGGCCGTACGCCGGCTTCATCGTGCCGAAGGCCTTGGTCACGGCGTCGGCGCGGAACTGCGTGCCGAGCGCGGCGCTGGCGGTCGCGGTGGCCGCCGCCGCGTCGACCGCGTAGTGCAGGCCGCGCGCGGGCAGACGGACCGGGATCTCGGCGCCGTCGAAATGGATCGTCGCACCGTCGCCGGTGTGGGACACGACCTCGGCGTCGGCAGTCGTCTGTGCCCGGGTGCCGCCGTCGAACGAGTCCGCGTTCTGCAGACCGTTCGGGGCCGCGGCGATGACGTCGTCCGACGCACCGAAGCGGAGCACGCGCTGGCCGGGCGTGCCGGCGTAGGTGTCGAGGAACTGGTCGTCGTGGTTGGTGATGACGTTCGCCGTCGACAGGGCCGCCGTGTCGAGCATCATCGTCGCGACGCGCTCGGTCTCGAAGAAGCGGTAGAGCTGGTCGACCTGCACGTTGAGCATCGTCACCGTGGACGGCGACAGGATGCCGGCGAGTTCGACCGCGAAGGCCTCGTCGACCTCGAGGATGCCGATGTCCGCCTTGAGTCGACCGGTCAACGACACCTCGGACAGGAGCGCCGAGGCGATGCCCTGCGGCAGGTTCGCGCCCGACGGGTTCGTGAAGACGCGGAGCCCGTGCGCCCGGACGATGTCCGAGATCATGTGCGTCGTCGTCGACTTGCCGTTCGAGCCGAGCACGAAGACGACGCCGTTCGGGAACTGCTTCGTCACGTGCTGCAGGAAGTCCGGCACGAGCTTCAGGACGATGTAGCCGGGGTAGGCGGACCCCCCGCCCCGCGCACGAGCGAGGGCACGGAGGATCCGCCCGATCAGGATCGGGATGAAGAACCGCATGCCGGCTTACTCGAGGTAGTCGCGCAGCGACTGCGACCGCGACGGGTGGCGGAGCTTCGCCATCGTCTTCGACTCGATCTGACGGATGCGCTCACGCGTCACGCCGAACGTGTCACCGATCTGGTCGAGGGTCTTCGGCTGGCCGTCGCCGAGGCCGAAGCGCATGCGGATCACGCCCGCCTCACGCTCGGACAGGGAGTCGAGCAGGCTCTCGAGCTGCTTCTGCAGCATCGTGAACCCGACCGCGTCGGCCGGCACGACCGCTTCGGTGTCCTCGATCAGGTCGCCGAACTCCGAGTCGCCGTCCTCACCCAGCGGGGTGTGGAGCGAGATCGGCTCGCGACCGTACTTCTGCACCTCGACGACCTTCTCCGGCGTCATGTCGAGCTCGCGGGCGAGCTCTTCCGGAGTGGGCTCGCGACCGAGGTCCTGGAGCATCTGGCGCTGCACGCGGGCGAGCTTGTTGATGACCTCGACCATGTGGACCGGGATGCGGATGGTGCGCGCCTGGTCGGCCATGGCGCGGGTGATCGCCTGACGGATCCACCACGTCGCGTAGGTCGAGAACTTGAAGCCCTTGGTGTAGTCGAACTTCTCGACGGCACGGATCAGGCCCAGGTTGCCTTCCTGGATGAGGTCGAGGAACTGCATCCCGCGACCGGTGTAGCGCTTGGCGAGCGAGACGACCAGGCGGAGGTTCGCGCCGAGCAGGTGCGACTTCGCACGCTGACCGTCACGGGCCACCCAGCGGAGCTCGCGCTCCTGCGGCTTCGAGAGGCCGGTCGAGTGCTGCAGCTTGTCCTCGGCGAACAGGCCGGCCTCGATGCGCATCGCGAGCTCGACCTCTTGCTCGGCGTTGAGGAGGGCGACCTTGCCGATCTGCTTCAGGTAGTCCTTGACCGGGTCGGCGGTCGCACCGGTGATCGTGGTCGAGTAGACCGGCGCTTCGTCGTCGTCCGACTGCGAGATGACCAGCGCACCCGCGGCGACCGCTGCAGCGGCGTCCGGCTTGGCGGCGTCCTTCTCCTCGGGCTCGCCCTCGGCGTCGTCCGTCGTGTCGACGTCGGCCTCGGCGACGGGCGCCTCGTCCTCGAGGTCCTCGTCGTCGGCCTTCTTCTTCGCCTTCGGCGCAGCCTTCTTCGGTGCGGCCTTCTTGGCGGGGGCCTTGGTCGCGCGCTTCTTCGGCGCGGCCGTGTCCTCGGTCTCCGCGGCGTCTGCAGCCGTGGTGTCCTCAGGCGCGGTGTCCTTCGTGGGATCGATCGTCGTGCTCCGGGCAGCCATGCGATCACCTCTCTCGTCGTGCCACGTTCGTGGGGTCGTGGCCTCCCTCGCCGCCCAGGGCCTGCGCCGCGGTCTCCCGTGTCGTCAGGTCCTACCGTTCCGGGCAGCACTAGGACCCATGTCAAGTCCCCCCACGTCGACAGCGCACCGAAGTGCTGTGCCACACGGGAGGCCCGAACGGGTCCGACCTCATTATTGCACGCTCCGCTTCCGCAGTCGCGCAACCAGTGCAACCCAGAGCGGCCCCACCCGTATTCCGTCCTGGGCGTGCAGCACCCGGCGTGTCCGGCGCCGGGCGTGCAGCAGCATCACCACGCCGATCCCGACCACCACGTACTGCACGGTCAGGGCCAACCGGAAGTTCGCCCAGGCGAACACGGTCTGGCCGGTCGCCCGCGCGGCGAGGTCGAGGACGGTGCCGATCAGGAACATCATCACGAACGCCGCGAGGAAGCCGCCGACGTTCACGACGCCGTTCGCCGAACCGAGTGAGCCCACGGGGTTGAAGGACCGCGCGAAGTCGAAGCCGATGAGCGAGCCCGGTCCCCCGATGCCCATCACGACGACGAGCACGACGAGCAGCCACGTCGGCGGGTGGCCCGGCCAGAGCAGGACCGCCGTCCACACCAGGGCGAGGGCGACCACGATGCCGAGGACCAGGTTCGACCGACGCAGCGGGAAGCGAGCGCACAGCAGTCCGAGCACGGGTCCGACCACGAAGCCGGTCACCACGATCACGGTGAGGAAGCCCGCGGCCTCGGACGGGCTGTACCCGAGTCCGCGGAGCATCGGGACGCCCCAGAGCAGCGAGAACACCGTGCCCGAGGACTGCGTGACGTAGTGCGACCAGAACCCGAGCTGGGTCCCCGGACGTCGGAGCGCGTGCCCGAAGGTGTGGAACGCGCCGCGCCAGGAGTGCGGCAGCGGGAGCGGGATGGTGTCCGTGCGCACCGGCACGGGCCCGTGGTGCACGAAGACGGCGGCGAGGACGAGCCCCACCGCACTCGCCGCCGCGGCCACGCCGAACGCCGCCGTCCACCCGGCACCGTGCAGCAGCACGGCGAACGGGAACGCGGAGAGGATCTGCCCCACCTGCCCGAGGTTGCCCGTCCACTGCGAGATCTGCGGCAGGATGCGCCCGCTGAACCACATCGGCACGAGCCGGATCACCGAGATGAAGGTCATCGCGTCGCCCGCCCCGACGAGCACCCGGCCGGCGATGGCCGGCCCGATCGTCGGCGACACGGCGACGACGGCCTGCCCCACCACGAGGAGCGCGGCCCCGAGCAGCACGAGCCGCCGCGGCCCGACACGGTCGAGCGCGATCCCCACCGGGATCTGCAGCCCCGCGTACACCGCGATCTGCACGACGGCGAGCGTCGACAGCACGGCGGCCGAGACCGCGAAGCGGTCCTGCGCGTCGACCCCCGAGACCCCCAGCGAGGAGCGCTGGACGACGGCCAGGACGTACGCGAGCACCGCGACGCCCCAGACGAGGAAGGCACGCCGGGAGTTCACCCGACCAGGCTAGCGGCGACGGCGCCGCCGCCGGACCGGGCTGTGGAGAACGCGACGGGTCCCGCCGGCCGGGTCGCGCCTCCAGGCCGTCACCGCGACCACCGGACGGGAGGCGCGGCGCGCGTCCGGCCCGTCCGCTGCGGTCAGTCCGTGCTCGTGTCGCCGTCCGGACGCCGGTCCGCCAGGAAGCGCTCCAGCTCCGCCGCGATCGCGTCGGCGGTCGGGACCTGCCCGTCGACGCCCGTGAGGGGCGACGCAATCGGGTTGCCCTCCATGTAGGTGTCGTGCCGTTCCTCGAGCACGCCGACCAGGCGCTGCAGTTCCTCGTTGCCGGAGACCTGCTCGTCGACGCGGGTGCGGAACTCGCGGCCCTCCTCGCGGAGGGCGTCCGACGGGAAGATCAGGCCGGTGGCCGCGGAGATGCCGGACAGGGCCGCGACCGCGGCGTCCGGGAACTCGGTGTCGGACAGGTAGTGCGGCACGAGCAGGACGAGCCCGGTGACCTGCTCGCCGATCTCGGACAGCCGGTGCTCGACGAGGTGCAGCACGTTCGCCGGGGCCTGCGTCTCGGGCTTCCACACGCTCATCTGCTCGACGAGGTCGGCGCGCGTGCCGGACACGGTGAGGCTGATCGGACGGGTGTGCGGGACCGGCATCGGGATCGACTGCACCCAGGTGGTGTCGGTGACGCCGAGCTGCGCCACCAGGTCGGTGACCGCCCGGACGAAGCGGTTCCACTGGAAGTCCGGCTCGTAGCCCGAGAGGAAGAGGAACGGCTGCCCGAGTTCGTCGCGAACGAGGTGCAGCGTGAGCCGCGGTGGCTCCACGGCGGCGATGTGGTCGTGCTCGAACGTGATCACGGGCCGGCGCGCGCGCCAGTCGAGCAGCACGTCGGGGTCGAACTCGGCGACGAGCTCGGTGTCGAGGCCCTCGAGCACGGCGGTCGTCACCTGTGCGACGGCCGAGCCGGCGTCCGCGAACCCGGTGAGTCCGGCGACCAGGTGCAGGCCCGACGGCACGGTGGGCGCGGCCTCAGCGAAGGTGTAGAGCTCCTCGGGGTGGTTCACCGTCCCCATGCTAGGCGGGCGGCCCCGGTCCCCCGTGCGCACCGACCACGCCGACAGCGAACACCTGCTGGATAGGGTTGGGGCATGGTCCGACCGACGCTCTCCACCACCACGTCCAGCCCCGAAACCGTCACCGCCGACGTCCTCGTCGTCGGCGTCCGTCCCGGATCGGACGGCGGACCCGCGATCGTCGAGTCCAGCGCCGCCGGGGCCGTCGCGACGCTGGCCGACCTCGACCTCGCGGCCATCGGTGCCACCGGCGCGAAGGACCAGCTGGTGCGGATCCCGGCCGTCGGCGTCGAGGCCGGGAGCATCGCGCTCGTCGGCCTCGGATCCGGCACCGGTGCCGCCGCGATCCGGTCGGCAGCGGGCAGCGCCGTCCGGCAGCTGCCCACCGTCTCGTCGATCGCGCTCGCGCTGCCGACCGACTCGGTCGAGCTCGTCGAGGCCGCACTCGAGGGCGCGGCACTCGGTGCCTACTCGTTCACCCGCCACAAGGGCACCGGCACCACCGGCCCGACGCGCGGCGACCAGGCCGTGCAGGTCGTCGCCCCCGCGTCCGTCGACGCCGACGCGACCGTCCGCCCCGCGATCGTCGCCGAC
Source organism: Curtobacterium sp. L1-20 (assembly GCF_048755855.1). Taxonomy (GTDB): domain Bacteria; phylum Actinomycetota; class Actinomycetes; order Actinomycetales; family Microbacteriaceae; genus Curtobacterium. The sequence continues at coordinate 2,213,171 of NZ_CP151473.1, read as the reverse complement.
GCCGCGACGCTGGTGCGGGACCTCGTCAACACCGCCGCCGGCGACCTCGGCCCGGCGGACGTCGCGGACGTCGCCAGCGCCTTCGCCGACGACCTGCCGGTGACCGTCGAGGTCCTCGACGAGACCGCGCTCGAGGAGCAGGGGTTCGGCGGCATCCTCGGTGTCGGCGTCGGGTCGGTGCGGCCGCCCCGCCTCGTGGTCGTCCGGTACGCGCCCGAGGGTGCGCAGCGGCACCTCGCCCTGGTCGGCAAGGGGATCACGTTCGACTCCGGCGGACTCTCGCTCAAGCCGGCCGGCTCGATGCTCGGCATGAAGACCGACATGACCGGTGCCGCCACCGTCCTCGCCGCGACCGTGGCCGCGGCACGACTCGGCCTCGACGTTCGCGTCACGGCCTGGCTGTGCCTCGCCGAGAACATGCCGTCCGGGTCCGCCACGCGCCCTGGTGACGTCCTCACGCTGAAGAACGGCAAGACCGTCGAGGTGACGAACACCGACGCCGAGGGCCGTCTCGTGCTGGGTGACGGCATGGCCGCCGCCTCGCTCGAGCAGCCCGACGCGATCGTCGACGTCGCGACCCTCACCGGCGCCCAGGTCGTCGCGCTCGGCGACCGCACCACCGGACTCATGGGCAGCGACGACCTCGTCGCACGCATCCGGACGATCGCGGAGTCCGTGGCCGAGCCGATCTGGCCGATGCCGCTGCCGGAGGAGCTCGACGCCCGCCTCGCCAGCGAGGTCGCCGACATGGTGAACGCGACGGTCGGCAACCCGACCGGCGGCATGCTCCTCGCCGGCAAGTTCCTCGAACGCTTCGTCGGCGAGGGCATCCCGTGGGCGCACCTCGACATCGCCGGCCCGTCGGAGAACAAGGGCGGCGGCTACGGATGGCTCGGCAAGGGCGCCACGGGCGTCATGGTCCGCACGCTCATCGCGCTCGCAGAAGAGCTCCAGGCCAAGTAGTAGGTTTGGTACCGGTGGGGCAGTGCGCCAGGCGCGCCCCCACCGGAACCAGCGGGACGGGACCGGAACCATGCGGTCCGACCGTCGGACGCCGCCGCCGCGGTGTCCACCGGGGTCCGACCGGCCCCGACACGCACGAGGGAGTTGCACCAGGTGACGGAACAGACTTACGACGTCGTGGTCCTCGGTGGCGGCAGTGGTGGCTACGCCGCTGCGCTCCGGGCCGCCGAGCTCGGCATGAGCGTCGCGCTCATCGAGGGAGACAAGCTCGGAGGGACGTGCCTGCACCGCGGCTGCATCCCGACGAAAGCGCTGCTGCACGCGGCCGAGATCGCCGACGGCACCCGTGACGCCGAGAAGTACGGGGTCATCGCCGAGTTCGCCGGTGTCGAGGTCCCGAAGGTCATCGAGTACCAGCAGGGCGTCATCAACTCCAAGTACAAGGGCCTCCAGGGGCTCATCAAGGCGCGCGGCATCACCGTCGTCGAGGGCTGGGGTCGCCTGACCTCGCAGAACACGGTCCAGGTCGGCGACCAGACCGTCACCGGCAAGAACGTCGTGCTCGCGACCGGGTCCTACTCGAAGTCGCTCCCCGGGCTCGAGATCGGTGGTCGCGTGATCACCTCCGAGACCGCACTCCGCATGGACTACGTCCCGAACAAGGTCGTCATCCTCGGTGGTGGCGTCATCGGCGTCGAGTTCGCCAGCGTCTGGAAGTCCTTCGGCGCCGAGGTCACCATCGTCGAGGGCCTCCCCCACCTCGTGCCCGCCGAGGACGAGTCGATGTCGAAGCAGCTCGAGCGCGCGTTCCGCAAGCGCGGCATCGAGTTCTCGCTCGGTGTCCGGTTCCAGGGTGTCGAGCAGCACGAGAACGGCGTCGTCGTCACGCTCGAGGACGGCAAGACCTTCGACGGCGACATCCTGCTCGTTGCCGTCGGCCGCGGCCCCGTCACCCAGAACGTCGGCTTCGACGAGGTCGGCGTCGCGATGGACCGCGGGTTCGTCACGACGAACGAGCGTCTCGCCACGAACCTCCCCAACGTCTACGCCGTGGGCGACATCGTCCCCGGCCTGCAGCTCGCGCACCGCGGCTTCCAGCAGGGCATCTTCGTCGCCGAGGAGATCGCCGGGCTCAACCCGGTGGTCATCGAGGACAAGAACATCCCGAAGATCACGTACTCCGACCCCGAGGTGGCGTCCGTCGGACTCTCCCAGGCCAAGGCCGAGGAGCAGTACGGGGCCGACAAGGTGGACTCCTACGAGTACAACCTGGCCGGCAACGGCAAGAGCCACATCATCGGCACCGCAGGCTCGGTCAAGGTCGTCCGCGTGGTCGACGGCCCCGTCGTCGGCGTCAGCATGATCGGCGCGCGCGTCGGCGAGCTCATCGGCGAAGCCCAGCTCGCCGTGAACTGGGAGGCCTACCCCGAGGACATCGCTCCCCTCGTCCACGGGCACCCGACGCAGAACGAGGCGCTCGGCGAGGCCTTCCTGCACCTCGCGGGCAAGCCGCTGCACGCGCTGTGAACACCATGACCACCACCACGAACCACCCCTGCGAAGAGGAGTCCACCCGATGAGCGAATCCGTCAACCTCCCGGCGCTCGGCGAGAGCGTCACCGAGGGCACGGTGACCCGATGGCTGAAGAACGTCGGTGACCGGGTCGAGGTCGACGAGCCGCTGCTCGAGGTCTCGACCGACAAGGTCGACACCGAGATCCCGTCGCCGATCGCCGGTGTCATCGAGGAGATCCTCGTCCCCGAGGACGAGACCGTCGAGGTCGGCACCGCGCTCGTCACGATCGGTGACGGTTCCGGCTCGGGTTCCTCCGACAGCGGGTCGGACTCGTCCGACTCCTCGAACGAGGCCGCCGCCGAGGCCGAGGCCCCCGAGCCCGAGCCGAGCACGGAGCAGGAGTCCGAGACCCCGGCTCCGCAGCCGACCGAGCCCGAGCCGGCCCCCGCCGGCGAGACCCAGCCGGCCGCTCCGCAGGCCCCGTCGGCGCCGCCCGCCGCCGCTCCCGTGCCGCAGGCCGCACCGGTGCCACCGCCCGCCGCAGCTCCCCCGGCGGCCGTCCCGGCCCCGGCCGCTGCTCCGGCCCCGGCTGCCGCTCCGGCCCCCGCGGCGTCGTCGTCGGCTCAGACCGCCGCCGTGCCGAACCCGACGCAGGACGCCTCCGCGTCCGGCTACGTGACACCGCTCGTGCGCAAGCTCGCGAACGAACAGGGTGTCGACCTGTCGACCGTCACCGGTTCCGGCGTCGGTGGGCGCATCCGCAAGGAGGACGTCCTCGCAGCCGCCTCCGCCGCAGCCGCCACCCCGGCTGCCGGTGGGTCCTCGGCACCGGCTGCCCAGGCCGGCCCGTTCGTGGCCGAGGTGTCGCCGCTCCGTGGCACCCGCGAGAAGATGACGCGCCTCCGCAAGGTCGTCGCCGAGCGTGCCGTGCAGTCGATGACGTCGACCGCACAGCTCACCAGCGTCGTCGAGGTCGACGTCACGAAGGTCGCGCAGTTCCGCGACGCGCACAAGGCGGAGTTCCTCGAGAAGACCGGCTCGAAGCTCTCGTTCATGCCGTTCTTCGCCCTGGCGGCGTCCGAGGCGCTCAAGGCGCACCCGAAGATCAACTCGACGGTCGACGGCGACGAGATCGTCTACCCGGAGACCGAGAACGTCTCGATCGCGGTCGACACCGAGCGCGGGCTGCTCACCCCGGTGATCAAGGACGCGGCGTCCCTCGACCTCGCGCAGTTCTCGAAGTCGATCGCGGACCTCGCCGAGCGCACCCGCAACAACCAGCTGAAGCCCGACGAGCTCGCGGGTGGCACGTTCACGCTGACCAACACCGGTTCGCGTGGCGCGCTGTTCGACACCCCCGTGGTGTTCCTCCCGCAGTCGGCGATCCTCGGCACGGGCATCGTGACGAAGCGACCGGCGGTCGTGAAGGTCGACGGCCAGGAAGCGATCGCGATCCGTTCGTTCGTCTACCTCGCGCTGTCGTACGACCACCGGATCATCGACGGTGCCGACGCGTCGCGCTACCTCGTCGCGGTGAAGAACCGCCTCGAGGAGGGCAACTTCGCCCCGAACCTCGGGTACTGATCGACGTCCTCGTCGTCAGCGGAACGGCCCCGGTCCTCGTGACCGGGGCCGTTCCGCGTTCCGGACCGCTGCGCGACCCGCGGCAGCTCCGGTCCGCGCGCCGGTAGGTCCTGGCCTCGGGCTGCCTGGTCCTGTCCTCGCGCCGCCAAGTCAGCGCTGCCGCTGGCCCGACGCCCTGTCGGGGTGCCGCCCGACGTCGGCGGCCTGGTGCATCCGTCACCCGAGTGCGAAGACCAACGAGGTCGCGGTGCCGATCGCGACCGCCGCGCCGACCAACGCCCGTCGGAGCGGGACCCGGCGTCCGGCGCCGAGCGGGACGCCTCGCTCCACGAGGTCGCGCAGCGCGTCGAGCACGATCGCGGAGCCGGTCCGCGCCGGGTCGACGACCGGACGAGCGGTCGGGATCCCGACGAGCAGATCGGACGGCGGCGGGTCCCACCGAACCGGCCGAGGGGCAGCTGCCCCGCTGACGACGGAGAGCGCTGTGCGGACCGCGTCGACGTCCCCCTCCAGCGCTGCGGCCAGGGCGGCGTCGACCGTCGGACGGACCGGGTCGCGGCCGTCCGTGCGTTCCCAGACGACGCGGGCGGCCAGGAGCAGGACGTGTGCGCCGTCCAGCTGGGACGATCCCGCGCCGGCCGGGAGCCCGACGTGCGTGGGAGCCGCGGGATCGTCCGCCGGGCAGCCTCCGGCGAGGTCGTCGACCTGCACTGCGGCGGCGCCGGGTGGTCGGTCGCACAGCAGGACGGCGCCCGCATCGTCGACGAGGACGTCGTCGAGTCCGGCCGTCCCGAGCTGCAGGGCACCCGACCGTTCGGCGACCGCGAGCTGCAGGAGGGGCACCGTCAGGGTGACCGCGACGCCGGTCGTCGGTGTGCCGAGCGTGTCGAGGGCCGCACACACCGCGGTGCCCGAGGGCCGGTCGACATCGACCAGGAGCCGCCCGTCGGTGGAGCGTCCGACGGCGACCACGGGCGCGAGGTGGCGGCTGACCGCGCTCGCGCGGTCGGCCGCCCAGGACAGGAGCGACCGCTCGTCGTCGGGCGCGGCCCAGCGGATCCGTTCGGTGACCACCTGCATGCCGGACAGCATCGTCGGAGGCGGGCAGCGCCTCCCGGCCGGTGGCTCGGACTGTGGAGAACGCTGTTCGCCCACAGCCGGGTCCGGGTCGGTTCGGACCGGTCGGCCGAGGCCGTATCCTGTGTGCATGGCACGCAGCACTTCAGAAGGTACGGCGGCGAAGGAGCCGGGTCGTCTCAAGCAGATGTACCAGGTCTTCACCATGACCCGTCGGGCGGACCCGAGCTCCGTCTGGTGGTTCGCGTTGGCGTTCGTCGGGCCCGTCGTCCTCGGGATCCTCCTCGCGCTGCTGCTGCCGGGTCAGAACTGGCTCGCGGTCGTCCTCTGGATCGTCGCGGGCGTGCTGCTCGGCGTGCTGCTGTTCCTGATCGTCCTCGGACGACTGGCGGAACGCGCCGCGTACTCGCAGATCGAAGGACAGCCCGGCGCCGTCGGTGCGGTCCTGTCGAACTCGCTGCGTCGGCAGTGGCGCTCCAGCGAGATGCCGGTCGCCGTGCACGGCCGGTCCCAGGCCGCGGTCTACCGTGCGGTCGGGACCCCGGGCGTCGTCCTCATCACCGAGGGGCAGCGGGGCAACCTCAACCGACAGGTCGACGAAGAGCGGCGCAAGGTCCAGCGCATCGTGCCGAACGTGCCCGTCCACGTGGTGCACGTCGCCTCCGGGAAGGACGGCGACGGTGACGACGCCGTGACGCTCCACAAGCTCCCCCGGGCCATGAACAAGTTCAAGAAGGCGCTCAACCGCAACGAGGTCCTCGCCGTCGCGAACCGGCTCGACTCGCTGACGCAGAGCCCCGCTGCCTCGATCCCCAAGGGCATGGACCCGATGCGGGCCCGCGCCGGCCGTCCGCGCTGACGCAGCCGTTCCGCAAGGCTCCGAACGCCCCCGACCGTGCCAGGTCGGGGGCGTTCTGTGTTCGGGGTGTGGGCCGGGCGCGGGTCAGGCAGGGGCGGGGTCGAGGCGGGTACGAGTCCTCGTGCGAGTGCCGCGTCGAGTGGTTGCGTGGTTGCGGGCGCGAGGTTGCGACATCGTCGACGTCGTACGACATCGGGTTCGTCGCACGTACCCGCGTGCAACAGTTGCCGGCGCGGGGTTGCGACATCGTCGACGTCGTACGACATCGGGTTCGTCGCACGTACCCGCGTGCAACAGTTGCGGACGCGGGGTTGCGACACCGTCGCCGTCGTACGGCATCCGATTCGTCGCACGTGCGCGCGTGCAACAGTTGCGGACGCGGGGTTGCGACATCGTCTCCGTTGTATGACAGCGGGTTCGTCGCACGTACCCGCCCGCAACGGTTGCGCAACCGTTCGAGCCCGCACCGCCGCAACCCGCCAGCGTCAGCGCGTTGACGGCGCCTGCGCCAGCCCCAGCGCCGCCGACGGCCCCTGCCGCAGCCGCAGCCGCAGCCGCAGCCCCAGCGCCGCCGACGGCGACGGCGACGGCGACGGCCCCAGCCGCAGCCCCAGCACCACCGTCAGCGCCGCACGAGCACCGTGCCCGCGATCCGGTCGTGCGCCCCGCGGCTGTCCCGGTCGATGATCAGCGCCGGGACGATCAGGCACAGCAGCACCGTCCGGACGATCGGCCGCCAGATGCCGACGTACCCGCCACGCATCGGCACGACGCGCAGCCCGACGCAGATGTGCCCGAACGAGCCGGACAGCAGGCAGATGAACAGCACCTGCAGACCGGCGAAGATGGCGATCTGGATCCACGAGTGGGCGATGTCACCCGAACCGTTCACCGGCGACCACACCCCGGTGACGAACGCCACCAGGTCGGCCAGGGCACCGTCGATGAGCAGCGCCACGATCCGCCGGCCGATGCGACCGACGCTCCGGGGCCCCTCTTCCGGCAGCCCGAGGTCCTTGCCGGGCCAGCCGTCCGGGTGGTCGGACGGAGCGGAGGACGGAGTGGTGCTGCGGGCCATGCTGCAAGCGTAGGCGAGACGGAGGACCCTCCCGCGCGGCCGTCGGGAGCCGGGCGGGCATGCCGTCGTAACACGGCCGAAACAAAGCAGTCACGTCCGGGAAACCCGGTGTCAATAGCCTCGTCGGAGGGTGCACCTGCGGCACCTCCACATCACCCAAACCCCCTGGAGATCGACACACATGTTCAGCGATTCCTCCGAGGTCCTGGCCTTCATCAAGGACACGGACGTCAAGTTCCTCGACATCCGCTTCACCGACCTGCCCGGCGTGCAGCAGCACTTCAACATCCCGGCATCCACGGTCGACGAGGACTTCTTCTCGGTCGGTCAGCTCTTCGACGGCTCCTCGATCCGCGGCTTCGCGTCGATCCACGAGTCGGACATGCAGCTCATCCCTGACGTGACCACCGCGTACATCGACCAGTTCCGGGCCGAGCGCACGCTGATCATGATCTTCGACATCTACAACCCGCGCAACGGCGAGATCTACGGCCGCGACCCCCGCCAGGTCGCCAAGAAGGCGGAGAAGTACCTCGCGTCGACGGGCATCGCGGACACCGCGTTCTTCGCCCCCGAGGCCGAGTTCTACATCTTCGACGACGTCCGCTACTCGGTGACGCAGAACAAGTCCTTCTACTCGGTCGACTCCGAAGAGGGCGCGTGGAACACCGGCCGCGAGGAAGAGGGCGGCAACCTCGCCAACAAGACCCCCTACAAGGGCGGCTACTTCCCGGTCTCCCCCGTCGACAAGACGGCGGACCTCCGCGACGACATCACGCTCAAGCTGATCGAGGCCGGCTTCACGCTCGAGCGCTCGCACCACGAGGTGGGCACCGGCGGCCAGCAGGAGATCAACTACAAGTTCGACACGATGGTCCACGCCGCGGACGACATCCTGAAGTTCAAGTACATCGTCAAGAACACGGCCGACCAGTGGGGCAAGGTCGCCACGTTCATGCCGAAGCCGCTCTTCGGTGACAACGGCTCGGGCATGCACACGCACCAGTCGCTCTGGAACGACGGCTCGCCGCTGTTCTACGACGAGAACGGCTACGGCGGCCTGTCCGACATCGCTCGCTGGTACATCGGCGGCATCCTCAAGCACGCACCGGCGCTGCTCGCCTTCACGAACCCGTCGATCAACTCGTACCACCGCCTCGTGAAGGGCTTCGAGGCTCCGGTCAACCTGGTCTACTCCGCCGGCAACCGCTCCGCCGCGATCCGCATCCCGATCACGGGGACGAACCCGAAGGCGAAGCGCATCGAGTTCCGCGCGCCCGACGCCTCGGGCAACCCGTACCTCGCGTTCGCCGCGCAGCTGATGGCGGGCCTCGACGGCATCCAGAACCGCATCGAGCCGCACGAGCCGGTCGACAAGGACCTCTACGAGCTCCCCCCGGAGGAGGCCAAGGGCATCCCGCAGGTGCCGGGCTCCCTCGACGAGGCACTCGAGGCCCTCGAGGCGGACCACGAGTTCCTCACGAAGGGCAACGTCTTCACCGAGGACCTCATCCAGACGTGGATCGACTACAAGCGTGAGAACGAGATCCTCCCGCTCGCGCAGCGTCCGCACCCGTTCGAGTACGAGCTCTACTTCGGCGTCTGATCCGCGCTGACACCACGAAGGCCCCGCACCGGTTCCCGGTGCGGGGCCTTCCGCGTTCCCGAGTCTCGGCTCGGCGGACGGTTCCGTGGGTGCAGGACCGCGAAACCGTCCGCCGGGCCGAGTCTCGGAGGCGGCCGGCGACCGCGCGTGGGACGCGACGGCCTGGAGGCGCGGCGCGCGCCCGCCGGACCGGTGTCGCGCCTCCAAGCGGTCGCCGTGCGTCGGACCGACCGCTGGGACGCACCCGCGAAAGCGACGGTCCGCCGCGGAATTGTCGCGGCGGACCGTCGCTTTCGCGGGCTCGACCGGGCGCCCGTCCGCGGTCGCACGGTGGACCGCGGCGCCCGCCCGCGGTCGCGGGGTGGACCTCGGCGCCCGTCCGCGGTCGCGGGGTGGACAGGGGCGCCCGCCGGCCTAGCGGGGTGACCGGCCCGCGCGCCGCCGGGCGCACGAGAGCGGGGCCCGCGCCGCCCCCGGCACGGACCCCGCATCGCGGACGGTGACTAGCGCGCGGTGGCCACCGCGTCGTGTGTCCCCGCGGCGACACTCACGGGTGCACCCGTGACCGGAGTGGGCCGTCCCAGGGAACGGACGGCCCATCCCGCCTTGACCCAGTCGGTGACCGGGAGGCAGTTGCGGGCGTCGATGACCACCCGACGTCCGACGATCGAGGCGAGCGCGGCGGGATCGGCCGCCACGACCTCGTCCCACTCGGTCAGCACGAGCACGACGTCGGCGTCCTCGATCGCGTCCTCCATCGACGTCGCGTAGGTGAGCGTCGGGAAGGAGCGACGAGCGGTCTCCATGGCCTCCGGGTCCCACAGGGTGACCTGCGCGCCGCGGAGGTGCAGGGCAGCGGCGACGTTGAGCGCCGGCGAGTCGCGCACGTCGTCGGTGAGCGGCTTGAAGGCTGCTCCGACCACGGCGACGCGACGGTTCAGCACGGAGCCGCCGAGCGCGTCGATCGTCATGTCGATGACCCGTTCGCGCTGCCCCATGTTGATCTCGTCGACCTGCTGCATGAGTCCGACGACGCGGCCGGCGCCGAGCTCGTTCGCACGGTGCATGAGCGCCCGGATGTCCTTCGGCAGGCAGCCCCCGCCGAAGCCGAGACCAGCGTTCAGGAACTTCCGACCGATGCGGGCGTCGTGCCCGAGGGCGTCCGCCAGCGTCGACACGTCGGCGCCGGTGATCGCGCACATCTCGGAGATCGCGTTGATGAACGAGATCTTCGTCGCGAGGAAGGCGTTGGCGCTGACCTTCACCAGTTCCGCGGTGGGCAGGTCGGTCGTGATGACCGGCGTCCCCTCGGCGATGGGTGCGGCGTAGACCTCGCGGATGACGGCGTCGGCGGCGTCCGACGCACCGCCCCAGACCAGCCGGTCCGGGTGCAGGGTGTCGTCGACGGCCTTGCCCTCGCGCAGGAACTCCGGGTTCCAGATGAGCTCGGCGGTGATGCCGGACGGCGCGAACTCGCGGACGATCCCGCGGAGGCGTTCCGCGGTGCCGACCGGCACGGTCGACTTGCCGACGATCAGGCCCGGGTGGGTGAGGTTCTCGGCCACGCCGCGCGTCGCGCTCTCGACGTACGCCAGGTTGGCGGCGTGCGAACCGGCCTTCTGCGGGGTACCGACGCAGACGAAGTGCACGTCCGCCGCTGCCACGGCCGACGCGATGTCGGCGGTGAACCGGAGCTTCCCGCTCGCCACGTGCTTCGTGATGAGCTCGGGCAGGCCGGGCTCGTAGAACGGGACCTCGCCGGCGGACAGCGCGGCGAGCTTCGCCGGGTCGACGTCCACGCCGATGGTCTCGAAGCCCATCTCGGCCATGGCAGCTGCGTGGGTGGCACCGAGGTAGCCGGTGCCGATGACGCTGATGACGGGTGCGGGACGGGTGTCGGCTGCTGCGGCCGACTTCTTGGACTCGGTCATTGCTTGACCTCCTGCAGGTCGTAGTCGATGTCGGTGCGCTTGATGCCCTGCACGAACGCCTCGAGGCTGTCCCTGCGGGAGTCGAGTCGCCAGTCGTTGGTGACCCGGGTGCCGTTCTTGACGGTGGTCACCACGTGGTTAAAGTAGGCGAAGCCCAGGATGTCGGCGTTCTCCGGATCGGCGAGACCGTCGAAGAACGAGGACATCCACTCCGCCTTCTGCCCGTCGCCGCCGGACTCGGTGGCGCCGATCTCGGCGAGGAGGATCTTCTTGCCGGGTGCGACCGCGCGGATCTGCGCGAGGGTCGCGTCGAAGGTGTTCGAGAACGAGGGGGTGAGCGAGGAGTTGCGGTAGTAGCCGCTCATCCCGGCCCAGTCGACGTAGTCGGAGCCCGGGTAGTAGCTCGCCATGTGCTCGAGCGTCGCCCCGTCACCGAGGTTGTCGATGCGTGTCGGGGACCACAGCCAGATCACCTGGTCGTTCGCGCCCTCGGCCTGGAAGACGTCGTGCACGTGCTTCCACATCGCGACGTACGAACCGGGTGCGTTCTCCTGCTTGTCCCCGTCGGACCAGTTGTACCAGTCACCGTTCATCTCGTGGTCGAGCCGGATGACCATCGGCATGCCGTTCGCCTTGATGGCGTCCGCCGTGCGCTTCAGGTACGCATCGAAGTTGCCGTCGATGATGTCGGCGTTCGTGTACCCGTCCACGTGGGACACGTCGTTGCCGGTCCCCGCGGGGAGCGACTCCCAGGTCATGACCGGCAGCCGGCCGTTGGACCACGCACGCTGGACCGCGTTCGCGTTGAACTCCTGGTCGAAGCCCTGGAAGTAGCCCACCATGTTGGTGGCTTCCCCGACCTTCCGCGACACGTCGTCGTACTCGGCCCAGTTGAACGGGGCCTGCGTCGTGTAGAGCCCGTACCACCGGGACTTCTGCGCGAGGATCTCCGCCTTGGTCGGCGTGGAGATCGGCGTCGGGCTGGGCGTCCCCGTACTCGGGGACGGCGACGGCGTCGGGGTGCCGGTGCTCGGCGGCGTGGTCGGGGCGGGAGCGCCACCGGAGCCGCCGGACGGGTCGGTCCCGCCGTCCGTCGGACTGGTCCCGTTCGTCCCGGACCCGTTCGACCCGTCGCTGACCGGCTCGATGTGCGGGCCGGACCCGCCGGAACCGGAGCCGCCGGGACCCGACGCACCGTTCCCGGAGCCGGCCGCCTTCGCGCCGCCGGCCGAACCGCCGGAGGAGGACGCGCCTCCCGAACCGGTGCCGTCGGAACCGAGCTGGGACTGGAGCGACGCGAGCTGTGCCTTGAGCTGTGCGATCTGGTCGCCGCGCGACCCGGCCTGGGCCGTCGAGGAGTCGAGCTTGCCCTCGAGCGACCAGATCTCCTGCTGGGCGGCCGTCAGCTTGGCCTGGAGCTCGGCTGCCGACACCTTCTTCTTCGGCGGGGTCACGCCGAGTGCCTGGTGGACCGCGGTCGACACGGACCCGGCCGGGGACACCCAGACGTTCCAGGTGATCAGCCCGAGGACGAGGACGATGGCGGTGGTGCCGATCGCGGTGAGGCGTGCGTGCCGGCTGGACTGCGCCCACCAGGCACCGGAGGAGCGGATGAGGTCAGACAATGAGGAAGGCCTCCAGGACGAAGATCGCGATGCCGATGCAGTACGGGATCGCGGCGTACGGGTTGTACCGGCGGACGCGGGCGGGGGCCTGCTTCGCCGCCGCGGGGGCGACGGTGGCCTGCGCCTGCGCTGCGGAACGACGGGTCGCGAGGACCGTCGCGGTGGAGTTCGTGGTGGCGTCCGGACCGAACAGCTCGTCGAACGCCCGGTCCGCGGCACGCTGGTCGCCGGCGTCGACCGGAGCGGCGCCCGCGCCGACCGGAGCGGTCCCCGCGACGAGGGGCGTCGACCCGGTCCCGATCGCGTCGATCGGGCTCACGGGGGTCTGCGACCCGAACGCCGAGGGCTGCGCGGCGTCGGCCTCGGTCTCCATCGGGCCGCCGGCGTAGGCACCAGCGCGGGTCCCCCAACCGGACGCGTGCGCCAGGCGGAAGAAGCCGACGAGCCGGATCGGCATGAGGAAGAACGTCGACACGATGATGAACATCGGCAGGCGGAAGAAGTCGCTCGGCTTCTCGGCGAGGTGCCGGATCTGCCGGATCGCCATGCTGAGGACGGACGAGACCACCATGAGTCCGGCGACGTAGATGAACCCGGTGGAGAACCCGTACTGGTGCAGGATCCCCTCGTACAGGTTCGAACCCTGACCGGTGAGGCCGCGGTAGATCCAGCCCGCGATCACGCCGAAGAGCATGAACGGCAGGATGATGTCGGTCAGGAAGAACAGCGCGAGGATCGGCGCGTGGCCGAGCATCCAGGGCAGCATCCGCAGCGTGTTGTACTGCGAGCCACGGGCCCAGCGGAGCTGCTGCTTGAACAGCTTCTTCACCTGCAGCGGGGCGTCCGTGTAGACCAGCGACGTGTACTGGTAGACGGTGCGGTACCCCTCCTTGAGCGTGAGGTTCGTCAGCGTCCGGTCGTCGGACACCTCGAGGAACACGCCCATGAACTTCTCGTGCATGAACCGGTCCATGACCCGCACGAGGATGTCGCGGCGGAACGCGATCGTGCGGCCGGGCAGGCAGCCGATCTGGCCGAGGACGCTCTGCGCGGGCATCGAGTAGAGCGCTCGCGAGTTCTCCAGCCAGTCCGCCCAGCGGGTGATCCAGCTCCGGGTCGGCTCGAGGATGCGCTGCCGGGTCGTCACGCCGCCGACGGAGGCGTCGGCGAAGGGCTTGAGCAGCTCGTCGAGCGTGCCCGGCGTCCAGACGGTGTCCGAGTCGACGAGCACGGTGATGTCGCCGGTGGACATCTCGGTGCCGACCTTGACGGCGTTGCGCTTGCCGGGGATGGGCGTGTGGGTCCAGCGGACGAGTGGGGCGAACTCGTCGCAGACCGCTTCGAGGGCCTCGTTGCGGGCGCCGTTGATGACGACGATGATCTCGCCGGGGCGCTGCTCGACCATGCGGCCGATGACGTCGCGGAACAGGTCGAGCGGTTCGTCGACGACGGGCACGACGACACTCGTGGATCCGGTGTACGTGCGGGTGTAGGGGCGGTAGCGGGCGGAGAGGACGACCTTGAGCAACCAGAGCAACCAGATCACCGCGGAGTACACGGCGAAGAGGTAGAACTCGGGGTGCCCGTCGACCATCTGCCTGATCTGCAGAATGAAGGTGAACATCGATCCCTGCTTCAACGTTCGAGGTGGAGATTCCGCTTCATCGGGGAATCAGGGCCGGTTCGGGTGGTGCCATTGATGCAGAAACGTGACGGGCCGCGCAACGTGACCCCCGAGCGGGGGTGTTTCGGGCACGTTACGGGGTACACGGCGGTCCCCCTCGGACCGCTCCACGCTTGTCCGCACTGCTGCCGACAGCACTCCGACGGACCACCACGACCGCCCAGCACCCTGCGCACCGGGTCCGGACGAGCCGGGAGGCGCGGGTCGCCTCAGGTGGAATCCCCCGGTCAGCGCCACTTGCGTGCAGGCCGCAGCGGTCGCGTCCGGGCCGCGGCTCGCCACCGCCACCGACCCCTGGGCGGGAACTGGGGAACACCCGTGCCGACACTGTGCCGGGGTACAGGCCGTGCCGTTCGGGGGACGTCCCGTGTTACCGGGAATTCACTTCCGCAAGACCACGGTTGTCGGACGCAGATCGGCGCCCCGGGCGTGTCGTGCGGGTCCGCGACGTGCCGCGAGCACGACCGTCAGGCGCCGTAGAACTCGCGCTCGAACACCTGGCGGGCGCGGCGCGTGACCCCGAGGTAGTCGTCCTCGAGCTGCGAGGCAGACCCCGGCGGGTACTCCATCAGGCGTGCGACGCCCTCGAGCTGGATCCGGTCCACCGGCAGGACGTCCGTCGTCCGCCCGGACCACAGCACGAGCGCACTGCGGGTCCGGGACGCGAACCGCCACGCCGCCCCGAGTCGCTCGGCATCGTCCGGAGCGACGAGTCCGGCGTCGACCGCGGCGTCCAGCGCCTCGAGGGTCGACGTCGTCCTGAGCCCCGGGATCGTCAGCGCGTGCTGCAACTGGAGGAGCTGGACGAACCACTCGACGTCGCTGAGCGATCCCCGGCCGAGCTTGAGGTGTCGAGCGGGATCGGCCCCGCGCGGCAGCCGTTCGGACTCCACCCGCGCCTTGATCCGTCGGACCTCGCGCACCTGCTGGTCGTCGATGCGGTCCGGGTAGCGGGTCCGGTCGGCGAGGTGCTCGAAGTCGCGGAGCAGCTGCGCATCGCCGACCGCTCCCCGCGCGCGGAGGAGTGCCTGGGCCTCCCACGTGAGCGACCACCGGGCGTAGTACGCGCCGTAGGAGTCGAGCGTGCGGACGACGGGACCGTTCTTGCCCTCGGGGCGCAGGTCGATGTCGAGGTCCAGCGGGTGGATCGTGTCGTCGGTCAGACGGGCGAGCTCGCGGACGATCGTCTGGGCCGCGCGCGAGGCCTGTTCCGACGGCACACCCTCGGGTGCGCGGTACACGTAGAGCACGTCGGCGTCCGAGCCGAAGCCGAGCTCGCGTCCGCCGTACCGGCCCATCGCGATGACGCCGAACTCGAGCCCGGGCGGAGCATCCCGGCGCGCCAGGGCCAGGGCCCCCGTCAGGGTCGCCTCGGTGACGTCGCTCAGCGCCGGGCCGAGCGCGTCGACGTCGAGGTTGCCGAGCACCGCCGCCATGCCGAGCCGCAGGGTCTCGCGGCGTCGGGCGGAGCGGACGAGGGCCGCCGCACCGTCGACGTCGTCCCCGTGGCGTGCGGTGACGGCGGTCACCTCGGCGAGCAGCGACTCGACGGGGCGCGGCCGGAGCAGGGTCTCGGGTTCGTCGAGCCACGCCACCGCCTCGGGGAAACGCTCGAGCAGTCCGGACAGGAACGCCGACTCGGACAGCACGGTGGTGAGCGAGTGCGCCGCACCGGACGAGTCGCGCAGCATCCGGAGGAACCAGCTCGACTCCCCCAGGGTGTCGCTCAGCCGGCGGAAGGCCAGGAGCGCGCGGTCCGGCGCCGGCCCCTCCGCCATCCAGCGCAGGAGCACCGGCAGCAGGTTGCGTTGGATCGTCGCCCGACGGCTGGTGCCCTGCGTCAGGGCGCGGATGTGTCGCAACGCGCCGGCGGGGTCCGCGAAGCCGATCGCTCCGAGGCGGTCGACGGCCTGGTCGCTCGTGAGGACGATCTCACCGTCGCTCGCGGCCACGGCGGACAGGAGCGGCCGGTAGAACAAGCGCTCGTGCAGGCCGCGGACCTCGAGCTTCACCGCGCGCCAGCGGGTCTCGAGGGCGGCCGCGGACCGGGCGAGGCCGCTCGACCGCGCGAGGATCCGGAGTTCTTCCTCGTCGGAGGGCATCAGGTGCGTCCGCTGCAGGCGCCGCAGCTGGATGCGGTGCTCGAGCACGCGGAGCAGGGCGTAGTCCGGTCCGAAGCGCGCTGCCTCCGGTCGTCCGACGTACCCGGCCTCGGCGAGGGCGTCCATCGCCTCGAGCGTCGACCGCACCCGGACGGACTCGTCGTCGCGGCCGTGCACGAGCTGCAGCAGCTGGACCGTGAACTCGACGTCGCGCAGGCCGCCGGGACCGAGCTTGAGCTGCCGGTCGACCTCGGCGTCCGGGATGTGCTCGGTCACACGCTCGCGCATCCGCTGGACGGACTCGACGAACCCGGGCCGCTGCGCGGAGGTCCAGACGAACGGTGCCACCGCGGCCGCGTAGCGCTCCCCGAGCCCGGCCGAGCCGGCGATCGGGCGTGCCTTGAGCAGGGCCTGGAACTCCCACGCCTTCGCCCAGCGCTCGTAGTACGCGACGTGCGAGTCGAGCGTCCGGACGAGGGCGCCGTCCTTGCCCTCCGGCCGCAGGTTGGCGTCGACCTCCCACAGGCCGGGTTCGGCCGCGAGGTCGGTGATGGCGTGCGTCGCCGCGATGGCCAGCCGGGTGGCGATGAGCACGGCGCGGTCGGTGCCGACACCGGTGCCCTCGGACTCGTCGAGCGTCGGCTCCGTCACGAAGATGACGTCGACGTCGCTCACGTAGTTCAGCTCGCGGGCACCGGCCTTGCCCATCGCGATGACCGCGAGCGGGGTCGCGGCGACGTCGGCCGCGGGGAACGGGACCTCGCGTCGAGCCACGTCGACCGCCGCCTCGAGCGCGGCACCGGCGAGGTCGGCCAGGCCCGCAGCAACCGCCGGGAACGCCTCGGTCGGGGAGACGTTGAGGACGTCGAACAGCGCGATCTGCGCGAGGTGCCGCCGGTAGCGGACCCGGAGGCGCAGCCGGGCGTCCTCGCCCGTCGTCCCGTCGACCGCCTCGAGCAGGGACGCCGTGTACCGCTCCTGCGTCCACGGTGCGGTGACCGGCTCGAGCAGGAGCGCGATCTCCGCCGGCCGTCGGTGCAGGAACTCCCCCAGGCCGACGGACGCGCCGAGCAGGCGCACCAGGCGCTCCGCGGCTGCCTCGTCGCCGAGGACCGGACGGAGTTCGTCCGGTGCCCGCTCGAGGAGCCGCTCCAGCGCGCGCAGCGCACCGTCGGGGTCGGCGGTGCACTCCCACAGCGCCGGCGCTTCGCTGACCGGCACACGCAGGTCGGGGCCGAACCGCGCCTCGAGGTCTGCGATGCGCTCCAGGCTCTCCGACAGCTCCGCGAAGCCCAGCCGGGCCAGCTCGGAGCGTGACGTCGTCGTCCTGCCTGTCATGCCGTGGTGCTCGTCGAGGTGGCTACAGGGCGCCGAGGTTCGTGTCGAGCTCGAACGGCGTCACCTGGTCGCGGTAGCGCTTCCACTCCTGGCGCTTGTTCAGCAGCACGAAGTTGAAGACCTGCTCGCCGAGGGTCTCGGCCACCAGCTCCGAGTCCTCCATGAGGCTCAGGGCGTGGTCGAGGCTCGCCGGCAGCTGGCTGTACCCGAGGGCACGGCGCTCGGCGTCCGTCAGGCTCCAGACGTTGTCCTCGGCCTCGGGCGGGAGCTCGTAGCCCTCCTCGATGCCCTTGAGCCCGGCGGCCAGCAGCAGCGAGTAGGCGAGGTACGGGTTCGCCGCCGAGTCGATGCCGCGGTACTCGATGCGCGAGGACTGGCCCTTGTTCGGCTTGTACAGCGGGACCCGGACGAGTGCGGAGCGGTTGTTGTGGCCCCACGTGACGAACGAGGGGGCCTCGTCGCCGCCCCAGAGCCGCTTGTAGGAGTTCACGAACTGGTTCGTGACGGCGGTGATCTCCGGCGCGTGCTTGAGCACGCCCGCGATGAAGTGCTTCGCGGTGTCGGACAGCTGGTACTGGCCGCCGGCCTCGAAGAACGCGTTCTGGTCGCCCTCGAAGAGCGACACGTGCGTGTGCATGCCGGAGCCCGGCTGCCCGGAGATCGGCTTCGGCATGAACGTCGCGTAGACGCCCTGCTCGATCGCCACCTCCTTCACGACGGTGCGGAACGTCATGATGTTGTCCGCCATCGTCAGCGCGTCGGCGTAGCGGAGGTCGATCTCGTTCTGGCCCGGACCGGCTTCGTGGTGGGAGAACTCGACCGAGATGCCGAGGTCCTCGAGCATGCGGACCGAGCGGCGGCGGAAGTCGTGGGCGCTGCCACCGGGGACGTTGTCGAAGTAGCCGGCCTGGTCGACGGGCTGCGGGCCGCCGTCCTTCCAGTCGCGGCTCTTCAGCAGGTAGAACTCGATCTCGGGGTGCGTGTAGAACGTGAAGCCACGCTCGCTCGCACGGGCCAGCGTGCGCTTCAGCACGTTGCGCGGGTCGGCGACGGCGGGCTGGCCGTCCGGCGTGGTGATGTCGCAGAACATGCGGGCGGTCGGGTCGATCTCACCGCGCCACGGCAGGATCTGGAACGTGGAGGGGTCCGGGTGGGCCAGCACGTCCGCCTCGTAGGAGCGCGAGAGGCCCTCGATCGCGGAGCCGTCGAACCCGATGCCCTCGGCGAAGGCGCCCTCGACCTCGGCGGGGGCGATCGCGACCGACTTCAGGGTCCCGATGACGTCCGTGAACCAGAGTCGGATGAACTTGATGCCCCGCTCCTCGATGGTGCGGAGCACGAAGTCCGTCTGCTTGTCCATGCACGCCCTTTCCGTGTGCTTCCGGCCGGTCGACGGCCGTGCCTACAGCCTATTGGTCCTCGTCGTCCCACCGCTCGTTGTTCGCCTTGATCCGGTCCAGGGCGTGTTGCGCCTCCTCGCGGGTGTCGAACGGGCCGATGCGGTCGCGCTGCGGGGACTGCGGGCCCTGCTCGACGGCGCGGGTCTTCTCGTTGAACCACCACTGGGACTCGATGCGTTCGTCGCTCATGCCGCCACCGTACCCACCCGGCAGGCGCGCGTGCCGGCCCCGGCCTGGGCGCGGCTGTCCGGGCAGGGCGGCCGCGGCGCGCGGGCCGGGCCGCGAGGGCCTGTCCGGGCCGGTCGGCGGGGCGGCCGGGCGGCGGCCGAGCGCGGCGACGGGGTCGGACCTCGCGGAAGCGACAGTCCCCCGCGGACCATCCGCGGACATCTGTCGCCCTGGCGCACCCGGTCACGGTGCGGACCCGCGATCTGTCGCTTCGGCGCACCGGTCGCGGTGGACGCGCCGGCCTGGAGGCGCGGCGCACGTCCGCCGGACCGGCGCCGCGCCTCCAGGCGGTCACCCCGGCGCGGGGCGCGTCCAGTACGGCCATCCCCGCGGAAGCGACAGTCCCCCGCGGAACATCCGCGGACATCTGTCGCCCTGGTGTGGCAGTCGCGGTTCGAACCCGGGATCTGTCGCTCCGGCGCACCGGTCGCGGCGCGCGAGCGCGCGCGTCGCCGCGCGAGCCGAGCCGCGCGGCGCGCGAGTGCACGGCGCCGACCCGTCCCCGTGCGCCGGGCGCGTCGGCGGCGCGGTTAGAGTGGTCCGCATGCCCCGGGACGAACACGGACACCTGACCGCCGGCCGCATCTCCCCGCAGCGACCCGTCCCGCAGGACATCGAGCGCCCGGAGTACGTCGGCAAGGCCGAACCCCACGAGCACGGCCTCGGCGACACGTACACGCCGGAGGAGGTCGAGCGCATCCGGGTCGCCGGCCGCATCGCCTCACAGGCGATCGACGCCGTCGGAGAGGCCATCCGCCCCGGTGTGACCACCGACGAGCTCGACCGGATCGGCCACGAGTTCGTCGTGTCACACGGCGCCTACCCGTCGACCCTCGGCTACCGCGGCTACCCGAAGTCGCTGTGCTCGAGCCTCAACGAGGTCATCTGCCACGGCATCCCCGACGACACCGTCCTGCAGGAGGGTGACCTCGTAAACATCGACATCACCGCGTACAAGGACGGGATGCACGGGGACACGAACCGGACCTTCGTCGTCGGCGAGGGCACGCAGGAGGTCCGCGACCTCGTCACGCGGACCGAGGAGGCGCTGCGACGGGGCATCAAGGCCGTCGCCCCGGGCCGGCAGGTGAACGTCATCGGCCGTGCGATCGAGGCCTACGCGAAGCGGTTCGGCTACGGGGTCGTCCGCGACTACACCGGCCACGGCGTCGGGCGGGCCTTCCACTCGGGCCTGATCATCCCCCACTACGACGCACCGCGCTTCGACGACGTCATCGAGCCGGGCATGGTGTTCACCATCGAACCGATGCTGACCCTCGGCGGCATCGACGCGGACATCTGGTCCGACGACTGGACCGTCTCCACGCGCGACAAGTCCTGGACCGCGCAGTTCGAGCACACCCTCGTCGTCACCGAGCGCGGCGCCGAGCTCCTCACCGTCTCCTGACCCCCTCCGGCCGGACCCCGTCCGACCAGCCTCGTCCCACCTGACCCCGTCCCACCTGACCCCGTCCCACCTGAAAGGCACACACATGACCTCCCTCGCAGTCGGCGTCGACATCGGCGGTACGGGCATCAAGGGCGCGATCGTCGACGTCACCACCGGTGAACTCACGACCGACCGGATCAAGAAGGCCACGCCCGAGGGCGGCAAGCCGCACGACATCGTCGCGGTGGCGAAGTCGATCGTCGAGGAGCTCGCCCCGGCCGCCGACGTCGCCGTGGGCGTCTGCTTCCCCGCGATCGTCCGCGACGGCAAGACCATGTCGGCGGCGAACGTGTCGAAGAAGTGGATCGGCTTCGAGGCCGAGGCGCTGTTCGAGAAGGAGCTCGGCCGCTCCATCCACTTCGTCAACGACGCGGACGCCGCCGGGTTCGCCGAGCAGCAGTTCGGCGCCGCGAAGGGCAAGGACGGCCTGGTCATCGTGACGACGCTCGGCACGGGGATCGGCACCGCGCTCATCAACGACGGCGTCCTCATCGTCAACTCCGAGCTCGGCCACCTCGAGATCGACGGCCACGACGCCGAGTCGAAGGCCTCCTTCGCGGCCAAGGAGCGCGACGACCTGTCGTGGAAGCACTGGGCGAAGCGCCTGCAGAAGTACTACTCGACGCTCGAGGCGCTCCTGTCGCCGGAGCTCTTCGTGGTCGGCGGCGGCGTGTCGAAGCAGCACGAGGAGTACCTCCCCCTGCTCGACCTGCAGGCCGAGATCATCCCGGCGACGCTCCGCAACAACGCGGGCATCATCGGCGCCGCGACCCTCGCCGCCCGCAGCAACTCGTAGCAGCCCGGGCGGCGGCTGCGCCGCGCTCCGGCTGTGCCGCGCCGCGGTGAGATCGCAGTTCGGCAACCCTCAACGGTCGCCGCGCCCGCGGAAGTGCGATCTCGACAGCGTGTCGAGCCGGCCGAGGGGCGTCCGCAGCCCGAGCCGGGAACGCACCCGCTAGACTCGGACGCGCGAACGGGTCGGTGAGACGGTCGCGTCACTCCCCCGGGAGTGCCGAGGAACGTCCGGGCTCCACAGAGCAGGGCGGTGGGTAACACCCACCCGGAGCAATCCGCGAGACAGTGCCACAGAAAGCAGACCGCCGGCGGCGACGTCGGTAAGGGTGAAACGGTGGTGTAAGAGACCACCAGGGGTCCGGGTGACCGGATCCGCTCGGTAAACCTCGCCCGGAGCAAGGTCAGACAGAGGACGTCGAGGCTGCTCGCCGAGTCCTCGGGTGGACCGCTGGAGGCCGACGGCAACGTCGGTCCGAGAGAGATGGCCGTCACCGCCGCGCGAGCGGCGGGACAGAACCCGGCGTACGGCCGGCCCGTTCGCCCCAGCCGTCACGCACGAACAGGAGGCGCGGTGCCAGCTGGCACCGCGCCTCCTGTCGTGTCGGTACGCCCGTCGGTCAGAGCCCGGACTCGGCCGTCCGGACGAGGATTGCGTCGCTGTCCGGGCAGAGCACGACGTCGTCCGGCGCTGCGCGCCGGATCGTCTGCAGGTCCGAGTTCGTGAGCGAGACTCCGGACGCCGTGGACACGCCGCCCTGCAGGAGCGACGCACCGAAGCCGTAGCGGGCGCGCTGCCGGTCGTAGAGCGCGAGCAGCTCAGCCGGCACCTTGGCCGCGACGCTCGCGCGGCTCTGCACCGCGGAATCGCGGTCCGCTTCGAGCCGGGCGATCTCGGCGTCCCGCTCGGCCACGAGCCCGCTGCGGGCGGCCTCGACGTCGGCGAGCTGGGCCTCGATGTCGCCGACCCGGGCGCGGAACACGTCGAGGTGCTCCATGACCTCGAGTTCGGCCGTCTCGAGGTCGCCGATGCGACGCTGCAACGACTCGAGCTCGCTCTGCAGGCCGGCGGCGTCCTTCGCGCTCGAGACGTTCTGGAGCATCGTGGTGTCGCGCGTGACACGGGCCTGCGCCGTGGTGGTGTCCGACTCGAGCCGGGCGAGCTCGCGCTCGGCGTCCTCGACGTCACCGGTGGCGGCAGCGAGGGAGGCACGGAGACCGGCTGCCTTCGTGCTGAGCTCGGTCAGCCGGTCGCCCTTCTGCAGGGCGGTGATGCGGTGCGCGATCCGCGTCACGTCGTTGTCGAGACGCTGGACGTCGAGGAGGATGACCTGGTCCTCGGGTGCTGCCTTCATGGTCAGGCTCCTTCGGTGGTGGGGGCGGGATCGGACGACGCGACGGCGTCCGTGGTGGGTTCGGCGGCCGGCAGGACGGCGAAGTCCCACGGGTCGGTCCGGAGGTCGCTGACGGTGACGCGGACGCCCGCCGCGCGGCGCAGCTGCTCGGCGGCGACGTCGAGCCAGAGCCACTCGGTGGCCCAGTGCGACGTGTCGACGAGGGCGGGTCCGCCGCCGACGAGCGCCTGCTCGCGGAACTCCGACGCGGGGTGGTGCCGGAGGTCGCTCGTGACGTAGACGTCGGCGGCGAGGACGGCGGGGTGCCGGAGGTATGCGTCGCCGGCTCCCGCGCAGAGTGCGACCGTGCGCACCGGCTGGTCGAAGTCGCCCGAGACACGGACGCCGGTGGCGGTCCCCGGCAGGAGGTCGACGAGCGCGCGGGCGAGGGCACCGAGCGTCGTCGGCTCGGCGAGGACACCCGTCCGCCCGATGCCGGTGGCGGGGTCGGCGCCGGGGTCGAGCGGCGCCTGGTCGGTCAGGCCGAGACGGTCGGCCAGGACCGCGGACGTGCCGGTGGTCACGACGTCGGCGTTGGTGTGCGCTGCGACGAGGGCCGTCCCACCCCGGACCAGTGTCGCCAGGACCCGACCCTTGTAGGTCGACTCGGCGATGGTCGTGACCCCGCGCAGGAGCAGCGGGTGGTGGGTGAGCAGGAGGTCGGCCCCGAGTTCGACGGCCTCGTGCGCGGTGGCGGGGACGGCGTCGACGGCGAGGTGCACGTGGTCGACCCGCTGGTCCGGATCGCCGGCGACGAGGCCGACGGCGTCCCAGGACTCGGCACCGGCAGCGGGCCACAGGTCCTCGATCACGGCCTGGAGTTCGCGGAGCGTCGGCATCCCGTCAGTCTACCGAGACCACCGTGGCCGCAGCGTTCCCCGTGCCGCGCGGCGGTGCGGCGTCAGCGTCGGCCGAGCGCCCGGAGGATGCGGTCGACGAGCCGGGACCACCAGCCCGCGGGGCGCTGCTCGGCGGCGGACGTGCCCGACGTCGTCGCCTCGTCGTCCGCGCCCTCGGACCCCGTCGACGGGACGGACACGGCGTCGGGCAGCACCACGGGCGTGCTCGCGGTCGACCCGCTGTGCGCGGTGAGCGCGGCGGCGAACGCGGCACGGTCGATCACGGTCGGCCCGGTCGCGGGCTGGACGAGCGGCGTCGGCCGGGTGTTCGCGGACACCGGGGACACGATCGGCAGGGACAGCACCGGACGAGCGGGCACCGCGGCTCCGGCGGCCGACACCGGTCGGGGCGCGTCGTCGGTGTCGACGACGTCGGTCGCCTCGACCACGGTCGGCGGCACGAGCACCGGCGCGGCCGTCACGGCGACCGCGGTGCGCACGGACCGCGCGGCAGGAGCCGACGGCACGGCGGCAGCGGTCGGCGCGGCAGGAGCGCTCGGCCGGACCACCGCGACGGTGCCGGTGGCCGCACGCCGGGCTGCTGCCCGCTCGCGGCGGTCGGCCTCGAGCGCGGCGTCGGCCAGCAGGTCGGCGAAGACGGAGTGCGCGAACCCGCGGGCGGCTTCGAGCTCGGGGTCGCTGACGCCGGCGACGGTCGCTTCCCACGCGGCGAGGCGGGCGAGGTCCTCGTCACGACGACGGACCTCGTCCTCGAGCAGCACGATGCGCTCGATGGTGCTGCGTCCGGTCGTGGCGGAGACCTCGACCGCGAGGTCCTCGAGGCGGAGCGCGAGACGCTCCGGCGGCTCGGGGAACGAGGGCTGGCAGACGGCGGCGTGGCGTGCGCGGTCACGGGGCCGACGGAACGCCGAGTCGTCGACCGCCTCGGGGGCGACAACCGCGTCGGGGGCGGCCACCGCGTCGGACCGCTCGGGCTCGGGACCGGCGACGGGCGGGGTGCTCTCGGCAGGGGCGTCCGACGCCGTTCCCGGACGCTGCACCGGCCCGGTGACCGGCGGGACCACGAGGTCCGCCAGGTACGGGGAGCGCGTCGCCGGGGCGTCTCGGAGCCACTCCTCGAGCTCGCGACCGAAGGGGTCGACGAGGGGGGCGCGTGCACCGGACTGCGATTCCATGATCGGAGTATGAATATCGCGACCCGGATCGCCGCGGACATCCGCGGTGTGTCGCCGAAGTGCCTGCCATATCGCGTCGAACGTGAACGGCGTGTCGGTCCACGGTGACCCCGGGTCAGAGCGAGCCGTCGAACTCCTCGAGCAGGGCCCGCCCGTCGGCCCAACCGCCCACCCCGCTGGCGACGTTGACGTGACCGCGCTGACCGACCGGGAGGACCGTCGCGCCGAGGGTCGCCGCGAACGCCCTGGCACGCTCCGCCGAGCAGTACGGGTCGTCGTCGCTCACGACCATCCGGACGGGCACGTCCGACCGCACCGTCGGTGGGGTGAAGCCCGCCGCTGCCGCCGGGAACCCCTCGGCGTCGGGGTCGGGCGGGGCGACCAGGAACGCCCCCGCGACCGGCGCGTGCGCGGGGTCGCCGAGCCAGCGGGCGACCGCCAGGACTCCGAGGCTGTGCGCGACGAGGACCGGCGGCGTCGTGCACGCGGTCACGGCCCGGGTGAGCGCCGCGGCCCAGTCGTCGGGGTCGGGCTCGTCCCACGAGGTCGGCTCGATGCGGACCACCGGGTCTCCCCCGGCGGCACGCTCGGCCTGCCAGCGGGACTGCCAGTGGTCGGGGCCGGAGTTCCAGATCCCGGGGACGATCACCCACGGTCGAGGTCTGCGCACGCCCGAAGCGTAGCGGCCGGAACGGAGCGGCCGAAGCGGAGCGGCCGGAACGGAGCGTCCGGCGCACTGCCGAGCCCGTTCAGCCGTGCAGCGTGTCGCGCGGGTACTCGCCGAAACGCGCGGCGTAGGCGCCCGAGAAGCGTCCGAGGTGCGCGAAGCCCCAGCGGACCGCGACGGCCGCCACCGTGAGCTCGCCCGGGCTGGCGCGCGCCAACTCGTCGCGGACGCGGTCGAGTCGGATGCCGCGGAGCAGGCTGTTCGGCGCCGTCCCGACCTGGCGCTGGAAGGCCTGCTGGAGCCCGCGGACGCTCAGCCCGACGTGCTCGGCGACGTCGGTCGTCGTGATGGGGGTGTGCGCGTAGGCGTGCATGTACTCCACCGCCTCGCGGACGCGTCCGGTCGCCCCCTGCGGCAGCGGGACGTCCGGGGCGAGCACGGTGTGCGGGAAGGTCCGGAGCAGCGCCCGGGCGGTCTCCTGCGCGGTCTCGGCGAGCACGAGGGGGGTCATCGGACCGTTCCCGAGGACCGTGGTGGCGGCGCGCTGCACCTGGGCGTTCCACCGACGGAGGTCGTCCGGACGGGGCGCCTGGGTGTGGTCGAACACGAGCGGCGCCGGCGCGGTCCCGTGCTCCTCGGCGGCGATGCCCTCGAGGTAGCTGCGCTCGAACTGCACGAGGCTCTGCCGGACGTCCTGGAGGTCGAACGCGAAGGGACGGCCGGTGGGGAACATCATCGGCGTGCCGGGCGCGAAGGCCACCTCGTCGCGGCCGACGTCCACCGTGCCGCGACCGTCCGCGAGCCACATCACGACGTACTCGTCGGGGGCATCGATCTCGCCCTCCATCCGGGCGTCGAACCGCGTCGACCGGAAGGACATCGTGTCGTCGCCGGTCACCCGGAACCGGTAGGAGAACGGCCGCTCCGTGGCACTCGCACGGAACCCGGCGCCGTCGTAGGCGTCCTGGTACATGTCGAGCGCCGCTCCGAGGTCCGTCCCGGACGTCTCGAATCGGATCCTCGGGTCGGGCTCGACAGTCATCGACAGGATCGTGACACGTCAGCGGACCCGGGACGGCCTCGGCCGCCCTGCGTTGCGGGTACCGGCTCAGTCGCTGCGGGATGTGGACGAACCGACGGAACCTCCGCGCCCGCGGCGGACCGTCCAGCGGTTGCGGTCGCCGACCCGTTCGTAGCGCAGGTCGTCGACGACCATCTGCACCAGCGCCAGACCACGGCCGCTCTCCGCGAGGGCCTCCGGCAGGTGCGCCGTGGTCGGGTCGACCGGTACCGGCAGGCCGTCGTCGGTGAGCAGCGCCTCGACGGCGTCCTGCCCGACGTCGACCCGCAGCGAGCACGCGACGCCGGTGCTGCGGGCGCCGTGCTCGATCACGTTCGAGGTGAGCTCGACGAGCGCGAGCTCGAGCGCCATCCGGTCCTCGGCGGAGAGCGACGGCTCGGTTTCCCACACCGACGCGAGGAACGTGTGCACGGCCGTGACGTCGTCCGGCGGACACGCCAGGTCGAGGTCGTACCCACCCACCGCGGTGCTCATCCCCAGTCGGTGACCGCGGCGTCCCCGTCCGGGTACGTGCGGAGGATCTTGTCCATGTTGGAGAGCTTCAGCACCATCTCGACCTGGTCGGACGGTGCCGCGATGCGCAGGTCGCCACCGGCCTGGCGAGCGGTCTTGAGGCAGCCGACGAGGGCACCGAGCCCGGACGAGTCCATGAACTCGACCTTGGAGAGCTCGACGACGATGTGGGACCTGCCGCCGCTGACGACCTGCCCGACGGTCTCGCGGAAGGTCGGCGCGGAGACCATGTTCAGCCGGCCGCTGCACTCCAGCACCGCGGCGTCGGGGTCCGCCTCGTGTACGACGATGTCCATGTCGGTGCCTCCTCAGGTCGGTGCGGGTGCACTGAGCAACCTACCGGGTGGACGGCCCAGACGTGTTCGGCCTCGCCGTGGCGTGTGTGGAGACCGTCCGTTCCCGCCGGGTCGCGACGAGCTGCACCACGACCGCGGCCGCCATGAGCACGACCATCACCGACCCCATCGCCGTCGCCGTCCCGCCCAGCGCCCCCGCCAACGGCGTGCCGAGACCGCCGAGCCCGAAGGTCAGGCCGCCCTGCAACGCCGCGGCGGTCCCGGGGTGTGCGGCCCCGACGTGCTGCGTGCGGGTCATCGCCGCCGGCAGGACGAAGCCCCACGCCGCCGTGACGACCGCGAGCGAGCACCACACCGGTACGGGACCCAGGCCGAGCAGCGCGGAGGACAGCACCCCGACCGCGCCGAGCGTCCCGACGACGAGCCCCGTCGACAGCAGTGCATCCTCCGAGAACCGGCCGACCACCCGTCGGAACACGAGGGTGGTCACGATCATCATCGATGCGTTGGTGGCGAAGACGAGCGTGTACATCCCCTCGGAGAAGCCGTACTGGGACTGGAACACGAACGAGCTCGTCGCGATGTAGGCGAAGAAGCCGATCGTCGAGAGCACCCCGGTGACCACGTACGCCCGGAAGCGTCCGATCGCCATCAGCTCGCGGATGCGGTCGCGGTTCGCCGCGAAGCCGACCCCGCCGCGACGTGCCGGCGGCAGCGTCTCGTGGAAGCGCAGCGCGACGGCGACGAAGAACACCGCGCCGAGCACCGCGAGCACGACGAACATGAGTCGCCAGGTGCCGATCGTGAGCACCGCTCCCCCGGCCAGCGGCGCGACCACCGGTCCGATCGCGTTGATCGCGGCGAGGGTGCCGAACACCTTCGCCATGCGCGGTCCGGTGATCACGTCGGAGACCATCGCGCGCCCGGCGACCGCGCCGGCCGCACCGGCGAGCCCCTGGAAGACCCGCGCGACGACCAGCGTCACCACGTCCGGAGCGAGGGCGCAGCCGACCGACGCGAGCGCGAAGACCGCGGTGCCGACGAGCAGGAGCGGACGTCGCCCGATGCCGTCGCTGACCGGGCCCGCCAGGAGCTGTCCCACGGCGAACGCCACCAGGAAGGCGGTGAGCGACAACTGGACCGCGCTCGGTGCGGTGCCGAGGTCGCGGGCGATCGCGGGCAGGGCCGGGATGTACATGTCCGTCGCGAACGGCGACACCCCGACGATGAGCGCCAACGGCAGGATGGGCGGCAGCACACCGGCGGGCGCGGGGTCGTCGCTGCGGTGCGTCGTCACACCCACCACGCTACGCCCACCCGAATCGATTCGAGAAGCGGCGCACAAGGGCGGGACACTCCGCGACGACGGACGGGAGGCGCGGTGCGGGCCCGCACCGCGCCTCCCGTCCGTGGACCGGTCGGGTCAGCCCGTGTTCTGCAGGCCGGCCGCGATCCCGTTGACGGTGAGGAGCAGCAGGCGGTGGTCGCCGTCCGTCGGGTCGGTGCTGCCCGACGTGCGGATCGCGCGGAGCGCGCGCAGCTGGAGGTGCGACAACGCGTCGACGTACGGGCTGCGGAGACGGACGGCCCGGGCGAGGACAGGCCGGTCCTCGAGGACGTCGCTGCCGCCGGAGATCCGCAGCACCCAGTCGCGGGTGCGCAGCATCTCGTCGAGCACCTTCGCGGCGAGGTCGTCGCGGTCGGCGAGTTCGAGGTAGCGACGGGCGATCTGCTCATCCGTCTTTGCGAGCGACATCTCGACGTTCTTGAGCATCGCGCCGAACAGCGGCCACTCGACGGAGGCGGTGCGGAGGAGCTCGAGGTCGCCGACGGCCTCGAGCGCGGAGCCCAGGCCGTACCAGCCGGCCAGGTTGATGCGGGCCTGGGTCCAGGAGAACACCCACGGGATGGCGCGGAGGTCCTCGAGCGACTCGACCGAGAGCCCGCGGCGCGCGGGCCGCGAACCGAGCGGCAGCAGCCCGATCTCCTCCATCGGGGTCACCCGGGCGAACCAGGGCGCGAAGCCGTCGGCCTTGACGAGGTCGTAGAACGCCTGTCGGGACACGTCGTCGAGCTGCTGCGCGAGGTCGGCGAAGCGGGCGGCGGCGAGGGCGGTGCGCTCTTCGTTCGACGGCGACGACGCGAACAGCGTGGCCGAGGCCATCTGCTCGAGGTGCCGGGCGGCGATGTCCTTGTCGCCGTACTGGGCGAAGATGACCTCGCCCTGCTCGGTGAGCTTGAGGCGCCCGTCGATCGACCCCGGCGGCTGCGCGAGGACGGCCTCGTTCGCCGGTCCGCCACCGCGGCCGAGCGAACCGCCGCGGCCGTGGAACAGGGTCAGCTCGACGTCGGCGTCACGCGCCCAGTCGGCGATCCGGGCCTGGGCGTCGTAGAGGGCGAGGTTGGCGGACACCGGACCGACGTCCTTCGACGAGTCCGAGTAGCCGAGCATGACCTCGAGCCGGCGGCCCGTCGCGGCGAGCCGACGCTGGAACGCCTCGGTGCGGACGGCCTCGTCGAGGATGTCGACGCTGGCGTGCAGGTCGGCGAAGGTCTCGAACAGCGGGATGACGTCGAGCACCGGGGCGGCCTCGACCGACCCGAGCGCGGCGACCGCGAGTTCGTGCACGTTGGCCAGGTCGGCCGCCGACTGGGTGAAGGAGACGATGTAGCGGCTCGCGGAGCGCACCCCGTAGCGGGCCTGCAGCTCCGCGATGGTGCGGAAGACCGACAGGACCTCCTCGGTCATCTCGCTCAGGTCGCCACCGGCACGGATCTCGGCCAGGGCGTTCCGGTGCACCTGCGAGTGCTGGCGGACCTCGAGCTCGGCCAGGTGGAACCCGAACGTCTCGACCTGCCACACGAGGTTCTGCAGCTCGCCGTTCGCGGGACGCGTGGCACCGGCGGCCACGAGGGAGGTCTGGATCGTCCGGAGGTCGGTGAGGAGGGCCTCGGGTCCGGCGTAGGCGAGCGGCGCCTCGCCCCGGCGGGTCGCGTCGATGCGGGCGGCCACGAACAGGAGGGCGCGACGGTGCGTCTCGTTCGGGGCGCGGACCCCGATGCGCTCGGCGATCCCGGCGTCGAGTGCCTCCTGCGCCGCCACGAGGGCGGTGAGTCCGGCGTCGGCCGGCGTCTCGCTCGCGTCGAGGGTCAGGGTGCTGCCGATGCGGGTGGCGGCGCGGGACAGCCCGAGCAGGACGTGCTCCGCGGCGATCTCGGCGGCCTGCCGGGTGACGTCGGCGGTCACGTGCGGGTTGCCGTCGCGGTCACCACCGATCCAGGTGCCGAAGCGCACGAAGGCGGGCGCGGTGACCGGTGCGTGCCCGGCCTGGTCGCCGAGGAGGCGGTCGTCGAGCAGGCGGTACACCTGCGGCACGATCTCGAACAGCGTCTGGTCGAAGACGCTCATCGCCGTGCGGACCTCGTCGAGCGGGGTCGGGCGGGTCGTCCGGAGCGGGGACGTCCGGAGGAGGGTCGTGATCTCCTCGAGCAGGCGACGCTCGTTCTCGGCCAGTGCCGTCTGGTTCGTCGTGCGGTCCCGCTCGTCGATGAGGTCGGTGATGCGGCGGACGGCCGTGGTGACCGCGCGACGGCGGGCCTCGGTCGGGTGCGCGGTGAGGACCGGGTGGAACCGGAGGTCGCGGAGGCGTGCCGCGGCCTCGTCCTCGCCGACCTGCTCGACGAGCGAGGCGTACGTGGCGGGGAACGAGTCGCCCGCGACGCCACCGTCGTCGCCTCGGAAGCGCAGCACGCGGACGCGGTGGTGCTCCTCGGCGAGGTTCGTGAGGTGGAAGTAGGTCGTGAAGGCCTGCGCGACGGCCTCGGCCCGGTCGGCCGACATCTCCGCGACGATCGCCTCGGCGCGTGCCGCACCGTCGGCCTGGCCGCCCTCGTACGCGTCGATGACCGCGGCCCGCAGGCTCTCGACGTCGTGGAGGAGGTCCTCGCCGCCGGTCTCGCGCAGCACGCGGCCGAGGAGCTTGCCGAGGTACCGGACGTCCGAGCGCAGGTCGCTGTCGACCGCTCCGCTCACGTCGTCCCGCGCGCGCCCGTGGCGCGTGTGACCGTCGATCGCCGTCATGAGGTCCTTTCCGCGTCGTCCGGGAGGCTCCTCCCGGTGTGCAGCAGCGTACCGGCGCGTCGGGACGGGTGACGACAACCGTCCGGACGGACCAGCGGACGCGGCGCCCGTCAGCGAACGCGCGCGGACCAGCGGGCGTCGAGCGCGCGGACGCGACACCCGTCGGCGGACCCGCGCGGACCACCGGCGCGAGCGCGCCGCGAGGTCAGGCGGTCGCCGCCGGGCCCCGTCCGCGCCGTGCGTCGAGGTCGGCGAGCAACCCGTGGTCGAGCTCGTACGCGAGCTCCACCTCGGCGATCACCTGCTCCTGCTCCTCGGCCGACCACGGCGCCGCGTCGAGCTGCGCCCGGTACGTGCCCTCGAACGCGGCCGGGTCGGCGACCTGGTCGAAGATGTAGAAGAGGATGCCGTTCGTCTCGAAGCCGAACTGCTCCGCGAGCAGCGACCCGATGGCGTGCCCGCCCGCGACGTCCCCGAGGTACCGCGTGTAGTGGTGCGCGACGAAGCCGCCCGGCGTGGTCGCCGCGACCTCGTTCAGCCGGCGGACGTAGGCCGTCGTGGCCGGCAACGGGCAGACGAGCTCGGACCAGTCCGGACCGACCAGGTACTCGAGGTCGGCGCGGATCGCCGGCATCCTGGTCAGCTGCGTGGTCACGAAGGGAGCGGCGACGGGGTGGTCGGCCATCCGTTCGGCAGCGCGTTCGAGGGCGTCGTAGACGAACGCGTACTGCCCGAGCAGGTCGGCGTAGTCCGCGACGTCGCAGGCACCGCCCACCAGGTCGGCCATGAAGCCGTGGCCCGCCGAGGTGCCGTGCGAGCGCCGGGTGCGCCGCCGCAGGAGCTCGGAGAACGGGATGACCGACGTGTCCATGAGGGAAGGCTAACCTTACCGAGCGATCCGTCAAGCACCGCCGCGGAACCCGGCCGACGTTCACAGCGGGCCCCGCGGTCGAGAGAGGAAGCTCTGCCGCGATGAGCCCGAAACCCCAGCGCCCCCAGCACGTCTTCGTCGTCGACCACACCGAGCGCCTCTCGCCGCACATGGTGCGGGTGCACCTCGGCGGTCCCGCGTTCGACGACTTCGTCGCGGCGGCGGACCCGGAGCGGCTGGCGTCGACGGACAAGTACGTCAAGCTGCTGCTGGCGAAACCGTCGCTCGGTCTGACCCCGCCGTACGACCTCGACGCCCTCCGCGCGACCCTGCCGAAGCACGACCGGCCCGCGCGGCGCACCTACACGGTCCGAGCCGTCGATCGTCGTGCCCGCACCATCGCGATCGACTTCGTGGTGCACGGCGACGAGGGCCTCGCCGGCCCGTGGGCCGCCGCCGCGCAGCCCGGCGACCTGCTCGCCCTGTCCGGTCCCGGCGGCGGGTACGCGCCGTCGACCGACCCCGCAGTCACGCACGTGCTGCTCGGCGACGACAGCGCACTCCCCGCGATCTCCGCCGCCCTGGAGGCGCTCCCCGACACCGCCACGGGCGTCGCGCTGGTCGAGGTGGCCGGCCCCGCCGACGAGCAACCCGTCCGCCACCCGGCCGGAGTCGACCTGCGGTGGCTGCACCGCGACGCCACCGGCGCCGTGCCGGGCACGCTGCTGCTGGAGGCCGCCCGCGGACTGCCGCGCGCCTCCCGTCCGGTGCAGGTCTTCGCACACGGCGAGCGGACCGCGGTGAAGGCGCTCCGCCGTCTGCTGCAGAACGACTGGGGCCTCGAGAAGTCCGAGATGTCGCTGTCCGCCTACTGGGCGCTCGGGCGCGGCGAGGACCAGTTCCAGGAGGAGAAGCGCGAGCCGATCGGGGTCATCTTCACGGACTAGCCCGGGTCGTCCCGCGGTCCGTCCGGGAGGCGCGGCTCGCGTCGGTGGGTCGGGCTAGCGTTCCCGGCATGGTCGCCCCCTCGTGCTGCGTGCCCGGTTGCGGGACCGAGCCCGTCAGCGGATCGCCGGTCCCGCTGTGCGCCGCGCACGTCACGCTCGTCGCCGAGTTCGCGGCGGAGCACGCCGGCGTCGAGGACGCCCTGCCCGGGCCGTGCCCGGTGTGCGGCTCGCGGACCGGTGTGCGGTACCCCTCCGCCGCGGTGTGCGCGACGTGCGAGTGGCGGTACGGCGACGTCCCCGACGGAGACCTCGCTCCCCCACGGGTCGACGTCGTGTACTACCTGCGGATGCGCGACGACTTCGGCGACCGGGTCAAGATCGGCACGACGACGAACCTCCGGCAACGGCTCGCGGCCATCCCGCACCAGGACCTGCTCGGGCTCGAGCGTGGCGACCGGACGCTCGAGCGACGACGCCACGCCCGCTTCGCCGCGACGCGGTACCCGGGGACGGAGTGGTTCCGTGTCACCCCGGAGCTGCTCGACCACGTCGCGGTCGTCGCCGCTGGGGTCTCCGACCCGTGGGAGCTGCACGCGCGGTGGACGAGCGAGGCGCTGGCGCTGCGGGGCTGAGGGCGCGGTACGGTCGCGCAGTCCTGACGGAGCCTGCATCGAACCACGCAGGCGACATCGAACCAGCCCCGGGCGGTGGTTCGACGTCGGATCCGTGGTTCGGTCCTCGCCGGCGTCGGCGGTCGCGACGGGTCAGCGGGCGTAGGCGTCGACGAACAGGTGCCCGCGGATCTCGCGTAGGGTCTCGGCGAGCCGGTCGATCGTGCGTCCGGAGATGCCGGACACCTCGAGGTCGTACGGCCCGAGTGCCTGCAACCGACCGGTGCGGATCCGGATCACCTCCCATCCGACGCCGCGGACGGC
Organism: Curtobacterium sp. L1-20; assembly: GCF_048755855.1. Taxonomy (GTDB): domain Bacteria; phylum Actinomycetota; class Actinomycetes; order Actinomycetales; family Microbacteriaceae; genus Curtobacterium. The sequence continues at coordinate 2,179,118 of NZ_CP151473.1, read as the reverse complement.
TCGGTCCTTCCGTCGGTCGGTCTCCTGTCGGGGTCCGACGTGTTCGAGTCCGTGCCGGCCGGTCGAGTCGTACTCGATCGCGACGCGCAGCTCGGGCAGGATGACGTCCGGCCAGGCCTCGACGTGGTCGAAGAACGGACGGTCGAGCCGGATCGCGGTGTGGTCGAAGGTGAAGTCGAAGCGCTCGACCAGGGCCGCGCGGAGCTCGGCCTCGACCGCCGACGCCGTTGCCGGGGCACACCGGCTCGTGAACGACTCGCCCGAGGGCAGCCGTGGTGTCTTCGGGCAGATCGACCGCGGGACGGACGGCCCGGATCGGCGTGGGGCACCGGCGTCCGACCGGCGCGGGCGGGCCCGCGTCGAGGGGACCGCCCCGGCAGGCACCCCGCCGCCGGGACCGGGAGCACCCGCCCCGGGCCCGCCGGGGACCGCGCGGGTCGGGATGCCGCGCGAGGGAGCTGCGGGCAGCGTCTGCCGGCCGGCGACGCGGACGACCCGCTGCGGGACGGGGACGCCGGTCGGCCAGTCCTGCGGCAGGACGGGCCAGCGCTGCGGCTGCGCCTGCACCGCGCACTCGGGGCACCACACGGACCGGCGTCGCTCGCGTCCGGGCCGCGAGCGCTGCTCGGCCGGCGTGGCGACGAAGACGTGGCCGACGTCGCACTCCCAGGTGAGCAGGACCTCGGCCGCGGGCGGCACCTGGCTGAGGACGATGCCGTGGTTCCAGTCCGGGTGGTACTGCCGGACGAGCACGGGGTACGGCGCCCAGTCGGCGCGGAACGCACCCACGGCGTACGGGACGGGCAGGCCGCGCGACCACTGTCGGCGGCGCCACCATGCGTCGACGGGTTCGGCCACGCCCACACGCTAGGCAGGACCACCGACAGACACCGACGCCACGGACCGGGAGCGCCCCGGGCTCAGTCGGCCGGAGGCGTGACGAACGTGAACCGCTCGGCGCCGGCGTCCGACCCGTCGTCGAGCACGCGGATGCCGGACTCGCGGCAGGCGGTCACACCGTCGCGGTGCACACGCTCGGGGCGGGGACGCCTCGGGACGCCGGACGCACCGAACACCGCCCAGGCGTTCGCGGCCGCCGCGCTGGTGAACCGCGTGCTGTACCGGACGCCGGCGAACCCCGCGGCGTCGAACGCCCGCGCCCAGGCCTGCGGCACGCGGTAGTCCCCCATGGTCTGCAGCTCGGCGCCGACACCCGAGCGCACGGCTGCCGGGTGCGTGACGTCGGCGAACCGGCGGCCGCGCGACGCCCGGGCCGCGACGACGACCATCTCGCGCGCCCGGGCGGCGAACACGGTGTTCGTGGTGAGGACGTGGTGCGCGAGTCGTTCCCGCACGGCGACCTCGACCGAGTCGGCCCAGTAGCAGGTGCCCCTCGGGACGGCGAGGTCGAACCGCCCGCCGTCGACCCCGTCGGCGTCGGGCTCGGTGCTCGCGAACCACCACGCACCACGGTCGTGACGCTTCGCGCGGTAGAAGGTCGTGCCCCGGGACTCCTCGGCAGGGAAGTCCGTGAGGTCGAGGTCGTCCCGCGGCGGACGCTGGGCGACCTCGTTCCGGCTCGGCGTCACGCGTCGGCCGCCCACGCGTGCGCGGCTCGACGGGCCGCGGCGAGGACCTGGTCCTCGCGCCCGTCGCGCAACGCCTCGGCGGCGGTCGTGCCACCGAACTCGTCCGCCGGGGTGTTCAGCCACAGCGCACTGCCCCAGGGGTCGATCCGGTCGGGGTCGACGAGCGCGAGGACCTGCCGCAGGTTCGGCAGCGGTGAGCCCGTCACCCCGAACTGGAACGACGGGAAGACCAGGCTGCCGTCGCCGATCTTCAGTCCGATCAGGTCGCGTCTGGCCGTCGCCTTGCTGAGGGCCTGCCGGGTCACCCCGCGCCAGGCCGCCAGGGTCGGGGTGTCGTAGAACGGTCCGATGAGGGCGTCGGCCTCGTGCTTCACGGTGGGCAGCGCGGCGACCATGCGGTCGGCCAACAGCTCGACGTCGGCTCCGTCCTCGAGCGCGCCGTCGACGCGTCCGCCCAGGATGCGACCGCGGAGCGCCTCGATCAGGGACGCCTCGACCGGCGTGAGATCACGTCGGAGGGCGCCCGTCCGCCGTTCCGGACCGTGCCCGTCACCCGCTCCGGTCCGGATGCGTTCCGTCGTCGCCATGCCGGGCCTCCTGTCAACCGCGTCAACCCATTCTGCTCCCTGATCGACAACCACGTCAACCGCCGGGACGGGTCGTGCGGATCAGTCCTCCAGCGCCTTCCTGACGTACGCGACGAGTGCGTTGGCGTGCCCGTGCCCCAGGCCGTGCTGCTCCTTGAGCCAGGCCACGACCTCCATGTGCGCGTGGCCGTCGAGCCGGTCGGCGACGAGGTCGAGCCACTCCTGCACCGGCCGCCCGTACGTCGTCCCGATGCTCGGGAAGTAGGACGCGGGGCCCTTCGGCCTGCTGCCGTCGGCCGGCGGCTCCGGCGCGGTCACACGGTGTGTGGTCATGGTCGCCACGATAGGCCCGTCACCAGCGGATCCGCGCGAACTCCTCCCGCAACCGGCGTGCCCGTCCGGGGTGCACCTGTTCCACCCAGCCGATCCGGCCGAGCAGGTGTGCGCGGAACTCCGGGTGCCCGGCGCGGTTCTGGGACGCGGGACCGTGCTCGGCGGCGTTGTGCAGGACGGCGTGCAGTCGGTCGACCTCGCGTCGGCCGGGTGACGGTCGGTCGTTGACGACGACCCCCGTGACGGACTGCCGGACGCCGCTCCGGCGGACCCGCGTCTTGCCGGGGTTCAGCCGGTACCCCTGGTCGGTGACGATCCGGTCGACCCCGCGCAGGAACGCGTCGGGGCGGGCCGCGAGCCGGTCGCCGCCGCTGAAGGTCAGGTCGTCGGCGTACCGCGTGTACACGGCGTCGACGGCCGCGGCCCACCCCGTGAGTCGGGCGTCGAGGTGCCGGAGCGCCGTGTTCGCGAGTGCCGGCGAGGTCGGCGCACCCTGCGGCAGGTGCGCGTCGGCGAGCGAGCGGCGGAGTGCGGCGCGTTCCTCGGGACTGCCGCCGTCGGGCATGCCGGTGAGCACGTGCGGCGGGACGCGGTGCGTGCAGACCCCGGTGAGCACGTGGGCGAGTGGCTCGGCGAACCCGGCGGTCCGGAACACGCCGTAGACGGTCGGCGCCGTGACGCTCGCGAAGAACGACGTGAGGTCGGCGGACAGCACGACCTGCTGCCCCGCGTGCAGGGCGGCTCCGGTCACGACGCTGCGGCCGGCCACGAAGCCGTGTGCGGCGTCGTGCACGGGCAGGACCGTCAGGAGCTCGTCGAGGATGGTCCGCTGCGTCCGGCGGAGCATCTCCATCGGCTTCTCGAGCAGCCGCGGCGTCCTGCCGGGCCGCCGGACCCACTGGTACCGGTGGTGGTGGAGCGGGCTCGCGGGACCGGGACGGCGGTTCCAGCCACGGGTGTCGGCGAGCCAGAGCAGCCGACCCACGGTCAGGTCGAGGCCGCGGGCGAGCTCGGGCAGCGTGTCGACCAGCAGGCGGCTGGTGGTCACCGGCCGGGACCGCACCGGGGTCGCTCGTCGGGCGAGGACGCGCACCGGCCGACGGTCCTCGCGGGAGCGGTGCAGCGCGACGAGCCGCGGCGACACCGCGAGCACGGCCGCGAGTTGCCGGGGTGCGTCGACGGGTGCCCGCGGGTACGCCTCGAGCGCCGCGGCGACGGCGAGTCCCACGTAGGCGCGTTCCACGCCGACCACGACGCGGCCCGCCGCCGTCAGGTCGTCCGCCTCCCAGCGCTCCGCCGTCAGGAAGGCGTCCGCGAGTGCCCGCGCGACGACGGGCAGCGGCGTGGGGTTCCCGGGGGACCTGTCGGTGCCTCCGTGCGGGAGCGCGCGCGGAGCGCGCTGCGTCGCTCGGGGCGTGTCGTCCTGCTGGTACCGCGTGCCCCGGGGTGACCCCGGAGAGGTCGGCGCGTCGTCCGCGCCGTCCGCCTCCCCCGGGAACTCCACGGTGCCACTGTACGGCCGCCCGTCGACGTCGCGCCGTGTGGGGTCTGACAGGATCGGCGGATGGTCTCGTTCTTCCTGACCCACGCCGAGGTGGTCGTCGAACCCGCCGAGCCGATCGAGTCGTGGCGGCTCTCGGGGCACGGACGTTCCCGGGCGGCCGGCGCCGTCGACGTCGCCTGGCACGCCGACGTCCGTCGCATCGTCTCGAGCACCGAGCAGAAGGCCGTCGACACGGCGGCGGTCCTCGCGGCGGCGGTCGGCGTCGTCCCCGAGACCGACCCGGGACTCGGCGAGATCGACCGCAGCGCGACGGGGTACCTGCCGTTCGACGAGTTCGACCGCGTCGTCGACGTGTTCTTCGCGGACCCCCACCGCTCGGTGCGCGGGTGGGAGCGCGCCGTCGACGCCCAGCGCCGCATCGTCGACGCGGTGCGTCGGCTCGCGGCCGGCGAGGACGTGACGATCGTGTCGCACGGCGCCGTCGGGGCGCTCCTGCTGGCCGACCTGCGCGGCGTACCGATCTCGCGAGCACTGGACCAGCCGGGCATGGGGAGCGTGTTCGCCTTCGACCCGGTCGGGTGGCGGGTCTCGGGCGACTGGGTCCGCGTCGGCGCACGCTGACCGGCGACTCGTGGGTCAGCCGGGCAGCTGCTCCCCGGCGTCGACCGCGACGTCCAACCGGTTCTCCGCCGGTGGCAGCGGGCACGTCGCGTGGTCGGTGTAGGCGCAGGGCAGGTTCGTCGCGCGGTTGAAGTCGATCGTGGTCGCACCGGAGGCGTCCGGCGCAGCCACCTCGAGGCTCCGCGTGGCGGCGGAGGTCGTGACGCCGCTGGTCCGGTCGGTGAAGAGCACGAGCAGGTCGTCCCCGCCACCGTTGAACGCCAGGAGCGAGCGCGGCCCGTCGAGGTCGAAGGTCAGCACCCCGGGCGCCTCGTAGACGTGCTGCAGCCCGTCGACCACGGACCCGACCGTGACCTCGCGGGGCGTGTCGAACGGCTCGAAGCGCGCCGGGACGACGAAGCGCGGGGTCGGCGCGTACGCCGGCGTCCCCGCGTACTGCACGCGTGTCGGGTTCGAGGGCCTGCGGGGACGGATCACGTCGCTGCCGCCCCGGCGGGCGACCTCGACGACGACGGTCTCGTCACCGTCGTGCCACACGGCGGAGGTGGCGGAGCGGTCGGCGAGCGGGCCGAAGCGGTGTTCGCCGGTCACGCGCACCCCGTCGACCTCGATCCACTCCCCGTCGTCGAGCACGACGACCGGCCCGTCGTCGGACGTCGACCACGCGCCGGGAGCGTCCTCGTACCGCTCGGGTGCGGCCCCGAGCCACCGCATGCTCGTGATCGCCAGGAAGCCGTGCTCGCCGGCACGATCGCGTTCGTGCGTGGCGTGCCAGGATGCCCACTCGGCCCCGAGGGACGAGGACGGTGCGGTCGGGGTCGTCGTGCGCATGGGACGACGCTACGTGCTGTGCCACCGGCTCCGCCACGGAGCGTGACGTCCGGCGTCACGCGACCTGCCGCGTCGACCCGGTCACCGGCCCGGGCTCGGCGTCCTCGTCGTCGGCCGCCTGCAGCTCGTCCTCGGCCTGCCCCAGCAGGTGGTGCACGGCGAGTCCGATCGACCGCGCCCCCACGACGGCGACCAGCGCGGTGAGGAGCCCGAGCACCACGACGGTCGGGATCCAACCGCCCGGTACGTCGAGGATCCTGAGCCACTCGACCGCCGCCGTCGCGACCGCCGCCGCCGGGAACACGAAGGACCAGAAGCCGAGCGAGAACGACAGCCGGACGTACCGAGGCAGGAGCGCCAGCTGCACGAGGAGGAGCAGGACGCCGAGCCCGGCCACCGCCTGCACCGGCAGCGTCACCGCGTCGTCCGTCAGCGCGAACAGCGAGACGGTGGCGACGGACGGCGGTGCGACGAGGATGGCCATCGTCGGCACGAGCGGTCCCGGTAGCTCCGGGCGGAACGCCAGCCGCAGCAGCAGCAGTCCGGTCATCACGCCCCAGAAGAAGACCCCGACCCCGAAGCAGGCCCACGACAGCCACGTGACGCCGACCTCGTGCGTGGCGACCGAGCCGACGAGCGCTGCGGCCACGGTCGGCAGCAGGTAGCCGCCGTGCACGGACTCGAGCGCGAGTCGGCCCTCGAACCACGTCGCGAGCAGCCACCCTGCGAACCCCGCGGCGACCGCGACCCCGAGCAGCACGAGCACGGTGCCACCGGTCGGCCAGACACGGGACAGGTCCACGCCGAGCAGCATCGCCGTCGCCGGGACGAGTGCCGCGAGGGGGCCCTGGGACGGGTGGCGGAGCTGGTCGACGAGCCGGTCGTGCCCGCGCACCCGGAGACCGCGGACCACGTGCGCGGTGAGCATCGCCAGCCACGCGACGGCTGCCACCACCCAGGAGACCTGCGGGAGGAACGCCGGCAGGTGCAGGACCGGCGCCGCGGAGGACCACGCCTCGGCGGAACCGGCGAGGCCGAAGGGCACGGCGAAGGTGTTGAGCGGGATGCGGGAGTGTGGACGAGGGCGTGGCATGACCGCTCCATTGTGGCGGTGTCAGCCGGTGTGACCGGAGGCTCGCCCGGCGTCGGCCCTGATCGAGCAGCGGCGCCCGGGAGGGGCGCCGGTGCGTCAGCGGCGCCGGCCCAGGACGACGCCGGCGACCGCGACGGCCGCTCCGGCCCAGAGGAGCGGACGCGTGACTCGCCGTCGCTTCGCGACCCAGCCGCCGTCCGTGGCGTTGCCCGCGTCGGCCGGCGTGAAGAGGTTGCCGTCGGTCGGAGCCTGTCGGCCCCGCAGCGCGAAGATCTGCACCATCGGCCTCGTGATCTTGTGGAACAGCCCGGGGAACACGTACTGCAGGGGCACCAGCGACGCCTGCACCCGGCCGACGAAGCGGTAGCGCTTCGGGTGCAGCGCGGCCTGCACGACGGCGCGTCCGGCCCGTTCGACGGACACGGTCGGCGGCAGCGGGTGCGACGCCTTGTCGGTGTAGTTCGCGCCGTTCTGGTAGATCGGCGTGTCGATCGTCGACGGCATCAGCGTCGTGAAGTGGATGCCGGTGCCGGCGAACTCGTCCCCGAGGACGTCGACCAGGCCGAGGGCTGCGTGCTTGCTCGTCACGTACGCCGACTGGTACGGCGCGGAGAGCAGCGACTGGATCGAACCGACCAGGACGTACGTGCCCGAGCCGCGCTGCTTCCAGTGCGGCAGGAGGTGCGTCACCGCGTTGAGGTGGCCGTACAGGTTCGTGTCGACGACGCGCTTGAACGACTCGGTCGGCGTCTGCTCGAACAGGCCGTAGATGAACAGGGCCGCGTTGCCCACGAAGACGTCGATCCGGCCGAACCGCGTCGTGGTCGTCGCGATGAGGTCCTTCACCTGGTGCTCGTCGGCGACGTCGGTCGGGATCGCGACGGCCTCGGCACCGAGCTTCCGGCACTCCGCGGCGGCTGCCTCGAGGCTGTCGTGGCTGCGTGCGGCCAGCACGAGCGTTGCTCCCTGCCGGGCGAACTCGTGCGCCGCGGCCCTCCCGATGCCGCTCGATGCTCCCGTGACGACGACGATCTTCCCGCGGAATCGATGACCCATGGGTCCTTGCTACGCGGCGGCGCCTCGGGGTGTGTCCAGGCGGCGTCGTCCCCTGCCGCACCGGGCGCCTCCGTGGGAGCATGGGCGCATGCGCAAGGACGACCTCACGGTGGACGAGGCGACGGTCATCGCCGAGCACGCCCGGGCCGGGGTGCTCGAGCTCGACGACCCGGAGGTCCGCAAGGTCGTCGAGCAGGCGAACCGGGTGCTCGTCCGGGCGCAGATGTGGGGTGAGGAACGCAGTCCCAAGTTGCGACGCCGACGACGCCTCATCGCGATCGGAGCACTGGTCATGGTGCTCGTCTGGGTGGCCGGGCTGCTCGTCCCGCTCGCCGTCCGCTTCGGCTGAGGCCGACGGCGCGGACCCGGGCGCTGACGGCGCCGGTACGCTGCGACACCCCCGGTCCGTCGTCGGACGGGCGGTCGGCTTGCCCTCGCCGTCGGGACCGGCTTGACTCGACCCGATGAGCGACACGGCCGGCGCGACCGCGACCCCCAGGACATGGACGGTGAGCGCGCGCGAGGACACCGGGCCGATCGTCCTCGGCAGGATCCAGACGACGTGGGCGCCCCTGGCGAAGCAGACCGTCGTCGCCGCGCTGGTCGTGGCCGCCGCGATGAGCAGCACCGTCCTGCCGTGGCTCGTCGTCACGGACGCGCCACGGATGTGGACCGGCGTGGCGCTCGCCGTGCTCGGGCTCGTCATCGGGGCGGTGATGGCCCGCTGGCCGGGGACGGCGCGTGCCGAGCTCGTCGTCCCGGCGATCGACTTCATCGCGATCGGGCTGCTCCGCTACGGCACCGGTGACACGCGCTCGGTGTTCCTCGCCGTGGTGGTGCTGCCGGTCATCTGGATGGCGGCGCGGCCCGGCCGCAGGCACATCGTGTACCCACTCCTCGGGACCTGCGCGACGCTGTTGCTGCCGTACGTCCTGGCGCCGACGGAACCTCGGCCCAGTGAGCTGGTCCGGCTGGTCTTCGCCGTCGTCGTGTACGGCGCGACCGCGGCGGTGACCAACGAACTGGCGCGCCAGGCCGACATCCGCCTCAGTTCCGCACAACGGCACCGGCGGGTCGCCGAGAGCGAGATCGACCGGGCTGCCCTCGTGCAGCAGTCCCTGCTGCCGACCTCGGCGGCGTCCCTGCCGCCGGAGCTCCGCGCGACGGGGGTCTGCATCCCGGCGAAGGCCGTCGGCGGCGACTTCTACGACTGGTTCCCCACCCCGGACGGCGCCGCGTTCACGCTCGGCGACGTGATGGGCAAGGGGGTCGGCGCCGGCATGATCGCGGCTGCCGTCCGGTCGCTCATCCGCAGCACGGTCGACGAGCCGGACGCCGCGGTCGCGGTGCGGCGTGCCGCGGCCGGGTTGGCGACGGGCACGTCCGACGTGACGAGCGCCCAGTTCACGACGTGCTTCCACGTGCGCATCGACCGTGACGGCGTCGCCCGCTGGGTCGATGCCGGACACGGCCTCACGCTGCTCCGTCGCGCGGACGGCGCCGTGCAGTCCCTGCGGTCCGGGCACCTGCCGATCGGCGTCGGCACCTCGTGGTCGAGCGAGACGACCGCGATGGGGCCGGGCGACGTCATCGTCAGCGTGAGCGACGGCGTGCTCGACCTGTTCGGCGGCGACCTGGACGCGCTCGACCGGTTCGAGGCCTGGGTGGCGGAACGGCCGCACCCGCAGCAGCTCGTGGACGGGGTCACCGAACTGGCACACCGCGGCGAGCACCCGGACGACGTCACGGTGCTCTGCGTCGCCTACGTCCGCTGACCCCGTCGGGTCGGCAGGAGCCGGTCCGGAGCCGGGCGGTCGGAGCCGTCAGGACCGGTCGCGGGCCGCCCGGCCGACCAGCCAGAGGTACGTGCTGTGCCCGACGAGCGCGAGCCCGAAGAACACCGCCGCGACCGCGTAGACCCGGTCGAGCTTGCCCTGACCGATCACGAGCATCACGATGCAGAACACGACGGCGACGGCGAGCACCCCGACCTGCACCGTCGACCAGATCCGTCGGAAGCGCGGCATGCCCGTCTCGTTCACGGACCCATTCTGCCCGACGTCGTCAGTGCTTCTCGGGGTCGTTGCCCCAGTTCATGAGCGAGTGGCGCCACGGGGTGTCGTGGACGTCCCCGTCCGGTCGCTGCTCCGAGTGCCGCGCGACGTACCCGACGACCTTCCGCATGTGCGCGTAGTCCGCATCCGTGTAGTCGCCCTGCTTCTTCCGCAGGATGCGGACGATGTGCCGTCCGCTCTCGTGCCCCGTCGACTCGCCGCCGCCGGACGGCTTCTGCCCGACCGCCTTCGACTCGTCCGTGCCGAGCCAGTGCTCCAGCTCGGAGGCGGTCATGTTCACCGCGTCCGCGAAGTCGTCCCGGATCTGCTTCTCGTCGTCGCTCATGCAGCCGAGCGAACCGGAGCGACCTGGACGAGTGCGCAGGACGGATGGGCCTCCACGATCCTCCAGGGCGCCCGGAGTTCGGTGGTCGGCGACCGGAACAGCGACCAGGAGGAACGACATGCGCGCAGTGGTGTGGCACGGCATCGGGGACATCCGTCTCGACGAGGTGCCCGAACCGGCGATCCAGCAGCCGCAGGACGCCATCGTGCGGATCACCCGCAGTGCGATCTGCGGGACCGACCTGCACTTCGTCCGCGGGACCATGGCCCCGATGCAGGAGGGCACGATCCTCGGCCACGAGGCCGTCGGGGTCGTCACCGAGGTCGGCGACGCCGTCCGCGGCTTCTCCCCCGGTGACCGGGTCGTCATCAACTCGACCATCTCGTGCGGGGCGTGCCGGTACTGCCGGATGGGCAAGACCGCCCAGTGCGACGTCGCGAACCCGAACGGACCGCAGGCCGGCACGTCGTTCTTCGGCGGCCCGGAGTCGACGGGTCCGGTGAACGGTCTGCAGGCCGAGTACGTGCGCGTGCCGTGGGCGCAGAACACGATGCACCCGCTGCCCGAGAACGTCAGCGACGAACAGGCCATCCTGCTCTCCGACATCTTCCCGACCGGCTGGTTCGGCGCCGAGCTCGCCGGCGTGACCCGCGGGGACGTCGTCGTGGTGTTCGGAGCCGGCATCGTCGGCCAGTTCGCCGCGGCCTCCGCATTCAAGCAGGGCGCCGGCCGGGTCATCGTCGTCGACGGCGAGGAGACCCGCCTGGCCGCCGCCCTCGCGCAGCACTGCGAGGTCGTCGACTACAACCGCGAGGACCCGGTGCAGGCGATCATGGACCTGACGAACGGCATCGGCGCGGACGCCGTGATCGACGCCGTCGGCGTGGACGCCGAGCGCCCGAAGCGCGGACCCGCGGCGGTCTCCGACGAGCAGGCCGCAGAGTTCGACGCCGAGGTCGCCCAGGTCGCCCCCGACGCCGAGAAGGACGGGTTCGGCGAGCAGCACCAGTGGAAGCCGGGCGACGGCCCGTCGCAGGTCGCCCGGTGGGCGGTCGCGTCGGTCGCGAAGTACGGCCGGATCGGCATCATCGGCGTGTACGGGCCGACCGCGCAGTCGTACCCGATCGGCGAGGCCATGAACAAGAACCTCACCATCCGGATGGGCAACTGCGACCACCACTCGGTGACCCCGCCGCTCATCGACATGGTGGCGGCCGGGCAGTTCGACCCGACGGCGCTCATCACCGAGCACGAGCCGATCGGCACCGCCATCGACGCCTACGAGGCGTTCGACCGCCGCGAGCCGGGCTGGGTCAAGGTCGAACTGACCACCCCTGCCTCCTGACCACACCGGCGGACGGACCACCGAGCGTCCTCCGCCGCCCGCTCCCGCACGCCGCGAGCACCACCGACGCCACCAGCGCCACCACCACCGAGAGGACCCCCGTGCCCACCGACCAGTACGAGCCCAGCGACCCCCGCACCCGGTACCCGAACGTCTCGCCGGAGCCGCAGACGCAGGACGAGCCGGGCCTGCAGTCCGAGATGCGTCCCGTGCCCGACCTCGGCGAGGACTCCTACCGGGGCTCCGGTCGGCTCGCCGGCCGCAAGGCGCTCATCACCGGCGGCGACTCCGGCATCGGCGGCGCGGTGGCGATCGCCTTCGCCCGCGAGGGCGCCGACGTCGCGATCGCGTACCTGCCCGAGGAGCAGTCCGACGCAGACCACGTCGTCGAGCAGATCCGCGCCGCCGGACGGACCGCCCTGGCGATCCCGGGCGACCTGCGCGACCGGGAGTACGCCCCGTCACTCGTCGACCAGGTCGTCTCCGGTCTCGGCGGCCTCGACGCGCTCGTGAGCGTCGCCGGCAAGCAGCGCTGGCAGCCGCAGCTCGAGGACCTCACGGACGAGCAGTTCGAGGCCACCTTCGACGTCAACGTGTTCGGGCTCTTCCGGCTGGTCCGTGCGGCGCTGCCGCACCTGCAGCCGGGTTCGACGATCACGACGACGGCGTCCATGGAGGCGTACCAGCCCGCCCCGGACCGGCTCGACTACGCGGCGTCCAAGGGCGCGATCAACAACCTGTCGAAGGGTCTGTCCCAGGCGCTCGTCGAGCGCGGCATCCGCGTGAACATCGTCGCCCCGGGGCCGACCTGGACCGTCCTGCAGCCGAGCGGCGGCGTCGACCCCGAGTCCCTCCCGGACTTCGGGTCGAGCGAGTCCCCGATGGGCCGCGCCGCCCAGCCCGCCGAACTCGCCCCCGCCTACGTCTTCCTCGCCTCGCACGAGTCGAGCTACGTCGCCGGCGAGACCCTCAACGTCAACGGCGGGATGGTCACGCCCTGACCTCCCGCACCGGTCGGGAATGGAACGGACCCGTCCGGTGTCGAACACTGCACCGAATGCGAAGGAGCACACCATGAGCCTCGACCTCCACAAGAGCGCCGGCATCGACGACGACCGCACCTGCCTCCCCAAGCCGGTCCTGACCGGCCTGCGCGACGAGCCGACCCCGTCCTTCGGACGCTGGCTCGGACAGATCAACAGTCACGAGTGACGTGACGGCGACCACCTGACGGACGGGAGGCGCGGTGCCGGCTGGCACCGCGCCTCCCGTCCGTTGCGGGGTCCGCCCACTGCTACCGTGCTCGCATGTCCTGGGGTCGGCGGTGGTTCGCGGTGCAGGCCGCCGCCGGAGCGGCGTGGTGGCTCGCCGTGGCCTGGGTCCCCGGGGTGCGGGACGCCACGCTCGGGTCGCTCGACCCCCTGCTCGTCGCGGCGTTCGACGTCCCGCTCTTCGTCGTCGCGTCCGCCCTCGCGGCGGCGGGCGCGCGGTGGGCGGCCGTCCTGGCGACGGTGTGGACGGTGGTCGTGCTGGTCGCACTCGCCTGCTGGGCGACCGCGACCACCGAGGCCGGCGTCGGCGTGCTCGTCATGGCGGGTGCCGCCGTCGGCTCCGCACTCGCCCTCGCGCTCGTGCTGCTCGGCCGCGTGCCGACGGAGTGGGTCACCGCCGGTCCGCTGCGGTTCCGGACGGCGGACGCCGCCGCACCACGGCGGCGTCACGTCCTCGGTACCGTCCTGCAGATCGTCGTCTTCTGGGGACTGTTCCTCGGCGTGATCCCCCTCGTGATCGCGGCGGCCGAGCACCGGTGGCGGTTGCACCCGGCCGTGGCGCCCGGCGTCGTGCTCGCCCTGGTCGTGACCGGCGGTGTCGTCCTCGTCGCAGCGAGTGCGCTGGGCATCGCGTCCGCGGCGGCCATGTCCACGCAGGGAGCGGGCACGCCCCTGCCCTCGGCGATGCCGAACCGGCTCGTCGTCGCCGGACCGTACCGCTCGGTGCGGAACCCGATGGCCCTCGCCGGGATCACCCAGGGGGTGGCGGTCGGGCTGCTCCTGTTGTCGTGGATGGTCGTCGTCTACGCGCTCGCGGGGTCGATCGTGTGGAACTGCGTCGTCCGTCCCCTCGAGGAGGCCGACCTGGAGCACCGGTTCGGGGACGACTTCCGTCGGTACGCCGCGCGGGTGCGCTGCTGGGTCCCCCGGTGGCCGGTCCCGGCCAGCGCCCCGGTCGACGCGGTCAGTCCACCGCGCCGCTGATGTTCACGAGCCACGTCACGCCGAAGCGGTCGGTGAGCATGCCGAAGGCGTCGCCCCACGGCGCGGGGGTGAGCGGTTCGACGATCGAGGCGCCCTCGGAGAGGCCGTCCCAGTACCGGGTGAGGGCCTCGGCGTCGTCGCCGCTCAGGGAGACGGAGATGTTGCTCACCGTGGGGGCGTCCATCCCGGTGGGGGCGTCGGAGAGCATGAGCAGCAGGCCGTCCTCGCCGATGACCTGTCCGTGCATGACCTTGTCGGCGTCGGCGGGGTCCTGGGCCAGGCCGGCGTCGCCGAAGGTGCTGAGGGTGACCTCGCCGCGGAAGACGGTCGCGTAGAAGGCGAGGGCCTGGCGGGCCTGGTCGCGGAAGCCGATGTAGGGGTTGAGGCGGACGGTCATCGCGGGCTCCTGTCGGGTGGTGCACGGGCGACGTGGTCCGTGTCGCGGCCATCGTCCCAGACGCCGTCGACGACGGGAAGTCCCGCCCTGCCGTGCCGTCGGGCTCCTGTCCCAGCGGCAGTCGACTGACTGTCATGTTTCATCCCTCCGATGGATGCGACGGCCGCACCGTGACGGCATCGTTGGATCCGTGCGGGGAGTCCGGTCGTTCGCGACCGCGGTCGTGGGGGCCGCGGTCGCGACGCGCCGGCACACCGCGGGGGCCTCGGCGCCCAGCCGCCCCGCCTAGCATCGTGAGGATGCCCTCCCCGCTGCAGCACCCGCCGACCACGACCGCGACCGGCACCGGACGGGACGGCTTCATCAGCGTCCGTGGCGCGCGGGAGAACAACCTGCGCGACGTCGACGTGGACCTCCCCCGCGACTGCATCGTCGCGTTCACGGGCGTCTCCGGTTCCGGCAAGACGTCGCTCGCGTTCGGGACGGTGTTCGCGGAGGCGCAGCGCCGGTTCCTCGAGTCGGTCGCGCCGTACGCACGGCGGCTCATCGCGCAGGGCTCCACCCCGCACGTCGACTCGATCACGGGCCTGCCGCCGGCGGTGGCGCTGCAGCAGCGCCGCGGAGCCCCGAGCTCCCGGTCGACCGTGGGCACCCTGACGACGCTGTCGAACTCGATGCGCATGCTGTTCTCCCGGGCGGGCACCTACCCGGCCGGTGCCGACCGCCTGGAGTCCGACTCGTTCTCGCCGAACACCGTCGCGGGGGCGTGCCCGCGCTGCCACGGCCTCGGCACCGCCCACGAGGTCACCGAGGCGTCCGCCGTGCACGACGACTCCCTCAGCATCCGGGACGGTGCGATCACCGCCTGGCCGGGCGCCTGGCAGGGGAAGAACCTCCGCGACGTGACCGCGGTCCTCGGGTACGACATCGAGCGGCCGTGGCGGGACCTGCCGCGGGCGGACCGCGACTGGCTCCTGTTCACCGAGGAACAGCCGGTCGTCGAGGTCCACCCGAAGCGCGACCGGGTCGCCAAGCCGTACAAGGGTCGGTTCTGGAGCGCGCGGCAGTTCATCCTGCACACCCTCGCCGACTCCCAGAGCGAGACGCAGCGCGCCAAGGCCCTGCGCTTCGTCGAGTCGGGGCCGTGCGGCCTCTGCCACGGCACCGGGCTCACCCGGGCGGCACTCGCCGTCACCGTCGGCGGTCACTCCGTCGCCGAGCTCAACCGACTCGCGCTGACGGCGCTCGCCGACGTCCTCCGGCCGATCGCCGCGATCACCGACCCCACGCCGGCGACCTCCCGGGCCTCGTCCGGCGAGCACACCGAAGTGGCCGTCGCGATCGCGAAGGACCTGCTGGGCCGGGTCGAGGTCCTCGTCGGCCTCGGCCTCGGGTACCTGTCGCTCGACCGGGCCACCCCCACCCTCTCGCCCGGCGAGACGCAACGCCTCCGCATCGCCACGCAGCTGCGCTCCGGCCTGTTCGGCGTCGTCTACGTGCTCGACGAGCCGAGCGCGGGCCTGCACCCGGCCGACGCGGAGTCGCTCATGGAGGTGCTGCAGGACCTGCGGGCCGGCGGCAACAGCGTCTTCGTCGTCGAGCACGACATGGGCATCGTGCGGCAGGCCGACTGGATCGTGGACGTCGGCCCCGGCGCCGGCGCTGGAGGCGGAACGGTCCTCTACAGCGGGCCGGTCCCCGGACTCGCCGACGTCGAGGCCTCGGTCACCCGGCGGTTCCTGGAGCCCGGCACCCGGCAGGTCGGACCGCGCCGGGTCCGCGAACCCGTGGGGACCCTCGCGGTGCACGGCGTGACACGGCACAACCTCCGTGGCCTCGACGTCGACGTGCCACTCGGCGTCCTGACCGCCGTCACCGGCGTCAGCGGCTCCGGGAAGTCGTCGCTCGTCAGCGGCGTGCTGCCCGCGGTGGCTGCCGACCACCCGCTCGTCGACCGTGTGGTGCAGGTCGACCAGAAGCCGATCGGCCGGACGCCCCGCTCCAACCTCGCCACCTACACCGGGCTCTTCGACGCCGTCCGCGCCGCGTTCGCCGCGACCGACGAGGCAAGGGCACGGGGCTGGGGCGCCGGCCGGTTCTCGTTCAACGTGGCCGGCGGCCGGTGCGAGGTCTGCCAGGGCGAGGGGTCGGTGTCCGTCGAACTGCTGTTCCTGCCGGGGAGCTGGGCGCCGTGCCCGGAGTGCCACGGCTCGCGGTACACCGCCGAGACGCTCGAGGTGCGCTGGCACGACGCGTCGATCGCGGACGTCCTCGGGATGACCGTCGACCAGGCGGAACCGTTCCTCGCCGACGTCCCCGCGGCGTCACGAGCACTCGAGGTGCTCCGGCAGGTGGGGCTCGGGTACCTCCGGCTCGGGCAACCGGCACCGGAGCTGTCCGGCGGCGAGGCGCAGCGCATCAAGCTCGCGACCGAGCTGCAGCGGGCACGCTCCGGCCACACGCTCTACGTGCTCGACGAACCGACGACGGGGCTCCACCCCGCCGACGTCGAGCTGCTCGCCGGTCAGCTCGCCCGCCTGACCGACGCGGGCAACACGGTCGTCGTCGTGGAGCACGCGATGGACGTCGTCGCCGGAGCAGACCACGTCATCGACATGGGCCCGGGCGGCGGGGATGCGGGAGGCCGGGTGGTCGCCGCCGGCACCCCGGAGGCCGTCGCGTCGTCCACGACGAGCCGGACCGCCCCGTTCCTGCGGGCGGAACTGCAGCGCGCGTGAGCGGGGGCCGGCCACCTGCAGGAGGATGGCCGCGGGGACGACGCACACCGCGCCTCCCGTCCGACCTGGAGGACCGCCCGTGCACACCACCACCCTGACCGGATCCGTCGCCCTGGTGACCGCCGCCTCGCGCGGCATCGGACGGGCGATCGCCCTGGACCTCGCCCGCAGCGGGGCCGACGTCGCACTCGGCGTCCGCGACCCCGACGGCGCCGCAGCGCTGGCCGACGAGATCCGGGCGCTCGGCCGACGGGTGGTCACCGTCCGGATGGACGTCACCGACCTCGCCGGGTGCCGGTCCGCGATCGACACCGTCGTCGCCGAGCTCGGCACCGTCGACGTCCTCGTGAACAACGCCGGCGGCGGCATCGTGGAGGACGCCCTCGACGTCTCGGAGGAGCACTTCGACGCGGTGTGGGCACTGACCACGAAGTCGACGTTCTTCGTCTCGCAGCACGTCGCGAAGCACATGCGCACCGCAGGGGGCGGATCGATCGTGAACGTCGCCTCGCAGGCCGGCCTGGTCGCCCTCCCCGGCGAGTCCGCGTACTGCACCAGCAAGGCCGCGGTGATCCACATGACCAAGTGCCTGGCCGTCGAGTGGGGGCAGTACGGGATCCGCGTGAACGCCGTCGCCCCCACCTTCATCGAGACCGAGGGCACCGAGCCCGCCCTGTCCGACGAGTCCTTCCGCGCGGACACGGTCGACCGGATCGCCGCGCTGCACCGCATCGGGCAGCCGGAGGAGGTCGCCGCCGCCGTGACGTTCCTGGCCGGCGAGGGCGCCTCGCTCGTCACGGGCACCGCACTGCCGATCGACGGCGGGTGGACGGCCCGCTGACGCCGTGGGACGACGCGGCGAGGTCGACGCCCCCAGGTCGGGTCGCATCGCGCCGGGCCGTCGACACGTACGATCGAGGAGACCTCGAAGCGTCGACGAAGACGGAGACCGGCATGACCAGCACCACCGCCAGCACCGCAAGCGACGGCACCAGCACCACCGCCCGCACCGCCGACGACGACGCCGGCACCACCCGGAGGACGCACGCCACCGCCTCCGTCGCCGCGATCCTGGCCGAGTCCGCCGCACGCTGGCCGGACGACGTCGCCGTGATCGTCGGCCAGCAGCGCACCACCTACGCCCAGCTCTGGGACGAGACCCGTGCCTACGCCGGTGCGCTCCGCGCGAAGGGCATCGGCGAGGGGTCCCGCGTCGCGATGCTCGTGCCGAACGTGGCCGACTTCCCGCGCACCTACTACGCCGTCCTCGCGCTCGGCGGCGTCGCCGTCCC
This sequence comes from Curtobacterium sp. L1-20, assembly GCF_048755855.1. Lineage (GTDB taxonomy): Bacteria > Actinomycetota > Actinomycetes > Actinomycetales > Microbacteriaceae > Curtobacterium. Next base: position 2,161,077 of record NZ_CP151473.1, on the reverse strand, counting down.
CGTGCACGCGCTCCTGAAGCGACGCGAGATCGAGTACGTGCTCCGTGACAGCGGCGCCGCGCTCCTCGTCTGCGCGGCGCCGCTGCTCGCCGAGGGTGCCGCCGGCGCTGCCCTGGCGGACGTGGAGACCGTGACCGTGCTCGCCGCGGCGGACGGCGACACCGAGCACGACCGACTGGAGGCGCTCGCCGCGGCCGCCGACCCGATCGAGACGTACGTCCCGCGCGACCCGTTCAACACCGCCACGATCCTGTACACGAGCGGCACCACCGGCAAGCCGAAGGGCGCCGAGGGCTCGCACTTCGCGCTGCTCGAACAGGTCGACACGAACCTGATCTCCACGTTCGACATGCGTCGCGGCGACGTCCTGCTCGGCGCACTCCCCCTGTTCCACACCTTCGGTCAGACCTGCACGATGAACACCGGCTTCCGTGCCGGCGCGACGCTCGTCATGCTGCCGAGGTTCGACGGCGACACGGCGCTCGCCGCGATGGTCGAGCACGGGTGCGACGTCTTCATGGGGGTCCCGACGATGTACATGGGGCTCCTCGACGCAGCCACACGCACCGACGCCCGACCGACACTGCGGTACGCGATCTCCGGCGGCGCCTCGCTGCCACTCGCCGTGCTCGAGCGCTTCGAGTCCGTGTTCGGCGCCCCGATCCACGAGGGCTACGGCCTGACCGAGACGTCGCCCGTCGCGACCTTCAACCACGTCGGGACGCCGCCCCGTCCCGGCACGATCGGCACGCCGGTCTGGGGCGTCGACGTCGAGATCGCCGATCCCGCGGTCCCCGACGCCATCGCGCTCCTCCCACGCGGGGAGATCGGGGAGCTCGTCATCCGCGGCCACAACCTGATGAACGGCTACCTCGACCGGCCGGAGGACACCGCCGCGGCGATCGTCGACGGCTGGTTCCGGACCGGTGACCTCGGCACGAAGGACGACGACGGGTACCTGTCGATCGTCGACCGGACCAAGGACATGATCATCCGCAACGGCTACAACGTGTACCCGCGGCAGGTCGAGGAGGTCCTCGCCACCCACCCCGAGGTCGCCATGGCCGCCGTCTTCGGGGTCCCCCACGACCTGCACGGCCAGGAGGTCGAGGCGGCCGTCGTCCTGACCACCGGCGCGACGGTCACCGCGGAGGAGCTCGTCGCGTTCGTGGCCGCCGAGATCGCGGCCTTCAAGTACCCGCGGGTCGTGCACCTCGTCGACGCCCTGCCGCTGGGTCCGAGCGGGAAGGTGCTCAAGCGGGAGCTGGTCGAGCGGTTCGGTCCGGCCGGGGTGCCGTCACGGGCGTCGTGAGACCTCTCCGGTCCCGCGACGTGGGGCGTCCTCCTCGGTGAGGATCGTCAGCAACGCGGACAGTCGGGCGCGCTGCGGTTCGTCCAGCGGGTCGAAGAGGTCCCGGAGCACGCGCGCGGCGACGTCGTGGCCGTCGGCGAGCGCCGTGCGACCGGCCTCGGTCAGGGTGTGCTCCATGCGTCGGCCTCGCCCCGCGGAGCGCTCGACCAGCCCACGCTCGACCAGGCGGGTGGCGAGCGTGCCGAAGGACTGGTCGCTCTGGAAGGTCGCGACCGCGAGGTCGTGACCGGAGGCGCCGGGAGCACGGTCGATCGCGCGCAGGGCGTCCCACTGCACGAGGGTCACGCCGACGTCCCGCAGTTCGGCGTCCATGGTGCGGTGGTTGCGGTACTGGGCGCGTTTGACCGCCTGTCCGAGTGCTTCAAGGTCGGTCGTCATGGTGCTACGGTATCAACACCCGTATATAAACATGTTGAGAAAGAGGCGTCATGCCCACCTCCCTGCCCCACGACCTCCCGGCCCTCCGGGTCGGTGACTCCGGCGCTCGACCGGCGCTGGTCCTCCACGGCGGCGGCGGACCGCGCACCGTCACACCGATCGTGCACCACCTCGGAACGGCGTTCTCCGTCACCGCGCCCACGCACCCCGGCTGGGACGGCACCGACCGACCGGCGTCCATCGCTTCCGTCGCCGACCTGGCGCGTGCCTACCTCGACGCGCTCGTCGACCGCCAGGAGCGCGACGTCGTCGTGGTCGGCTCGTCCATCGGGGGGTGGATAGCTCTCGAGATGGCCGTCCAGTCCGCGGCGGACGACCGGTACGCCGGCCGCGTCGGCGCCCTCGTGGTGATCGACGGCGTCGGCGTCGTCGTCGACGGGCAGCCGATCGCGGACTTCTTCTCCCTCGACGCCCGCGGACTCGCCGAAGCCGCCTGGCACGACCCCGAGCGCGGCTACCAGGACCCCGCCGCGCTCACCGAGCAGCAGCGCGCCGTGCAGCAGTCCAACGGACGGACCATGGCCGCAGTCGCCGGCACGATGAGCGATCCCGCCCTCCTCGGTCGCCTGCGCTCGGTACGGGTTCCGACCCTCGTCGTGTGGGGTGACAGCGACGGAGTCGTCACCCCGGCCTACGGTCGGGCGCTGGCTGCGGCCGTGCCCGGAGCAGCGTTCGCCGAGGTGACCGCCGCGGGCCACCTGCCGCACCTCGAAGCGCCCGAGGCCACCTGGGCGGCCATCGACCCCTTCCTGGCGGCGCAGCGAGCCTGACAGGTCGCCTGCGTGGTCGTGCTCCGACCGGAGGACGCGGGGGTCGGACGACCTCAGTCGTCCCGGGACACCCAGTCGATCAGGACGTGACCCGGGCTGCCGACGTTGCCGATCTGGAAGGTGTAGCGGTGCGGAGTGGTCGGCACGTTCGTCGTGATCGTGCCGAGCAGGTCCCCGTCGAGGTAGTAGCTGACGGACTTCCCCGGCTTCCACACCATCGTGTAGGTGTGCCACTTCCGCCAGGTCACACCGGTGCCGATGCCCTGGGCGGTCCCCTCGTGCCCGGGGATCATCGAGTGGTGGTAGACGACCGGCTCCGAGTCGAAGCCGCCCTCGGGGAAGTTGATCTCGCCCTCGGACCGCACGTTCGACGTCGGCCACAGCATGATCGCCGCACCGTTGCCGTCGCCGCCGACGACCTTGGCGCGGATGCTGTAGGTGCCGCCGGTGGCCGCCCACGCGCTGTCTGCCGGGCCGAAGACGCCGGCAGCGCCGTGCTCCCCGTCCATGGCGACGTCCATCACGCCGTCGTGCGCGCTGATGAGCTTGCCCGAGTAGTACTTCCCGCTCGTGCCCTCGGCGTACGGCTGCCAGGCGTTCGCGTAGGTGCTCGCGAACTGCCCACCGGCCGCGGCCGGGGTGTCGAAGCCCTCGAAGAACGTCGGTCGGTGGTGCGGGTCCTGGGCGAGCGTCGGGGTCGCGGTCGGCGTCTGCGTGAGCCCGATGCCCGCCGGGAGCGTCCGCCCGACACTGGGCGTACTGGTGAGGGCGAGCAGGACTCCGACGGTGGCGCCGGAGACGACGAGGACCGCGATCGCGCGGCGGAGCCCCCGGGCCATCGTCCGTCGTCGGCGGTGGTCTCCCCTGGTGGGCTGGTGCTGGTTCACGAGTGCTCCTGTGCTTCGGCATCGAGCCTCGTCGAAGCACGGAGCGGACGCACGCCCGTCGCGGCGTGCTGGCGGCTGACCGCAACGACCTGCGGGCAACCGTCACGGCGACGGTTTCCCGCATCCGGACCGGATCAGGGACCGACGGCGGCCGGATCCGTCACGTCCGCAGCGTGCGCCGCGGCGTAGCGCCGTGCACGACGGATGTGCCGCACCGTGGTCGGTACCACCCATGCCAGCACCAGGACGAGGAGCACGATCGTGACCGCGGGGACGGGCACGAGACTGCCGCGGACCACCGACGAGAGCAGTTGGAACGCGATCGACAGGTACAGGAGCCCGAGGTACGCCAGTTGGAACTGCAACGCGAGCGGGACGATGCGCGCGTACTGCACCGCGGCCGGACGTTCCGCGGGGTCGAGTTCGAGGCGCTTGCCGCGGAGGACGACCTGGGCGTACCGCCGGAGCCGTCCGACGTCCCGCCCGCCGACGTCGCGGAGCGCCCGGCTGATCGGGAGCGCCACGACCAGCGCGGCCACCGCCGGGGCGAGGAACGTCAGCTGACCGGCGAGGAGGACCACCTGCCCGAGGTCCGTCCCCCGCTCGCCCCAGAGCACCACCGCCAGGACCACACCGATCGTCGCCAGGACCGCCGCGACGACGAACGTGACCGCGATCCGCACGACCTTCCGCCGGATCGCGTCCCGTCCCGGCAGGAGTCCGTCGACGGTGTCGGCGATCGGGGCCTCCGTCCGACGGAACAGGGACCCGAGCGGTCGGGCGGCGACGAGGAGCACGGCGGCCCCGACGACGAGCACGGCGGGGACCCAGAGTGGTGCGTTCGCCGTCACCGACGCGGCGACCACGAAGCCCGCGGCCACCACGTCGAGCACCACGACACCGAGGAACCAGCGGCGCAGGTACCGCCGGCCCTCGACCGACGCACGGTGGTCGAAGTACCCCGCGAAGCCGCCGACGAGCACCGGTCCCATGACGAGGACCAGGGTGCCGGTCGCCGCGGCGATGAGCAGGGGGGCCGGCGCGTCGTGCAGCTGCAGGGCGACGAGCAGTGCGGCGCCCAGGGTGAGGGCCGTCGACACGACGACGGTCAGCAGGTACGACAGGACTCGCATCGGGGCTCCTCGAATGGCGTTGGCACGACCGCCCCATCATCGCCCTCGGCGGACGCCGAGGGCCGACCCCTGCGGTTCCCCGCACGATGCGCGCAGCCGCTCAGGCCGAGAACGTCCGGCGTCCGACCACCGTCAGCACGAACGCGACCACGCCCAGCGCCGCCATCAGGACCCCGAGCGACAGTCCGCCCGACACCGCGAGCAGCGCCGCCCCGACGAGCCCGGCCGCGGCGATGGCGAGGTTGAACGCGACCGGCAGGAACGCGTTGGCCAGGTCCGACTGCGCCCCGCCGGCCACCGAGAGCGCCCGCTGCAGCTGCGGCGACGCACCACCGAAGGCGAGCCCCCACACACCGGCCGCGACCAGGACCGCGACGGGCTGCGCGTGCCCCACGACCAGCACGACGGCCGCCACGACGAACCCGACGATGCTCGCCTGCAGGAGCAGCCGCGGACGACGGTCGATCACCAGCGCCGTGACGACGACCCCGCCGATCGACGCGACGCCGTAGACCAGGAGCACCACGTCCGCGGCGAGCCCGCTGCCGCCGTCGCGGAGGAACGGGGCGACGTAGGTGTAGACGGTGTTGTGCCCGAGCATCCAGACGGCGATGACGACGAGCACGATCGGGACACCGCGCAGCAGGAAGACCCGCAGCAACGGCATCCGGTCCGTCCTCGCCTGCCCCCGCAGGGCCGGCACGACGGCGACCACCGCGACGGCGAGCAGCACGCCCAGCGCGGACAGGCCGACGAAGGACCACCGCCAGTCGACGACCCCGCCGACCCAGGCGCCGAGCGGCGTCCCGACGGCGAACCCGACGGGAGCACCGGTGGCGACGACCGCCAGGGCCAGGCCACCACGCTCCGGCGGGCTGATCCGGCGCCCGTACGCGGCCAGCATCCCCCAGAGGACGCCGGTGAACGCGCCGCCGACGAACCGCGACGCCAGCGAGAGGACGACGTCGGACGAGACCGCCGTGACCGCGTTCGCGAGCACCAACCCGACGAGCGCGCCGATCAGCAGCGGCTTCCGGGGCAGCCCCTGGGTCAGGGTGATGGCGGGCACGGTCACGAGGACGGTCCCGAGCGCCCAGGTGCCGGTGAACTGCCCGACGAGGGCCTCGCTCGTCCCGAGGTCGCGCGCGATGGACGGCAGCAGGCCCGCCGGCATGGTCTCCGCCGACAGCAGGAGGAACCCGACGGCCGCCAGCGCCACGAGGGCGCCCCACGGCATCCGGTCCGGTCGCGTCGTCGCCGGGTCGGTGTGTGCGGTCTCCGAGGTGGGTGTGGGCACCGGGGTCCTCCGGTCGTCGTGCGGGCACGGGTGTGGCCCGTCCATGCTCGAGGCCCGGCGGGCGCCGAGCCAGGGGCCCGTCAGACGGGTTCCGACAGCACCTGGCTGGTGGCGCGGTGCGCGTGACCGCCTGGAGGCGCGACCGGCGTCGGACGGGTGGGTCGCGCCTCCAGGCGGTCACCCTGCGCACCGCGGCGGCGGTGCCGCGTCGGACCCGGCCGCCTGCTGGCAGGCTGGGCCGATGCGCATCACCCTGGACTCCGCGACCGACGTCGTCTCCGACATCCGCTTCCCCGAGGGCAACCGTTGGCACGACGGGCGGCTCTGGTACTCGGACATGCACACCGGCGAGGTCTTCTCGATCGATCCGGACGCCGGCGACGCGCCGCGGCTCGAGGCGACGGTCCCCGGGCAGTCGTCCGGACTCGGGTGGCTGCCGGACGGTCGGCTCGTGATCAGCTCGATGGAGTCCCGCACGGTCGTGGCGGTGGCGCCCGACGGAACGACGTCGGTGTTCGCGGACCTCTCCGCTGACGAACCCTCGCTGCTCAACGACCTGGTCGTCGACCCCGCCACCGGACGGACGTACATCGGCGCGTTCGGCTACGACCTGTACGGAGGCGAGGAGCTCCGCCCCGGACCGCTCCACGTCATCGAGCCGGACGGCTCGCACCGCGTCGCCGCCGAGGGCCTGGTGTTCCCGAACAGCGCGAACGTGCTGCCGGGCACTCGGACCCTCGTCGTGAGCGAGACGTGGGGCGGCCGTCTGACCGCGTTCGACATCGAGGACGACGGGTCCCTGACGGGACGGCGGGAGTGGGCCGCCCTGCCGGACGGGGTCACGCCGGACGGCAGCACCGTCGACGGCGAGGGCGCCGTGTGGGTGTGCTCGGTCGACACCGGCGAGTTCCTCCGCGTCCTCGAGGGCGGCACCGTCACCGACCGGATCGACGCCCCCGGGCGGTGCGCGATCGACTGCGCGCTCGGCGGCGCCGACGGTCGGACGCTGTACCTCGCGACGGCCGACAGCTACGACCCGGCGACCACGGCCCGGACGCGGGCCGGTCGGATCAGTGCGGTCCGCGTGGGGGTGGCCGGCGCGGCCCGCTGAGCACTCCGGCGACGACGGGGGCCGTGGCCTCCGGCGCGTCGCCCCCGCGGATCAGGACATCGCAGCCGCGAAGTCGTCACGACCGACCGCAGCGCGGGCGAGGTCCTCGTCGACGATGTACTGCCGCAGACCGAGGTGCCGGCTGCCGACCCCGATGTCGCGCCAGAAGCGCTGGAGCGGGTTCGACCTCGTGAACGCGCTCGATCCGTGGAGGTCGCACAGGTCGTCGACCGCTTCCCGGGCCTCACGGACGGCCACGACCAGGGAGTGCCGCAGCCCGAGCCGTGCCGCTCGGTCGAGCGGCGCGGCACCGGAGCCGTCCGCCTGGCCGGCCAGGACGGCCGCGACCGATGCGACCCGCGCCGACGCGTTCGCGATCCGGGCGCGCGCACCCGCGTAGAGGGCCCGCGCTCCCGGGGACTCCGCGTACGAGGTGTACCGCGTCCGGGTCGGCCCCTTCGTGCCGGCGACGAGCGCGGCGGCGATCCCCAGGGCACCGGAGGCCATGCCGACGATCGACGCCGTCGTGAAGGTCGTCGTGAGCAGGACCGCACGGCCGGTGACGTCGGGGTCGACGGGCAGGTCGAACACGAAGCCGGTCGGCACCGCCACGTCCTCGGCGACGAGCGTGTGGCTCCCCGTGCCCTGCAGGCCGGCGACGTCCCACGTCCGGACCAGTCGGAGCTGCGCGGTGGGCACGACGGTCATCCGCATGCGCGGCGGACGGCCCTCCGTGGACTGCAGCGCGGCCAGCATCGCCCAGGTCGCCACCTCGGAGCCGGACGAGTACGGCCACGACCCGTTCAGCACGAAGCCGTCGTCAGCAGCCGCCAGGGAACCGGGCGCGAAGTTCTCCACGACGGGACCGGGTGCGGCGGCCACGGCCCGGGCGGCCTCGTCGGAGGCCAGCGGCAGCAGCCCGGTGACGGCGGTGGTGAGGCCGACCACCCAGGCCGACGCGGGACACGCCGCGCCGAGCTGCTGCAGGACGGACACGACCCGGGGAGCCTGTCGTGCAACGTCACCGGTGCCGGCGAGCGAGAAGCACCCCGCCTCGCGGAGCGCGTCGAGCGACTCGGGGACCAACCGACCCGCCGCCTCGGTGGCCGCGGCGTTCCGCCGGAGCACCTCGACGAGCTCCGGCGCCACCGCCGGGTCCTGCTCGTGCGGAGCGGACCACGCGGCAGGGCTGGTGTCGTCGTGGAGCTGGCCGGTGGTCGCGCGCTGGTCGGTCGTCATGGGCAGCAGGATCCCCGGCCTCGTCCCGCGGTGTCCTCCGGGGGATCACCGAACCGGGACGACCGCAGCTCAGCCGTCCTGTGCGGTGTCCGGCCGCATCCAGAACGGCGAGTAGTGGTACCCGTCGGGGTCGTCGAACTGTCGCTGGTACATGAACGGGTACTCGTCGGTGTCACCGACCCGACCGCCGGCGGCACGGGCACGGTCGACGAGCTCGTCCACGGCCTCGCGGCTGTCGAGGTCGAACGAGACCGTCACCTTCGACGGGGTGTCCGGGCCGCCGATCAGCTCCTCCACTCCCCCGACGCGCTCGTACGCCGCACGACTGCTGAGCATGACGTACTGGGTCGGGGCGATGGCGAAGCACGAGACGTCCTCGCCGGACATCGCCGGTTCCGGCGTCCACCCGAGGGCCGTGTAGAAGGCGGTCGCGCGCTCGACGCTCCGCACCGGACAGGAGATGAAGAGGGCCATGCAGGCACGATGGTCCTCGGCGGGGTCGGCGTCAAGGGGTCGTCCAGCGGTCGCCCTACCGTCGGCTCAGCGCCCGGTGGGCGAGTTCGAGTCGCGCACGCGCCTGCGTCGCGGGGAGTCGTCCACTGTTCTCGAGGGTCGACAGCCCGTGGACCGTCGCCCAGGCGACCTCGGCCTGGAGGTCGTCGTCGAACGCCACCCGGATCGCCGCGAAGGCCCGCTGGAGCGCTTGCGGCCCGGTCCCGGTGCCGAACGCGAGTCCCGAGGGCATCGAGAACATCGCCTCGTAGACGCGCGGTCGGTCGGCGGCGAAGTCGCGGTACGCCTGCATCCGCGCCGACGGCTCCGCGGGCACGGCCTCGAGCGCGGCGGCCATCGCATCGAAGCCGCTCAGGGCGACGGCGTCGACGATCTGCTGCCGCCCTCCGGCGAACGCCGAGTAGATGACGGGCTGCGTCACGCCGAGCTCGGACCCGAGGCGACGCATGGTGACCGCTTCCCAGCCGTCGACCTCAGCGAGGCCGCGGGCGGCTCGGACGATCTGGTCACGTCGGAGATCGAGGTCGGGGGCAGGACGTGGCGCCATGCTCCGACCATAGCAGAATGCAGTTATCTAACTACGGTAGACAACAAACGCGTCCTCCGTTACGGTCGTAGGAGAACACCGTTACTCAACCGTGGAAGGTCCCCCTCGTGGTCACCATCGCCCTCATCGTCGCCGTCATCGGCTGCCTCTTCATCCTGTTCATCGGCGCACGGTTCCTCGTGGCGCCCCGGATCGCGACCAGCGGGTTCGGCGTCGCCGAGGACCGGCGACGCGCCTTCACCAGCATCAAGGGGGTCCGGGACATCACCTCCGGCATCGTCCCGCTGGTCGTCCTCCTCGTCGCCGGCCCGCACGTCTTCGGATGGGTCCTGCTCGCCGCGGCGGTCACCCCGGTCGGCGACGCGGTCATCGTCGCCACGAACGGCGGCAGTCTCCGCCACGCCCTCAGCGTCCACGGCGCGACCGCCCTGGTCCTCGTCGTCGCCGGGCTCGTCCTGGCACTCGGCTGAACGCGCCCGACGTCCACCGCCCGGCGCGCCGCTCGCCGTTCGCGGCTCGCGGCTCGCGGCTCGCGGCTCGCGCGCGGGACCTCCGCACCACCAGCAACCCACACCGTCTCGAGAGGACACCACCATGAGCACCACCGACGAACCGGACACCACCGCCGACGCCACGACCGAGTCGATCGTGCGCGCGTTCTACGAACCCTTCCGCACCGGTGACACCACCGCCTTCGACACCGTCCTGGCCGCGGACTGGATCGACCTGCCGCTCGCGCCGGGCCAGGAGCAGGGCCCCGCGGGCATGGCCACCCAGATCGCGAGCTTCCGTCGCGCGATGCCCGACTACGACGTCGAACACCAGGACGTCATCGTCCAGGGCGACCGGGTCGCCGTCCGCAACACCGTGACGGGTACGCACCTGGGTGCGTTCATGGGACACGAACCGACCGGGAAGCGGATCGCGATGCGCACCATGGACGTGCACCAGGTCCGCGACGGGAGGATCGTCACCACTTGGCACCTCGAGGACTTCGCCGGACTCCTGGGGCAGTTGGCGGCACCGGCGGACGCGCCGACGCCCGCGGCATGGGGGTGACCGTCCGGACCGGATCGTCCGGCGCGCGGTGACGGTCCGGTGCGCACGCCGGACACCCGCCGACCCCGCCGGGTGTCCTGCACGTCGCGCTGCTCGTTCCGGACGACGGGACGCAGTACCGTCGGATCAGCACGAGGCCCGGTGCCCACGTCGTGTCGACGCCCGAGCACCCTTCGGCACACCGGTCCGCTCGCTGTCCGCACCAGAACGGAGAACACCCCCGCATGGCACCGTCAGGACACACCCCCGCCGGCGGGGAGCGCGAGGAGCTCATCGCCCGGATCGGCGAGAAGGTGACGACTGCCGGCGCGCGCATCCTGATGACGGGTGAAGCGGGCATCGGCAAGTCGACGGTGCTCGACCGGGTCGTGGCGTCGGCGCAGGAGCGCTCCCCGATCCTGTTCGCGCGGGCACGCCAGTACGACCAGCACCGCTTCCGCGGGCTCCGCGACCTGATGCAGGACGTCGAAGCCGCGCGGTTCGCCGCCCTCCCCGCAGCGGAACGGACGGCGCTCCTGCACGTCCTGGACCGATCGCCGGCGAACGGGCCGGTCGCTCCCGGCGCCGTGGCGGCCGGCGTCACCCACTTCCTCGCGCGGCTCGCTGCGGACGGCGGGATCCTCGCCGTCGACGACTGGCAGTGGCTCGACGGCGACACCCGGGGACTCCTCGAACTGGCGCTCGACCGCCCCGTCGTCCGCCGCGGGCTCCGCGTCGTCGCGACGCGGCTCCACGATCCGTCGATGACGGTGGCCGACCACCGACCGGTGTTCGGTCCGGGCGACGTGGTCCGGGTCGAGCCGCTCGGGGCAGCCACGATGCGCACGATGCTGGTCGATGCCTTCGGGACCCAGCTCAGCGCGGCGGACCGGTCGACGGTCCTCCGGCTGAGCAGCGGCAATCCGCTGCTGGCCTTCGAACTCGCCGAGGAGCACGTCCGGGGCAACCACACGGCACTGCCGACGTCCGTGCTCGACGCCGTCCGCGGTCGGACGGAGCGGCTGCCTGCCGATGTCCGCCACCTCCTCGAGCTCGTCGCGGTGCTCGGCGGCGTCCGGGCCGAGACACTCGTCGCTGCCGGGGCCGTCGAGCCGGACACCGTCGACGCTGCCGTGCGGGACCGGGTGCTCACCCGGGACAGCGGTCAGCTCGTGCCGGACCACCCGCTGCTCGGGAGCGCGGCGATCGAGTTGCTCACGGCGTCCGATCGGGCAGCCCTCCACCGGCGTGCCGCGGCGCTCCCCCTGGACGCGGTGCGGCGGGTACGACACCTCGACCTCGCACGACCGGCAGGTCCCGACGCACTGCTCGCCGCGGAACTCGACCAGGCCGTCGACCGCGCCGCCGCCGCGGGGGCCTCCGTCGACGCGCACCGGCTCGCACGCCGTGCGCTCGAACGGACGGACGCGTCGGCACCCGAACGCACGGGCCGGGCACTGCGCGCAGCGGGCACGGCGTTCCGCGCCGGGGAACACACCGACGTCCTGACGGTGCTCCGCGACGTCGACGTCCGATCCCTCGACGTGCCGCAGCTCGACGAGTTCGTGGACCTGCTGGTCGACGCCGAGCAACACCTCCACGGTCCGGCGGCAGTGCTGGAACGCGTGTCCGACCTGCAGGCGCTGTTCCCCGAGCCTGGGCCGCACCGGGACGTGCTCGAGGTCGCGCGCCTCGCGTTCTCGCAGAACGTCCGGTCCGGCGGCGCGGCCGGGCACCCGGACGAGGACGACCTCCACGCGGTCGGACTCCGGATCGCGCCGGACGTCGCGCCCCGCGCACTGTTCTCCGCGCTGCACTGGGAGCTGCTCGACCGGCTCGAACACGGTGAGGGCGTCGACCCCGGCCTCGACGCCCGGATCCGCGAACTCGACGAGGCGACACCGCCGGCCGCCATCCGCGACGACGTCCTCGCGGCCGAGGCGAACTTCGTCTACCAGTGCGACGACCTCCAGCGGTCACACTGGCTGCTCCCCGCCCTCATCGTCCGCCTCGAGGACAACGGCCAGCTCACCAGACTCGCCGACGCCCTCGCCAACGCGACCGTGGTGTCGGTCCTCAGCGGTGAGCTCGACAAGGCGGCAGCCCTGCTCGCGAGGGCGGAGGACGCGACGCACGTGCTTGCACGCGAGCCCGCGAGCTTCCACCGCGCACGCGGACTCGCCGCCATCGCGCGCGACGACACCGCTGCCCTCGAGTCCGTCCTCGCCGAGGCGTTGCCGCCGGCCATGGGCGGACGAGCAGCAGTGCTCCGGAGCGGCCTGATCGGCCTGCACGCAGCGTACGAAGGGTCGTGGGACGACGCGCTCCCCCACCTCCGTCGTGCTCACGCCACCGCCGAGGAGGGCGGCATCCTGGAACCCGGGCGCCGGCTCTGGGTGGACGTCGAACTGGCCCGCGCCTGCGCCGCCACCGGTCGTCGCGACGAAGCCCTCGGGATCGCCGCGGCGCTCGACCGGATCGCGACGCACCCGGGCCGGCAGCACGCTCGGGGACAGGCGCGACGCGTCCGCGGTCTGGCGGAGCTCGCGCAGGACCCGACCCGCGCGGTCCGGTACCTCACGGACGCCCTGGTCGACATCCGCGCCGGCGGGTTCGTGCTGGAGCGGCTCCGCACCGAGACCGACCTCGTGCGCGCACTCCTCGCGGCGGGACGGCACCAGGACGCACGAGCACTCCACGCGACCGCCCTGACCGCGGCCCGCCGCGTCGGGGAGCCGCGGATCCTCCGCGACCTGCAGCAGCTCGCGGCGACGGTGCGCGACGACGAGACCCTGTCGTCGCTCACCGCTGCCGAGCGCCGCGTGGCCGAGGCCGCCGCGAGCGGCAGGACGAACCGCGAGATCGCCGCGGCGTTCCACGTCAGCGTCCGGACCGTCGAGACGCACCTGGCCAACACCTACCGCAAGATCGGGGTGAGCACCCGGACGCAGCTCGCGCTCCACCTGCGCGGCAGGGACGACTGACGCGGCAGGGGCAGCTCGCGCCCGCTCGCTCCGCGGTCGCGGACGCAGCTCAACAGTCGTCGACCGCGCTCAGGGTCGTCGACCGCGCTCAGTGGTCGTACACGTAGAAGCCGCGACCGCTCTTGACGCCGAGTCGACCGGCGGCGACGTACTCGTGCAGCAGCCGCCTCGGGCCCTCGGACAGGTGCGGGTCCTCGGCCGCGTAGTGGTCCTCGATGTCGAGGACGACGTCGAAGCCGACCTGGTCCATCATCCGGAAGGGGCCCACCGGCGCTCCGGTGTTGATCCGGAACACCGCGTCGACGTCCTCCGGCGTCGACACCCCGTCGGCGACGACCGCGAGGGACTCGCGCTTGACGGCTGCCCAGATGCGGTTGAAGACGAACCCTGTCGACTCCCGGTGCGCCACGAACGGGGACACGCCGTAGCGCGGCAGCTGCTCCACGAGGAGGGCGATGATCGCCGGGTCGGTCTGGCCGTTCCCCATCAGCTCGACGGCGTTCTGCACCGGCGGCATGGCGAAGTGCACGTTCAACACCCGCTCCGGGTGCTCGACCTCGTCGATCAGGAGTCGGGACGCGTACGAGGAGGAGTTGCTCGCGAGGATCGTGTCCGTCGCCACCGCACGGTCGAGCTGCCCGAACACCGTCCGCTTCAGGTCGAGTCGCTCCGGGACCGCCTCGACCACGAGCCACGCACCGTCGACCGCGTCGACGAGGTCCGGTGCGCCCGCGACCGTCCCGGCGACGGCGCCGGCGCGTCCCGCGACCACTCCCGGGAGCGAGCGCTCCACGAACGTGACGGCGTCGGACAGGACCTGATCGTCGAGGTCGTGGATGCGGGCGTCCGCGCCACCACTGGCGAACATCAGGGCGATCCTCCGGCCGAGCGTGCCACCTCCGATCACGGCGACCGGACGTGACGTGATGTCCTGGGGTGGTCCGGATGGCATGGTGGTTCCTCTCCTGGCGGGGCGTGCTCCGGCGCAGCGCCCGGCGGGCGCCTCCGACGTCCCGCCGACGGCCGTCGGGGGTTGCTCCGTCCCTCGTGGTGTTCCTCGGGCGCGACGTCAGGACGCCGCGGTGACCTCGATCTCGACCCGGGCGTCCAGCGCCAGCCCCGCGCAGCCGAACGCGCTGCGCGCCGGCAGGGGGAACCCCGTGAACGCGGCCTCGTACGCGGTGTTGAACGCGTGCCACTCGCCCATGTCCCGCAGCATCACGGTGCAGCGGACGATGTCACCCAGGTCGAGCCCATGGCTCTGCAGCACCGTGCGGACGTTCAGCACGGCCTGCAGCGTCTCCGGCGCGATACCGCCCTGACGCAGGCGCATCTGTCCGGGCACGTTGCCGAGCTGCCCCGACACGAACAGCAGGCCACCCGCACGGATCCCGTCCGGGAACGGCACCCCGGGCGGGAGGACCTTGCCGGTGGCGACGCGCGTCCGACCGCCGGTGTCGGTCCCGTCGTGGTGGACGTCACTCGTCATCGCGATCCTGCTCTTTCGTGTGCTCGGGGGTGCCCGACGGAGCAAGGGTGCGAGCATCGCGCTGCCGGGACATCCGTGGTCCTACGGGCCGATGGTCGACCGGCCGTCGGAGGTCGGTCCGGTCGCCGGAGCGAGCGCCACGAGTTCGTCGACGACCACCGGTTCCCCGTGCACGCTGAAGCCGAGCCGCTCGTAGAGCCGGACGGCCGTCACGTTGTCGGGGGCGACGTGGAGGAAGGCGGTACGCCCGGTCGCCTCGGCCGCCTCCCGGGTCGCCGAGACCACCGCCGCCGACAGGCCACGTCGTCGGTGGTCGGGGACGGTGGCGACCGCGGCCACCTCCCAGGTGGTCGGCGTCGAGCCCCGCGTTCCGGCCATCGCGACGAGACGGTCGTGGTCGAACACGCCCCGGAAGTGCCCCATCGCGAACGCGCCCTCGGAGAACATCGTCGCCCCGCAGTCCGCGGCGAGCCGCGCGATGGCCGGGAGGTCGTGCTCGCGCAGCACGCGGACCCCTGCGGTGTCCGTCGGGGTGCTCGGCCGGTCGCCGACCATGACGAGGTACTCCGATCGGTCCACCGTCCGCCACCCGGTCGGCTCGAACCCGGCTGACCGTTCCACCACGGCGCGGGAGGTGACCCGACGCAGGTCCTCCCACGCCGGTGGGTGGTCCCGTTCCACGGCCGCCCACGGACCGACGGCCGGGAGGTACGCGATCGCCTCACCGGACCGCGTCGCGAGGTGGGCGTGGTCCGTCAGCAGGGCGGTCACGCGATCGTTCCGGAAGGGCAGCGTGTCGCCCCTGGGTCCGCCCGTGATCATCGGTTGATGACGAGTCGCGCGGTCCGCGTGACGAGCGCTCGGGGCAGGAGGCGGTAGACCGTGGCGATCGCCTTGTTCGACAGGAAGGGGACGGCACTGGGGCCGCCGTGCGCGGTCACCTCGGCGACCACGCGACGGGCGACCGCGTCCGCGTCCGCGCGACCGCGGGTGAGGAACGGGACCGTGCTCCGCGCCGCGTCGAAGAAGCCGGTGTCGATCGGGCCGGGACAGATCGCGGCGACCCGCACGCCCGACCCGCGCGTCTCGAGCCAGAGCGCCTCGGAGAGCGAGACGACGAACGCCTTCGTGGCGCCGTAGACCGCCATCGTCGGGGTCGGCTGGAAACCGGCCGTCGACGCGACGTTCAGGACGACACCGTCGCCGCGGTCCAGCATGCCGGGCAGGTACGAGCGGGTGAGGCCGAGGACGACGCCGCAGTTCACCCGCACCATGTCGGCCATCCGGTCGCCGTCGTGCCCGGCGAACGCGCCGTGCGCGGCGAACCCGGCGTTGTTGACCAGCACGTCGATCGTCAGGCCGAGCGCCTCGACCTCCGTGACCAGCCGAGCGGCGGCCCCCTCCGCGGCGAGGTCCAGCACGATCCGGTGGACCCGCCGTCCCGGCGTCCCGCGCTCGATCGCTGCGGCCACACGATCGAGGCGTTCCTCATCGCGGCCGTGCAGCACGACGTCGGCGCCCCGTTGCGCGAGCCTCGTGGCGATCGCCGCGCCGAGGCCGCCACTCGCCCCGGTCACGAGTGCCGTCCGCCCGGTGAGGGTCTGGTCGGGTCGGTCGTGCTTCGTCATGGTGCGCGGTCCTCTCGACGTCTGCTGTCCGTCGGACCGTAGTGCCCCTCCGGGACGGCGCGGATCCGCTGTTCCACGGACGGCGGTCCGGCGGACGGCGCCGTCGTGCGGACGGGCGGCTCCGTGCCGAGCCCAGCAGGGTGCCGCTACCGCGCCGACCCTCCGAGCGGCGCGTGCGCGTGGACGGCCGGGGTGACGGTGAACTCGTCGATGTTGCCCATCGTCTCGTGCACGTGCTCGGCCGCGTGGTCCGCGATGTGCTCGGCGTCGTGCAGGGCATCCACGGCGACCTCGACGGTCGCCGAGCCGGTCAGTCGGTGCCCGACCCATCGCAGCCGGACGTCGCGGACGCGCTCCACGCCGGTGGTGTGTTCGAGCGCGTGCTGGGCCCGGCTCACGAGAGCGGGGTCGATCGCGTCCATGAGTCGGGCCCCGATCGACTTCACGGTGCCCCAGAGCAGGACCATGATCGACACCGAGATGAGGAGACCGATGATCGGGTCCGCGATGGGGAACCCGAGCAGGACGCCGACGGCACCGAGGACGACCGACAGGGACGTGAACCCGTCGAGACGGGCGTGCACCCCGTCCGCGACGAGGGCGGCGGACCCGATCCTCTGCCCGACGCGGATGCGGTAGATCGCCACGGCTTCGTTGCCGGCGAACCCGATGAGGCCCGCCGCGACGAGCAACCAGGGATTCTCGATCGGCCTCGGATCGACGAACCGGTCGACGGCCTGCCACCCGGCGACCACGGCCGAGAGGGCGACGACGAACACGTTGAACATGCCCGCGAGGTCCTCCGCACGGCCGTAGCCGTACGTGTACCGGCGGTTCGCGGCCCGGCGGCCGAGGACGAACGCGATCCACAGCGGGACGGCGGTCAACGCGTCCGCGAAGTTGTGGATCGTGTCCGCGAGCAACGCGATCGAGCCGGTGAACGCGACGATGACGGCCTGCAGGACGGTCGTCGCGAGCAGGACGGTCATGCTGACCTGCAGTGCTCGGACGCCGGCAGAGCTGGCCTCCATCGCGTCGTCGATCGAGTCGGCGGAGTCGTGGGTGTGCGGCACGAACAGGTCGTACAGGAATCCCCGCACCCCGCCGTGCGGATGTGCGTGCGAGTGCCCGTGCTCACCGTGCTCGTGCTCGTGCTCGTGCCCGTGGCCGTCGCCGTGCTCGTGCCCGTGGTGGCCCGGCCCGGGCTCGTGGTCGTGACCGGTCACGCGTCGTCCCGCGCCACGCGGTGGTGGGGCGCGGCGCCGACGACGTGCTCGGCCTGCTTCACCGCGTCGATGACCAGTTCGGACGCGTGCTCGTCGGTGAGGCGGTAGTACACGGTGGTGCCGTCGCGACGGGTCGACACCATCCGTGCCAGTCGGAGCTTCGCGAGGTGCTGCGACACGCCTGCGGGGCTCTTGCCGACGATCTCGGCCAGGCGGTTCACCGACAACTCGTCAGCACCCCGCAGCGCCAGGATGATCTTCACGCGGGTCGCGTCCGCGAGCATCGCGAACACCTCGACCGCGAGTTCGACGTACTCGGACTCCGGGCTGAGTCCGCAGGGCTGCTTGTCTACGTGCACACGCAGACACTACCGGAGCGGGCGTCTGCGGCGGAACCGTCAATCGACGTCGCCGGGCAGGGCCGGGATCGCGGAGTAGGGGTGCGCCGCGATGCGGACGGGCGGCTCAGCGAGGAGGTCGATGATCTCGTCCCGGAGCTCGTCGGCCATCGGGCTGTTCTCGTAGCCGTCCTTCGCCTCGACGGAGCGGAACACCTCGATGTTCCACAGCACGTCCGGGTCGGCGTCCTCACGCAGCATGATGAACCGGTCCGAGGACCCAGACTTCTCCATGCCGACCGTCGCCAGGTGGAACAGGCGGTCGGCCATGCCGGGCTTGGCACGCATCTTGATGATGTACGAGGGCTGATCGGTGAAGGCCACGGGGGCGTCCTCTCGGTGGTGGAACGGTGTTCCACAAGCTTGGAACGCCGTTCCACCGTGTGTCACGATGCACCGGTGACGAACGCGCGACAGCGGCCAGAGCGCCGGACGGATGCACTGACGCGGGTACGGATCGTCGAGACGGCGATCGCACTCCTCGACGCCGGCGGGACGGACGCGTTGACGTTCCGCGCCCTCGCGGCCGAACTCTCGACGGGTGCGGGCGCGCTCTACCACCACGTGTCGAACAAGAGCGAGCTGCTCTCGGCCGCGGCCACCGGCATGATCACGGACGTCCTCGCCACGGCCGGGAGCGCCGACCCGGCCGCGAGCATCCGCCAGGTCACCGCGGGGGTCTTCGCCGCGATCGTCGCGCACCCGTGGCTCGGTTCGCAGCTCGTCGCCGCCCCGTGGCAGCCCGCGGTCCTGCAGCTCTTCGACCGCATCGGCTCGGAGGTCACCGCACTCGGGGTCCCCGCACCGGAGCAGTTCGACGCCGCTTCCGCGCTGGTGCACCACGTCCTCGGCGTCGCGAGCCAGTACGACGCCGGCCAGCACCTCGGCGACGTCCGAGCGGACCGGCCCGGCTTCATCGAGTCCTCGACCTCGCCGCTGGTGGGATCGGACAGCGGCCGGTACCCGTTCCTGGCCCGGATCGAGCGCCAGCTCGTCGAGCACGACGACCGCGAGCAGTTCCGGGCGGGGATCGAGATCATCCTCACCGGAGTGGCCGCCCTCCGAAGCGACCGCACCAC